>JADZAR010000123.1 GCA_020852475.1 Nitrosomonas sp.
ATTGATTGTTTCGCATAAAAATGTACTGCGTACACTCATGGGGCAGCTTGATCAGTTAACCGAGCGGCAGATCATGAAGCTGAAACTGGCGACGGGCAGGCCGGTAATTTATGAATTAAATCATGAGCTGCAATCCATTCGGCATTATTATGTGGATAAAATGCCATAACCGCTGTATGTGATGACATTGATTTACAGTTTTCCGCCGATTGCTGATCCGCAAGCTGAAATCCTGATATTGGGCAGCATGCCTGGACAAGTATCGCTCGACGCAAATCGATATTACGCGCATCCGCAAAACGCATTCTGGCCTATCATGGGAGAATTGTTGAGTTTTGACCCGGCAGTCGTATCGTATGCCGAAAAAATCATTGCATTGAAATCAGCGCGTATCGCGCTCTGGGATGTGTTGCAATCGTGCAGACGCCAAGGTAGTCTGGATTCCAGCATAGAAAGCGCTTCACAGCGCGTCAATGATTTCAGACTGTTTTTCACACAGCATGCGCAAATCCGCCATGTTTTTTTCAACGGCGCCAAGGCGGAAGTCTGTTTCAGACGGGATGTGCTGAACAAAAACATCCCGGGTTTGCGGCAGATGCATCTGACACGCCTGCCATCCACCAGCCCGGCGCATGCCATGTTATCGTTTGTGCAGAAACGTGATCAATGGCAGGAACGGCTTAAATCAAAGCTGGTTTTGCGGCACTGCTGTAACCCCGTTTTATCTGCCTGATGGATTGGCGTTACTTGAAAAACTGGAGCGATTACTGGGCGCAATTGCGCAAGGAATTGCTCGATCCCAGGATCGATGAAGCATTACTGGAAAAATCGCTGCACGAAGCGCGGGAAAAAATACCGGTGCCGGTATTGTGGTTGATCGGTAAGACGCAGGCGGGCAAGACGTCGATTATCCGCGCGATGACCGGCAGCGAAGCCGCCGAGATCGGCAACGGTTTTCAGCCGTGCACGCGGCAGTCGCGGTTTTACGATTTTCCTGCGGAGGCGCCGGTGGTGCGGTTTCTCGATACGCGTGGCCTCGGCGAAGTGGCCTATGATCCCGGTGATGACATTCAATATTGCGAATCGAAGGCGCATTTGCTGATCGCCGTGATGAAAGTCGCAGATCTTCAACAGCAGTCGGTGTTTGATGTGTTGCACACAGTGCGTGCGCGTCATCCGGAATGGCCGCTGCTGATTGTGCAAACCGGCTTGCATGAATGCTATCCACTCGGTGGCCGGCATGTGCTGCCCTGGCCTTACGGTCAGGAACCGTTGCCGGATACCGTGCCGTTTGACTTGAAACGCGCGTTGCGGGCACAGCGCGCGTTTGCCGCGGATTTGCCCGGCCATGCGCCGGTGCGTTGGGTAGCGGTGGATCTGACGCTGCCGGAAGATGGTTACGATCCAGCGGAGTATGGCATTGAAGCCTTGTGGCAGGCGATTGAAGCGTTCTCATCGCTGGGGCTGGAAAATCTGCTCAGCAGCACTGCGCAGGTGCGGGATCTATTTGAGCGCACGGCGCATCAGCATATCGTCGGTTATGCCACAACTGCGGCAGGACTCGGCGCTTTGCCAGTAGTTGATCTCGTCTCGGTGACAGCGGTGCAGGCAAAGATGTTGCACAGTCTGGCGGTGCTTTACGGACAATCCTGGGACAAACGTACGATATCCGAATTTCTTGGCCTGCTGGGCGCGGGGGTGGCGACAGGCTATCTGACGCGATGGGCTGGCCGCACGGTATCCAAAGTCATTCCATTTCTTGGACAGACGCTGGGCGCGTTATGGGGCGCGAGCGCCAGCAGCGCGACAACCTATGCATTGGGAAAAGCCGCCGTGTATTTCTTTGTGCGGCACCGAAATCAACTGAATGTGGATGCTGAAACCCTACGCCGCATCTATGCCGAGGAACTCAAGCGCGGCGCGGCGATTCTGAAAGACCGCTGGCGCGACGGCTCCTGATGAGAGCATTACCGTACGGTATCGATCCGCTCAGGTTGCTGGCTTTTCTGTTGCTGATTCTGCCGTTCCTGGCATTGCTGGGTTTCGGCATGGTCTGGCTGTGGCAGAACAGTTTTCTACTATTCTGGGCATTCGCTATGCTGATTAGCAGCGGAATCGGCTATGGCTTGCAGCAATTATTGATCAAACGTGAGCGTAAGCTGCTTGCCGAAGCGGCGACTGAACCGAATCCGGATTGGCCGTTGAACGCGGATGCTGCATGGGCGCAGGTGCAGGCGCTGGCAGAGGGCTGCAAACCGGAAGACTGGCCACTGGAAGAGGGCAGCTGGATTCTGACGCTGGGGCGGCAGGCGATGGAAACGGTTGCGCGGTGTTATTATCCTGATGTGGAAAAACCGCTCTTTGAACTGACCATACCGCATACCTTGCTGGTGATCGAGCGCGCAAGCCGTGATCTGCGTCATGACGTGGCGGAAAATATTCCGTTCAGTCATCGCTTGACCTTGGGTGATCTATTCCGTATACAGCGTTGGAAAGACAAGGCGGAGCAGGTGTTTGGCTTGTACCGGGCGGGTCGCGCGATTGTCAATCCGGTCGATGCGTTGCTCGGAGAGGCATGGCGGCAATTGCGCGAACGCAGTTTCATGCAGGCGCGTGACGAATTGCACCGGTGGTTTCTCAGAACCTATATTCGCAAAGTAGGTTACTACGCGATTGATCTTTACAGTGGTCGTCTGGTGTTGACCGACGATGAGCCGGCAACCATGCGCACGGCGCGCACCAGCGCGGAAATGCGCAGTATGGAAGTGCAGGATTTATCAACCAGGATTGAAGAAGAACCACTGCGAATTCTGGTGCTGGGACGATCGAATGCCGGCAAATCAAGCCTGATCAATGCATTGTTCGGTACATTGAAGTCGGCGGTTGATATTCTGCCCGGCAGTACCGGGATGCTGAAGCCGTTTGTATTGTCGCGTGAAGGATTGACACAGGCGTTGATTTTTGACAGCCCGGGGTGTGACAGTGCACATTTTGGCTCCAGGCAAATAGGCGATGCGGCAAAAGACGCTGATCTGATTTTATGGGTCAGTCCGGCAAATCGTCCTGACCGGCAATCCGAGCGTGAATGCCTGGATGCTGTGCGCGATTTTAAGTCCAGGCAAGTTGGGCGTCGTCCGCCGCCATTGCTGGTGGTTGCCAGTCATATCGACAGATTGCGTCCGGCGAGTGAATGGAATCCACCGTATGATCTGACACAATCGCAAAGCACCAAGGCAGTCAGTATCCGTGCTGCCGTACAGGCAATCGCAGCCGATCTGGCGGTTCCGGTTGAACATGTGATTCCGGTCAGTCTTGTGGAAGGAGATGGCTACAACGTCAGTGATGTGCTCTGGGCGGCTATTCTTAATCAGCAGGAAGACGCCTTCAGATCGCGCCTTCTACGTTGCATGGATGAACAGAAAAAAGCTGAAAACTGGACGTTGTTGCGGCGCCAAATGCTGAACGCAGGGCGTTTTCTGAAAGATTTGCCGGACAGGTTTGATAAGCATTAATTCTTTCCAGCCGTATTATCCTGATTTGTGTTACTTTCCTCGGTCATTATATCGGACGGTGATTTTGGATTGTCGTAGCGGATTTTATCCGGCGCATTGGTGCCGCCGGTAACCACGAATGTCATTGCTTCCTCGGTGCTCCAGTCAGTCACGACGACATTTTTCATCGGAACGATTTCTATATAACCGGAAGTTGGGTTCGGTGATGTGGGCACATAAACCGCTGCCAGCGCTTCCCCGGTTTCGGGGTCATGCATGACTTTGGTAATGAAGCCGATGGCTTTCATGTCGGTGGAAGGGAAGCTGATCAGCACCACGCGCCGTCCGGTTACCGGCGGCTGGCTTAAGGTGGATAAAAAACGTTTGGTGGCGCCGTAAATCGTTTGTACGAAGGGCAATCTGGCCAGAATATCCTCATAAAGTTCAATGACTTTTTTGCCAATGACAACAGAAGCCAGCAATCCGATACCGTACAAACTTGCAATCGTTAGTAAAGCCGCAACGCCCTGCTGGAAGCTGGAGTCGAGCAGCCAGGAGGCTAAGGTGTCAGAATGCGGCCGCACCGCACGCGCCACGCCTTTTAACATTGGTTCGCCCATCTGGGCGAGCATTTTCAGCACAAATTCGAATACCAACCAGGTTACCCATAGCGGTGCGACTGTTAATGCACCGATCAATACATAGCGTCCAATATGCGGTGAACGCTCGGTTGTCTGCTTGTTGCCTGATGTGTTGTTGGTTCCTGGTGATTCCATGATCAATGGCAAATTCAGTAAGGATAATGTTCAGGGTAATCGGATGGCAATAATCTTAGCAGATGACTGAAGGAAATATTATTTCTGCTCGGAAAAGATTGCGGAGTTATCGCAAGCCCTATGCCGGTGATTATCACTGACTGGTAAGCAGAGTTTGTTCTTGGTAGAATCGCCACGCAAGGATGCTTTTATTTTTACTGAAATTTTTCTCACTTAACAGGTAGTGAAATAAATTTTTCAATTTTGACGATCCTGTGCCACGCTATCAAACAGGATTTCTGGACGCTGATTTTATTATTAGAATTTAACTTACTGTATCTCGCGCACTTTTTTGAAGGTGCGCAGGAAAAGAAAAAAAGGGGCCCTTATGTCATATAGTTCAACACAAATTAGTAAACTCTTGAATAGTCTGGAAAAGCATCTTGCCGATGAGCATCCGGACAATCCAATACTGGCCAAAGCCGTGAAAAGTTTCCGAAAACTGGATTATATCGGATACGGTATGGGATTGATCGGCAGAGATGAGTCTTATGCAACATGCGTGACCTGGTGGCCCATGATCGCTGTTTTAGGCACCTTCTCAGCGGGAAAATCGACTTTCATTAATTCACATCTGGGCATGAAGTTGCAGCGTACAGGGACTCAGGCGGTGGATGATAAATTTACGGTTATCTGTTATAGCCGTCATAATGAAGCTAAAACTTTACCTGGCGTTGCACTGGATGCCGATCCGCGGTTTCCCTTTTTTCATATCAGCAAAAGCATCGAGGAAATTTCTGAGACAGGTCAGGAACGCATTGATGCTTATTTGCAATTAAAGACCTGCCCGTCAGAGAATATTCGCGGCAAGATTATGATCGATTCTCCGGGGTTTGATGCAGACAGTCAGCGCGCATCGACATTGCGACTGACGCAGCATATTATTAATTTGTCGGATCTGGTTCTGGTATTTTTTGATGCACGCCACCCGGAACCCAAAGCTATGCAGGATACGTTGGCGTATCTGGTTTCGGCCAGCGTGAATCGCGCGGACGCAAACAAGTTTCTCTACATCCTGAATCAGATTGATGTTACCGCTCAGGAAGATAATCCTGAAGAGGTCGTTTCGGCCTGGCAGCGTTCGCTTGCCGAAGTCGGCTTGATTGCTGGACGTTTTTATCGTATTTACAACTCGGAAGCAGCCGTTCCGATCAGTAATCCCAAAGTCAAGGAGCGCTTTGAGAAAAAGCGTGACGAAGATATGGCGGATATACTCAAACGCATGCAACAGATTGAAGTCGAGCGTGCTTACCGCATTGTCGGCAAACTGGAGCAAACAGCAAAAGCAGTTAAAAATCAGATGGTTGATAAGTTAACCAGTATGTTGAGTGAATGGAAAAGCAAAGTATTGCTGTTTGACGGTATTTTGCTGGTAGTGCTGGCGGCGCTGGCTGGAACGGGACTCCATTACACCGAGTCCTGGGATCTGTTGAATACGCTTGTTCCTGGAGATGAAACATTTTCTCCTGTTGCTGTTGTGACTGTCCTATTCGTTCTGATTTATATGCATTTTACCGTACGCAAGGTGGTGGCAAACGGTATCAAGAAAAAATTGAATCAGGAAATGGGGCATGACCATGAGTCCTGTAGACAATATGCTCAAGCTTTTACTAAAAGCACGCTGCCATATCGAAGCATGCTTTTCAAAAAACCTGCGGGATGGAACGAGGTGGCTGAAAGAACGATTGACGAAATTGTCGATGAAGCCAATGATTATATCCAGGCATTGAATGACCAATTCACCAATCCATCAGGACATGATGGTGAAAATGCCCAGATTTAATCTGCCTGTTGAAAAAATCGTTTCAGCAATAATGCCGATTTAACGGCATAGAAAAAAACAGGAAAGAAGAATCGGATTAATTTCAGTACCAGTGTAACTGTTTGGTGAAAATACCCGGTTCTTTTTCCCGAGTAAGTGTAAGCCTCACTTTTTGCCTCCAAATCTGCATTCGGAATGATGTAACTGTATCGCCTTTACTCGATACGGACGCATAAATTGATTACGTGTTTCAGCAAAAATATTCAAGTTGCTAAAAATCCGGTCGCACTGTGTGATCAGTTTTGGACAAGGGCGCTATTAAAGAGTAAAATCCCGCTTTTTTAGATATCAAATAATAGGTTTAATTGGAGAAGCTTATGTCTGTTACAACAGAGCAAAAAGCACAAGTTGTGCGTGATTTTCAGCGGAATAACGGTGATACCGGGTCCCCTGAAGTGCAAGTTGCACTTTTAACTGCTCGAATCAATGATCTGATTGATCATTTCAAAACTCACGTCAAAGATCATCATTCCCGTCGCGGATTGTTGCGTATGGTTGGTCGCCGCCGCAAGCTGCTGGATTATCTGAAACGTAATGATGAAGACGCTTATAGAGCACTGATCGATCGTCTCAGCTTACGTAAATAATTTGTTTGCATGCGATTTTTTGCTGATGCATGGATATTCAGTACATTGTTATTTGTAAAGACGGGTATGACTGGATGGTAGTCTTACCTGAGAAAAAGGATTATTAATTGAAACCTATCAAGAAGAGTATTACTTACGGGCGACATCAACTGACACTGGAGACTGGAGAAATTGCGAGACAGGCGCATGGTGCAGTAATGGTGACCATGGATGACACAGTCGTGTTGGTTACTGTGGTTGGCGCCAGGAACGTGATGCCGGGGCAGGATTTTTTTCCATTGACGGTTGATTACCAGGAACGATTTTATGCCGCCGGGAGAATACCGGGCAGTTTTTTTAAGCGGGAAGGCCGTCCAAGCGAAAAAGAGACGCTGACTTCACGTCTTATCGATCGTCCGATTCGTCCGCTTTTTCCTGAAGGTTTTTATAATGAAGTGCAGGTCGTGGCTACGGTATTGTCTTCAAATGAGGAGGTGGATCCCGATATCCCGGCAATCATTGGCACATCAGCTGCATTAGTACTTTCTGGCATTCCTTTTGATGGACCGGTAGGTGCGGCGCGCGTGGGTTATATTAATAACGAATATGTCTTGAACCCGACTACTGCCGAACTCAAGGATACGCAGTTAAATCTGGTTGTAGCGGGCACCCAGCAGGCTGTGCTGATGGTTGAATCCGAAGCATTCGAATTGACTGAGGAAATCATGCTTGGTGCAGTTGTGTACGGGCATGAACAAATGCAGGCGGTTATTAATGCTATAAACGAACTGGCGGACGAGGCGGGTGTGACAGCATGGGACTGGACGCCGCCTGAAAAGGACGCTGTGCTGGAAGATAGAATTACCCAGATGGCTGAGGCTGATCTGCGTCAGGCATTTAAAGTAAAACAGAAACAACCGCGTACCGAAGCTATTGCGGCAGTCAGGCAGAAAACTATCGAGGCACTCGGCGTTGGCGCTGAAGATGGACCAGAATCTAATGCTTTTGAAGAGGCTTTTTTCGCACTAGAGTCCAAAATTGTACGTAATCAGATTCTTGACGGTGAACCGCGCATTGATGGTCGTGGAACGCGAACTGTGCGTCCTATTACTATTCGCAATGGTGTGTTGCCCCGCACGCATGGCTCTGCGCTTTTTACACGCGGCGAGACGCAGGCTCTGGCTGTGGCAACGCTCGGCACCACACGCGATGAACAGAAAATTGATTCATTGCAAGGCGATTATTCCGAACGCTTCATGCTGCACTATAATATGCCGCCTTATGCTACCGGCGAAACCGGTAGGGTAGGTACGCCCAAACGCCGTGAGATAGGTCATGGACGTCTTGCCAAACGTGCCTTGGCTGCAGTGTTGCCGTCGCAGGAAGAGTTCGGGTACTCGTTACGGGTGGTTTCCGAAATTACTGAGTCAAACGGTTCCAGTTCAATGGCTTCTGTTTGTGGTGGTTGTCTCGCGCTAATGGATGCAGGCGTTCCGATGAAAGCACATGTTGCCGGCATAGCCATGGGATTGATTAAGGAAGGTAACCGTTTTGCAGTTTTGACTGACATCCTCGGCGACGAAGACCATCTCGGTGATATGGATTTTAAAGTAGCTGGTACTGATAAAGGTATAACCGCTTTGCAGATGGATATCAAGATACAGGGGATTACGAAGGAAATCATGCATGCCGCACTTTTGCAAGCGCGCGAAGGGAGATTGCATATACTGGACATCATGAAAGAAACCCTGCCGGTTAATCGTGAAAGTATCTCGGTACATGCGCCGCGTATCATCAAAATCAAGATCAATCCGGAGAAAATACGTGATGTTATTGGAAAAGGTGGCGCTGTAATACGCGCACTGACCGAAGAGACTGGAACAACGATTGATATTACCGATGACGGTCAGGTGACTATCGCCTGTGTTAATGCTGAAAACGGCGAACTTGCTAAAAAACGCATTGAAGATCTTACCGCAGAGGTGGAAGTGGGAAGAATTTATGATGGCACGGTGCTGAAGCTACTGGATTTTGGCGCTATTGTCAGCGTGTTGCCCGGAAAAGACGGCTTGTTGCATATATCCCAGATTGCTAAGGAACGAGTCAACAACGTTACGGATCATCTGAATGAAGGGCAAACCGTACGTGTCAAAGTTCTTGAAGCAGATGACAAGGGCCGGTTGCGTTTAAGTATGAAAGCCGTACTGGTTGATGAAGACAACGATGTGGTTGAAACGACATCTGAAGCGACCACTGATACCACAGAGAATCCATAATAGAATCAGCATTCTTGTCGCGGAAGATGTTAATCGCATCTTTCGCAATGAAAAGCATATCGCCAGTACTTTATTCTTTCGACTAGAATTCTCAGCAAAGACTTTTCGAGAATATCGCCTAATTGCTTATTTATGTAGTAGTTGATATTTTTTGCACTACCCAGTACTTTTTTGTCGAGCATTTTGTAATGCGATTGGCAAAAAAACTTAAATCCGATGATAAAGTGGTTTTTCCGGAATGCCGTGACGGCGCTGTGCCGCTTGTGTTTGATGGTATCGCGTCATTCGAAGTTCTGGCCTCGCTGGCTGAGTAGTTATTAGTTATTTTGACTGAATTACACTGGCTTCTGAGTTGTAAAATGATGTGGATCAGGAAATGACTCAACAACTCACAGGGAGATTTTCTGATTATGCAGGATCAAGAGAAGCTGGAAGAATATATCGATGATTTATCTGATATTTTCAAAATCCGGGTGGATTTGTTCAAACATCTGGCAACATTAAGCAGCGGTGCTATCGTAGTAGTGGCGGCCTTTATAAGGGAGCTGCCCGAACATTCTTCAGTCACATTGCTTGCACTATCTCTCGCTTCATTTGTGTTGACCATAATTCTTGCGGCGTGGGCTTCTTTTTTTACACTCGGATATATTTTAGCTGCCAAACAATATGCAGTCGGTGTGCAGTCTCTGGTGCACCTTCAGAAAGTCGAGAAAGGTCTGCCTATTGGAATATTTCCATTTGTGACTTTTGTTGCGGGTATGGCAAGTCTGGTTTTGTTCGTGTTATCAGTGGTTTGAATGCTGTAATACACACATCGTACTTAAGTCTGGTGTTATTCTTCCGGCATCCAGCTTGTTACTACGGGAGAATCGAGCAAAAAACCTTCCATTGTTTGTACAACGAAAGGTTTTTCTTTGGGCGTGGAATCAGTGATTCCTGCTAGATTCTTTTCAATTAGAAGTTAAAAGTCCATTCCTGCGTCCAGTCATCATTCGCATCCTTGAATGCGCCGACATAATCGACTACATCAAAGAAGGCATCGTTAACTGGCGCGCCGCCGAGTGTCAGAGGCGACCCAAAGGCAGGCAGAAAATCGTTCAGTTGTGGATCTTCCGTACTGTTGCCGGATTGTGATGTGAACCACTCTGCCACTGAGAAAGTAGCGCCGTTGCCATCATTGAAATTATTGGCGCAATTCACAAATGAATTGACCATGGTCAATTCACCGGAGAGATTGCCAGGTGCACCTGCGTTCAGGAATGTAGCTTCTCCATCGATTGAAATACAGTCAGGAAAGCCGGTAATAACGGTATTCCAGATATTCGCACCTGTGCCGCGGCGCAATAAGATACCCTGCGTGGCGACTGGCGCGCCGATGAGCGTCATATTCGATAATATGGGTTTCGCACGGGGTTCAATGTCGTTATTGACTTCATTGTTATCAGCTTCAATGCCGCGATCGCCGTCGCTGGGAGCTTGTTTGACCAGAACAAACTGCGCTTTTCCGGTCCATCCACTGCCCCAGTCAAGGCTATCATCACCGATATTGGTCAATACAAGATGTTTCAATCCAACCGTGCCGCCGAACATTTCAACGCCGTCATCAACGCCTTCATGAACGTGGACGAACTGGATCAGGGTACCCGCACCCACGCCGTTTAAAGTAAAACCGTTCAATTCTTCATTGGGACGCACGGGAAATCCGGCAAAAAGTATCTGCGTGTACTTGATTATGCCGCTGTTGTCATTCGTATTGTTACCACCGAAAAATTCAGAAGTGATGGCTTCAAATGGGACTTCGCAAGGATTGATACCGACGTTACAACCGTTGACCGGTGCGTTACCGGAAATCACCAGACCGCCCCATTCACCGGCGGATTGCTGCAGTGGACCACTCATGACAATCGGATTGTCCGGCGTGCCTTCAGCGAAGATTTTCGAACCGCGTCTGATCCAGAGGAAATCAGCGCCTTGCTGACCGAAGATCTGAGTGCCGGGATTAATCGTCAGCGTGGCGCTGTTGCTGTTGTCGCCGCCGATAAATACACCACCCGACAATACCCACTGAATGTTTTTCGTCAGCGTGACATCCTGATTAATTTCGCCGCTCAGAACACATGAACCTGAAGCAACGCCGGGAGTCGAGAAGCTCGGACAGCCTTGAAATTGGTTACTGACCAGTTGATCGATTGTGAAGCGCAGCGGATTGGAACCCGGAACCAGCCGCAGCTTGACGTAGTATTCATCCGCGCCGACAACTACGGATGGCACGTGTACTGCAGCTGTCGCCGAATCAAACACGACGCGCTGTTGTCCCTTGGCGGACGGAATCGATGCTGCATCAATCAATTGCAGGCCATCGCCGCTGATTTGCAATTGTGCGCTGTAGAATGCCGAAGATGCGCCATTTAAAACTTCCACAACGGGCATATTAACAATGCCCGTTGCCGGATCAAAAGTCGCCGTTGCCGCAAGACTGTCAGCGGCAAATGCACCCAGTAGCGCGGCTGAGTAAATCGATAGTCTTGCCCTTTTGTCTAACCTCACCATTTTTTTCTCCAAATTAAACGTTGTGTGTGAACTTATTGGTTGGGTCAATTTACCAATTTAATGTGACAATCGTGTTACATGATGATTAATGAAGAAGTGTGATGTTCGTGCGGGAAAAATCGTATAAATCTGAATGATTGAGGAAACCGCAGAAAAATTCGGCAATTGAGCTGAATTAACCTTCATCATTGGCAGCTGCCTTGCCCAGACCTTCATGTCAGCACACGGAGCCGGATGGCCAAAGAAATCCCGCCATGTAAAAATGACTTGAGTCGCTTGATCTTGTTTAGTAGTATCGAATATCAGTACTGCTTTTTTTTAGCAGAGGTTTGTAGTTAAAGCTATCTGTGCTACTGGTATGACGCAAAAAAACAGATCCGAAATAATTGCTTATCAAGTATGAACTGGATTTTTTAATTGACGCAAGCTCCTTGCTCTACTGATTAGTTAGACGGCTTTTTGCTGTGCTTTGCTTGCGTTCCTGTTTTTCCTGGGAGACTGTCTGAGAATATAGACTGATCTACTGCGGAGATTCTGTTTGGCTGGATTTTCCGATCTTTTTCGTTGAATAGAACAACTATTTGCCTCAAATGATTGCAAAACCCCGCCCAACCAGCCTCGCTCTAGTTCCGATCGCTATTCTCGGACAGCCTCCTGGCAATCGGCTCCACGGATATATTTTTCGACAGCTTGCCGGTCCATTTACTAAAGATACGAGATACGACGCTAATTTTTCAACGACTGCCCGCAAATTTAGCGGGGGAGTGTACTTTCACGAACAGGGATCAGATCATGAAAACACCACAAAGCAGGTTGTTTGACAATATATTAAAAAATGTTTGTCTTTCTGTAGTGTTTGTATTTTTAGTTTCAACGGCAGGAAAAAGCGAAGGCGCCTGGAAACTGGATTTAGACACCGATATTGCCCGCATTCTGGCGCTGGCGCCTGAGAATAGTTGGGTAAAACTAAATGCAAATCGATACGATGATGCCTGGACGCCGCTCGAGCAGCGACCAGCTCCTCCAGAAGCCCCCTCTGTTGGCGCACCACACAGTATCATTGCGGCATGGAGCTCGATGGCCTGGGACTCCAATCGAGGAAATATAATTATTTATGGCGGCGGTCATGCGAACTATCCTGGAAATGAAGTTTATTTCTGGGAATCTTCAACACGCGATTGGGTGCGTGCTTCACTGCCGTCGGAGGTGAAGCACATCGCAGGAGGACATTACGAGAGTATCGATGGTGTTTTTAATGCGCCCGTCTCGGCGCATACTTATGATAATTCTGAGTTTTTTCCAATTTTGGACAGATTTGTTACATTTGGAGGCGCTGCATTTAACACAGGTACCCGTTACATTCACACCAATGGCTCTCCGACCGGACCGTATTTTTTCGACCCTGCTTTGGCGGATGGAAATGCTGTTGGTGGTACAACGGGCTCGCAGGTTAACCCACAGTTGTTTTCAGATGTTATTGGTAAAAGTATGTGGAGCAATCGAGACAACCTGACGCCTACTGCGTCTAACGCCATTTTGCCTAATTATTTTATTAATACGGTGAGTGCATATGCTGAAGAAAATAATGTTGATGTTCTATATCTTCAGACTAATGCGAATTTGTTTCGTTATTCTGCTTATTCAAATTCAGATTCATCGCAAGATACTTACGAAGTGGCTGGTAAGGTAGCAGCAGGATCGACGTTTGCTGGCCAGGGTGCGGGTGCTTATGATCCACAGCGTAAAATATTTGTGCGAACAGCCGGCAGTATATTTACTTTCTGGAATCTCGATCAGCCACAGGGCATAGTGCCGTCGAATGTTATTTTCTCACCGCAAGTTGTTGGCGGGATTTTTAACTTCAACAGGTTAATATACTATGGACTTGATTATGATCATCGACGACAGGTTTTTCTTTTGTGGGATGGAGGACAGGACGTTTGGCAGTTGATACCGCCACAGGATTTGTCTTCTGGAAACTGGGTGCTGAGTCGTGTAACACCCGAAGGTCTGTCTGTTCCTCAACAGGGCAGCGTGGTAAATCCAATTCTCGGAAAATGGAAATATGCACGCGCACTGGATGCTTTCATAGGCTTGTTTGACTCACGGTCTGGAGACATCTGGGTGTATAAGCCAGCAAACTGGCAACCTGAAATTGAGAATGAAGGCGTATCTCTGGTGAATGTGCGAAACGGTGAAACTGTGTATTCAAATCAGCCGGTTGAATTGTCGGTTTATGCGTTGGGAAAAACGATATCACGCGTAGAATACCTTCTGGATGGCAATCCTATAGGTTCATCGAATGTCGCGCCTTATAATTTGGATTGGACGAACAGAATACCGGGTTCCTATGAATTAACGGCTAACGCTTTGTTTACTGACGGCTCATCAGCTGTATCCAGCCCCATAAACGTCATTGTATCCGCCGATACGATTGAAATATTAAAACTACAGAATGGTTTGAATGGGTATACCGGGACTATCGATACCTATCTGGATGAATTTTTGAGCACGAGTAACCTGTCGGCAAGCCATGCTTTGCATAGTCGGCCAATCGGCTCTCGTTTGACGCCGCTGGTTCGCTTTGCGATTTTTGAAAGTGAAGGTGGACCAATTCCGGATGGAGCGTTGATTCGCAAGGCAAAATTATCACTAAATAAGTCTTCTGCGTACGATCATGTCTATGGTGCTCATAGATTAATATCTGAGTGGGGAGCAGGCAGTGTGACATGGCTGCAAAAAGAATCCGGATCATTATGGGACACGCCGGGAGCTAATACACCGGGCATTGATTTCGCCAGTGAATCGGATGGCGAAGGAATGGTGACATGGGATCCAGGATTGCTTGAGATTGATGTGACATCGGGTGTTCAGGATATGAGCACAAATAGACAAAATTTTGGTTGGAAACTGATTTCCAAAGGAGGAAATAATAATCTGATCAAATTTTCGAGTAGCGAGTTTACTGACAATCCATCATTGCGCCCTGCGCTGGAAATAGAATACGTTTCAGGTTCAGGTCCAGCGAGTTTTCCACCCGTGGTTAATTTGACCAGTCCATCCACTGGCGCTGAATTTACAGAGGGCGCCATCATTTTACTCAAAGCCAATGCCAGCGATACCGACGGCAGTATAGTCAAAGTTGAATTTTACGCAAATGGTGTTTTACTGAATGAAGATACCAGCAGTCCCTATGAATTTTCCTGGACAAATGCATCAATCGGAGCTCATGCGCTGAAAGCTGTCGCCATTGATGATGGTAATAAAAAAACAACGTCTTCAACCGTATCGATTACGGTCAATCCTTCCGTTGTAGTTAATTTGCCGCCCACTGTAAATTTAACTTCACCTGCTTCGGGGGCCAATTTCCAATTTGGTTCACCCGTTCAGCTCAGTGCAACCGCGAACGACCTTGATGGCTTTGTAACAAAAGTGGCATTCTATGCGAATGATAATTTACTCAATGAGGTTCAGAGCGCACCTTATCAGTTTGTCTGGACGAATCCTGCAATTGGCACGCATAATCTGAAAGCGGTTGTGACAGATAATGGCGGGGGGACGGCGACATCGCAGTTCAGTCAGATCACGGTAACTCAATCCAGTGCGGACAATAGCGTAAAAATATCCCTGCAGGAGGGATCAGGGGGGTATTCGGGGACAACTGATGCCTATCTGTATGAATATTTTGGCGCCGTCAATTACGGGGAAAATGCTTTCTTGCAGGATAAGCCGGGCGGAAGTCGCTTTGCTTCAATCATTCGTTTTGCAATCTTTGACAGTGAAGGCGGTCCAGTGCCCAATGGTTCAACGATTACATCGGCAAAACTGTTTTTATATAAAACATCATTCTATGACTACATTTATCGTACTCATCAGATTTTGCATAATTGGTCAGAGACTGGCGTGACCTGGACACAAAGAGAGTCTGGTGTTTTGTGGGATGTGCCTGGCGGACTGGGTTTCGGTCAGGATATCGCTGCTGTTCATGATGGAGAGGGTGCCGTGACCTGGAATCCGGGCTGGTTAAATATAGATGTAACGGGTGGTGTCCAGGCAATGAGTGCAAGCGGGCAGAATTATGGCTGGAGACTTGTGCCAGTAAAGGGGAATAACAATACTAAAAAATTTGCCAGCAGCGAATATGAGACTGATCCTGCACTTCGACCCATACTGGAAATTGAATATATACCGGATACCGGTACTATAAATTTACCACCAGCTATTAGCTTGACGACTCCGTCATCAGGTATGGAATTTGTGGAAGGCGCATCCGTTTTACTTAGAGCTAATGCGAGTGATCCGGATGGCATTGTTGCTAAAGTTGAATTTTACGCAGATGGGATTTTATTGGGCGAGGATACCAGCAGTCCTTATGAACTTTCCTGGGAAAATGCATCCGCTGGCACGCATGTCTTGTATGCTGTAGCTACCGATGATGATGGCAGACAGGCAACCTCTCTAAGCGCGTCAATTACTGTTTCAAACTTGACCAATCAACCGCCTGCGGCGACTCTGACAGCTCCTAGTGCCGGACAGGTATTTGAAGTTGGCGCGCCTATACTGCTTACAGCAGACGCTAGTGACAGTGATGGCAGCATTACAAAAGTAGCCTTCTATGTCGACGGTGCGCTGCTTGGAGAAGTTACTCAATTACCATACGAGTTCGTTTGGGTGAACGCAACAGAAGGCATGCACACGTTGCACGTAGTAGCAATCGATAATGGTGCTTTAACTGTTAATTCCGCTGCAGTAGGTATTGACGTAACGCGATCAGCGGGTAATAACCTTCGCGTCACGTTACAGAAAGGACTCAATAACTTTGCTCATGTATGGGACAGCTATCTTTATGAATTTCATGCTTTTGTGAATTTTGGGAAAAGTGTGAAACTGCTGGACAAACCGGCGGGATCACGCTTTAGTTCATTAATTCAATTTGCAATTTTCGAATCGGAAGGCGGTATTATTCCTGATCGGGCAATAATTACTTCAGCAAAATTAAAACTTTATAAATCATCCTATTATGATCATGTTTATCGAGCACATCCATTGCTATCGCCCTGGCTTGAAAGTGAAGTCACCTGGAAAGAAAGTCAATTAGCAGTCTTCTGGAATCAGGCGGGTGCTGTCGGTATTGGAACGGATATCGATAGTCAATTTGACGGCGAAGCTTCAGTTTTATGGAATCCAGATTGGTTAGTTATGGATGTGACCCAGGGAGTACAAGCAATTCAAAATGGCAGACCAAACTTCGGATGGAAATTGGTGCCCGTTAGTGGCAACAACAATACGAAGACATTCGTAAGCAGTGATTATGCGGAAGATCCAACATTGCGGCCTGCTCTTGAAATTGAATACTTGCTAGAGTAAGTCAGGTTCGCTATGCAAGCTTATTGACACAGCTAACATTTATCGCGTGCCCAACGAAATAAGACTAGGTTTCGCTCTATGGTGATCTGGTTTTATTCGTTGAATGGCTGTGATGCTTGCTGCGGAAACAGGTGTCCGAATGCAGGACTACAGGCGGAATATTGCGCTTCGAAGACCGGTATAGTCGTGGATCATAAGCAATCGCTTTATAAACGCACTTAAATGTTCCCGCAGCACCTAAGATAGAGTGCATGGTGTTGAGTCGATGAAAAATTATTCTATTCAAGCCGGTTCAGATTGACTGCCAAGTTAAGTTTAAAGAGAACATTAGGATGTTGATTTTCATATTGTCGCAACCAGGTACTGAGCACCGTTTTTTCCTATGACACAAACGTTGATTCGTTTTTGCCATGTGCTGGAGATTGTCGGCGATATTCTGCGCATTCGTGTCAGTGCAGTCGAAGGCGCGCGAAGTGGATTGGCGCGGTTTGGCGATATAGCGCTGGTAAAAAACAGCGACGGGCGCAGTTCGCTTGCGCAGATTATCGGGCTAAATCGCGATGTAGTGACGCTGCAACTGTTCGCCGGCACCAAAGGCCTATCCACGGAGGCTTCGGTATACTTTCTCGGCCACCCGATGCAGGTTGTCTATTCCGCGAATATACTCGGGCGCGTATTTGGCGGTGCCGGTGAACCGCTGGACGGCGGCCCCGATCTTTCTGCTGATCCGCATGTGGAAATCGGCGGTCCCACGGTCAACCCAATGCGCCGTCAGCTTGCTTCAAGAATGATACGCACTAATGTGCCGATGATCGATCTGTTTAACTGCCTGGTGGAAAGCCAGAAAATTCCCATTTTCTCGGTGGCTGGAGAGGCATATAACCTGTTTCTCGCAAGAATCGGCATTCAGGCGGATGCTGATATCGTGGTTTTTGGCGGCATGGGACTGATTTTCGATGACTATTACCTGTTTCGTAAGTCATTCGAAGATGCAGGTGTATTCGGCCGCACAGTGATGTTTGTCAATCAGGCTTCTGATCCGGTTGTCGAACGCTTGCTGGTGCCTGACATGGCGTTGGCGGTTGCCGAGCGCTTTGCGGTGGAGGAGGGCAAGCGAGTGCTGGTGTTGCTCACGGATATGACCGCTTTTGCTGACGCGATGAAGGAGGTTGGCGTGTCGATGGATCAAGTGCCTTCCAATCGCGGCTATATGGGCGATCTCTATTCACAACTGGCAAAGCGTTACGAAAAAGCGTGTGACTATAAAAGCGCCGGTTCGGTCACTATACTTTCTGTCACCACGATGCCAGGCGGTGATGTTACGCATCCGGTTCCGGATAATACGGGTTATATCACGGAGGGTCAGTTTTATCTGCATGACGGTGTGCTGGATCCCTTCGGTTCGCTTTCCCGTTTGAAACAGCATGTCGTGGGCAAAATGACGCGTGAAGATCATGCGCAGATCATGAATACCATGATTCGTTTTTATTCTGAAGCCTGCGATGCGCGGCAGAAGCAAGCCATGGCGTTTGAATTGTCTGCCTATGATCACCGTTTGCTGAAGTTTGGTGACCTGTTTCGCGTGCGATTTATGGATATCGACGTTTCCATGACGCTGGAGAAAGCGTTGGATCTCAGTTGGCAGACGCTCGCGGAATGTTTTGAAGCGGAAGAATTGCTGATGAAACAGTCGTTGATTGATAAATACTACCCACACAGCCGTCAGTCAGGAGAGGGGCGGGCTGATTCTGGCAATGCGGCGGAATAACCTGTGTCTAGACTGTCACTGAGCAAATCAACGTTGCATAAAGCGGAGCGTCAGCTCAAAATTTATCAACGTTTTCTCCCTTCGCTGGATCTCAAACGTAAACAGTTGATCGCCGAACGTGTAAAGGCGCGACAGGCGTTGCATGAAACCGGGAATCGTCTGAATGAACTGGACAGCATAATTGCCCGTGAATTGCCTATGCTGGCGGATCAGGAAGTCGGACTTGAACATCTGGTGACAATCGCAGGTAGTGAGGTGAGCGAAGAAAATGTGTTAGGTATTTGCTTGCCGATATTGGAGCAGGTGTACCTTAAGCGGCGTACCTATTCATTTCTGATTCGCCCGCACTGGGTTGACCGGGTTCAGGAGTTAATGGCTGAAGCCTTGACACTGCGATTGCGAATGCAGGTGCAGCAGGAACGCCAGCGGCGTCTGGAAAAAGCGGTGCGGAAGATCACCCAGCGGGTCAATCTATTTGACAAGGTATTAATTCCACGGATGCGTGAACATATCCGCAAGATCGGCATATTCCTTGCCGATGGCGAACGCGCCGCTGTCGTGCGCGCCAAAATTGCTAAAATCCGTCGTTTGACGCAGGATCAAATATTCTGATTGATTGTTGCGGCAGAATTATCCAGTGCAGGATTGGAAAAATTAAACCGCTTTGTTCTAAAATTAAGACATTATTAAA
>JADZAR010000124.1 GCA_020852475.1 Nitrosomonas sp.
AGATATAAAAATCCGGTTTATTTAAAAACCGAGTCAACTTATGAATGACCCTATTGCCAATCAACTGCGTCACTGCAAAGCCCTTCCAACGTTACCCGCGATTGCCATTAAAGTTATAGAACTGGCCAACAACCCGGATATCAATCTTGACGATTTGTGCAAATACATCATGCTTGATCCGGCGCTTTCCGCAAAAATACTGAAAATGGCCAATTCACCGCTCTACAAAAGCCGCCGTTCGGCTTCCAATATCCGGCAGGCCATCAGCATTCTGGGCACGCATACCATTATTGTCATCGCATTGTCGTTCTCATTGACAAACACATTCATAAACAATCCGATAAAAGGCAATGGCGTAATCGACAACACGCAATTCTGGCGACGCGCAATCGCATCAGCACTCGCTTGTCGCACACTGGGTGAAAAACTGGGCTTGCGATTTCTTGATGATCTATTTCTGGCAGGGTTATTGCAGGATATCGGCATTCTTGCCTACGTGGCGATCATCCCTGATAAATACGAAGCCGTTTATACATCCGCGAATGATCATGATACTTTATTAATGAACGAACGCCTGACATTGGACGCAGGTCATGATGAGGTAGGTTATGCGCTTCTGAAACAATGGCATATACCGGATCACATCGCCTTAGCCTGCATAGCCAGCCATTGTCAGCCGGAGCCTCAAATGGCTTCGACGCCCAATCTGTATTCCTGTGCGGCCGTCTCACGTTATCTGGCGGAATACTTTTTAACACCGGACAGGCCCGAGAATTTAACCAATTTGATCCGATCAGCTCGCGTCTGGCTCGATATTGATTCAGATACACTATTCGAAGTTTTTAACGCCATGATCGAGACGCTTGATTCTATCGGAGATCTGTTTGAAATCACTTTTTACACACCGGCTGAAATTGCCGGAATTCTTGACGAAGCTAAAGAGCTACTGGCATTACAGACAGTGACAAAAGTCAGGGAACTCGAAGAAAAAACGCGATGTGATGGATTAACCGGCGCCAAGAATAGAAAATTTTTCGACGAAACGATACAACGCGAATTCCATCTTTCCCTACAACATCATTTCCCGCTCACGATTGTCATGATCGATATCGATCACTTTAAGAAAATCAATGATACATACGGCCATGTTGCCGGAGATGAAATTCTGACTTTATTTTCCAGCATTATCGTTAAGCAGATTCGGGAGGAAGACATTTTTTGCCGTTACGGCGGTGAAGAATTCGCCTTGATTCTGCCGGGAACATCATCCGATGCGGCCAGAAGCATTACGCACCGTCTGCAGCAGGCTATCACAGCGCACTCACTCAAAACTGATGACGGCACCGAAATCAGCGTTACGGCTTCATTCGGTTTCGCATCCTGCTTAAATGACAAACCCTGCTTTGAAAACCCCATCGATTTAATCAAAGCCGCCGACTCAGCGCTCCTCAAGGCAAAAAAAACGGGCCGCAATTGTATCGTTGAATGGAATCAACCCTGAACTTTGTTCATTAAACTGATAAAATTCAGCCTTAATTTTTTAAATCCATAAGAAAACTTGTTGATGCATCTCATTATTCAAGGTATTGAAATCGAAAACAGCGATTTGCGCGCACTTGCAAAACTGGCTGCTGCTGATCAAATTGAAAGAATTACTGGAGAAGCTTTCAGACTTAAAAATATTCAACAGCAGACGGGTGTTGCTGAATATTGCGCCGAAGCGAATCTGGATTACGCTTTTGTGGATGCTCACAAACGCTTTTCTGATTTCAAACTGATTGCCATGGATATGGATTCAACGTTGCTTGCGATTGAGACCATCGATGAAATAGCGGATATACATCAGATTAAGCCGCAGGTCTCGGAAATAACTTTGCAAACCATGCGCGGCGAGATCAGTTTTGAAGAAAGCATTACGCGGCGCACTGCCCTGCTGGCAGGTTTGCATGCTGACGCACTGCAGAAAGTCTATGACGAACGCGTCCGACTCAGTCCCGGCGCTGAAATTCTACTGGGGAAAGCACGCAGCGTCGGTATAAAAACAATGGTCATTTCAGGAGGCTTCTCTTTTTTTACTGATCGTATCAAGACAAGACTGAATCTCGACTATGCTGTTGCAAACACACTCGAAATAAAAGACAACAAACTCACCGGAAAACTGGCGGGAAAGATTCTTGGCCGGGAAAGTAAAGCCGAAGCAATCAAGAAAGTATGCGAAGCACTCAATATTCAGCACAACCAGGTCATTGCCATAGGTGACGGCGCCAATGATCTGGACATGATGGCAATAGCCGGTATCAGCATTGCATTTCACGCCAAGCCTGTCGTACAGGAAAAAGCCACCTATAGCATCACGCATGTCGGTTTGGATGGTGTTGCCAACTTATTCGGTGCGTAGATTTTGAGTCCATTTGCACGACCCTGACCATCCCGGCATAACAAGATAGGGTGCGCGGTAGCGTATTGATTTCAGTAAATCGGGTTATACATCAGCGATTCAATGTAATCTTCCAACTGTTCTGGTAACTTCTCTTCAATCAGGCCCTCCCGCACGGCAACTTCACAGACCGATACTGCAATGACTTTTGAGACTGTTCTGACACGTCGCAAGGATGGATAAACACTCCCTTTGCTGATCTCAGTGTCGGTTACCAGATCCGACAGCACTCGTGCTGCTGACAAAAACATACTTTGCGTAATCAGCCGCGCGGAACTGGCATAAACACCAAGTCCAATTCCCGGAAAAATATAAGCATTATTCCCTTGCGCCGGCTGAAAATTTTGTGTCTTATAACGCACGGGATCAAAAGGACTACCACTCGCATAAATAGCCCGTCCATCACTCCAGGCATAAGCTTCTTCCGCTGTGCATTCGGTATGTGATGTCGGATTCGATAGTGCAATAATTACCGGGCGTTCATTTACTTCAGCCATTTTGCGGATCACCGCCTCGGTAAATGTGTTTGCTACCCCTGTCGCACCGATCAGTACATCTGGCTTTACCGCCTCGATAGCATCCACAAAACCACAAGGCGGATGAACATGCGCGAAAGGCTGAACACGCGATTTGATTACTTCATTTGTCGATACAACCAGACCTTTCCGGTCAACAAACCAGATACGCTCCCGCGCCTGCAACGCGCTTAATCCTGCGTCACGATACGCCATAACCATCAGCTCGGCGGTACCGC
>JADZAR010000125.1 GCA_020852475.1 Nitrosomonas sp.
ATGAATTCTGTGTCGAAAAACGCTGGATCAGCATGGATTCTCCAGTAGGCCGCGCATTGATGCGAAAAAAACTTGAGGATGCGGTCACCGTACAGCGCCCTGCCGGCCAGACGCACTATGTCATCACAGGAATTCGCTATACCGAAGAGCATAGCTGATCCCGGCGTCTGTAACGGACTACTGAAAATCAGCCACGTTGCCGCCGCAGCGGTAACGGGTTACAAAATGCCTATTTACCGGGCATGCACTAACCACGCTAAATCCCATTCAACCGAGCTTTTAGCTTAACAATCGGCCTTCGACCGCAAGATGTCAGGAAGAAACAGGGGCATTTAGTAAAATAGATATTTTTATACCTCATACAATCAGTTAGTTATAATTGTTTCTTAAAAAGTTAAATGAAATGAGACCTTTGCACGGCGTCATAAGCGGTGCGAGAATAAGGCAAAAATTTGCAAAAAAGCGGAGTTTACACGAGGTAAATGAGCATTTTTTGCGAATTTTTAACGCGATTATCGTACCGCGTAGTAACCGTGCAAAGGTCTCTTTTAATAATTTGCCCAGCGCATCAGCATTAACAGGATAATTCCACATTTCCGGCAACACCCAGCCATCATCCTGCTTCTCCAGTATGACGTGCTGTGTGCCGTCATCGAAGCGCAATCGATTGATGGTTTCAATATCAAATGGTAGTAATTTTTCATCAGATTGATAGGCGCCGTAATCATCACCTGAAAGATTCATGGCAATCACCAGCACCAATTGAAACGCCAGCAATACTGGTCAGTATCGTAATCCATTGTTTCATCCCTCTTACCTCCTCAACACGTGATCAGCCTGACCGGATGGTGCATTCAGGATAGCAGCATAGCGTAACTGCACCCACTGCCTGACCCAGCGACGGATCAGCCCGACCAGCAACAGGCCGCTAAACGCCGGCCCATTTGTTCAAGTATTCCCATAATAGCTGTTCACCCTGATTGAGTGGATCAAGCGTGCGTGCGAACTGGCTGCGGCCACGAATGGCCAGCGGATCGCGTTCTTCAAGCGACCAGTCGATAGCATTCTCGAGCAATTCAACCGGCTTGGTGTAACGGATGTCCATTCCCATCGAGGCGAGATTGATCATGTCAGGGGCGGCATCATCGCAAGTGATTGGGGTGGCCGACAAATCCCAAGTGCACCTATTAAACGATTACCTTCGTGTCATGCAAGATATCGGTGCGCCACCGCACGGTGCATTGCGCTGCGCTTAATGGCACCCTACTGTAGAGATTTCTTTTGCGAATTCGACGCCAGCGTGCAAGGCTGGGTCAATCATGCGCGTTTTGCCGATTCGTGGGGGTTACGGCGGCATGTTTTACGACCGTTTCGCATCAAACCGGGTGATTTGCGGCAAAAAAATCGCGTACCGCTTCGCGGCACTGACAGTGAACAGCACCCCGGCGAATCAGCGTTCAGCGCGCCAGTGCGCAGCTATTCGATGGGGGACGAGCATAACACCCGAAAACCGATATGGCCGTAGCAATAGTACGGATGGCCGTAGTTGCGCACCGACGAGCGCACGCCGTCCGGATTATAGCTCCAGGAGCCACCGCGCACCACGCGGGACTTGTCTCCCGATAATCGGCAATTTTCCGGCGTCGAATAGCCATTCAAACACCATTCCCACACATTACCCATCAGATCCATCACACCTTCCGGCGACGCCGCATGCGGATAGATGCCCGGTGCGGAAGTTCTGCCAATCGATCTATGACAATTGGTAAAGTCCTGCCGGAATTCGTTGCCCCAGGGATATTGCAACCCTTGGGTGCCGCGCGCAACGCGCTCCCATTGCTGTTCGGTCGGCAACGTGACCGCGTATCCGAGTTGCGCGCTCAACCAGCGGCAGAATGCAACCGCTTCGAACCAGCTGACCGTTTCCCGCGGCGCATTGGGTTCATGCCACTCAGGAATCTCCGGTTCCTCGATACGTTCAGCTAAGTCCTGCCACCATGCTGCATTCCGGTAGCCACCGGCATCGATGAAAGCCTGAAACTGCGCGTTGGTCACCAGATAGCGGGCGATATAAAACGCGAGCAGCGGCAGATGCCGGTTATCCTGATAAATGAATGCGCCGGATGGAATCTTGACCCAATCGATATCGGGCAGGCCGTCCGCACGCAAGCCGATGCCTTTGCGCGTATCCAGACCGAAATAACCCAACGCGTCACCGATGGCGGCGCGTGCGTTTGCAACCGGCTCCCGCACGGCATCGGTCATGCGGGGTAGCCATTGCTCAGCGATTCCGGAAAGCACCGACTGTGGTAAATCAAAGCGGCCAAGATGCCGCCAAACTGCGCAGGCGACCTCGGGATTGGCTTGCGCCAGCCATGCAATCAGGCGGGTTTGCGCTGCGCGATCGTCGCCGCACGATTCGGCGGCGATTTCCGCCACCACTTCCCAGCCGCTACGCGCCCACCAGTTGGACTGCGGCCAAAACGCATGCGCGGATTGCGATACATCACGGCTGGCATCAAGCAGCACGCGGCTGGCCAGATATTCCTGCAACAGTTGATGACTAAAACGAATGGCGTTGTCTTTGATTTGCAGCACGCTGGCGTCGATGGAAAAATCGAGCAATACCTGCGTCAGGCTTGCCGGACACTGACTGCGCGGCAGCGCGGTTTGCGCGCCGTTGTCCGAGCCAACAGCATGCTGCATCGCGGTGGCTAACGCTACCAGCGCCGCTTCCCAATCTTCTCTGGCAGGAATGTTCGCATCATGCCGTTTCTCGCGCGCCTGCTTTTCGCGCCGGTACAGGTTATTCAAAAACCCCTGGAACAATTGCGCACGGTTGCGCGGCACCTGCGGCAATGCAGTGATGATGAACAGCAGATACGGATTCATCGCCACACGCAGCAAATTGCGTGGATTGAAACGCACTTGACGCCATAACCGATTCTGCTCCCATGAAGTAAGCGCTTGCACAGCCGGATTCTTTTTGGGCACTGCCTCGGTGCTCCAGAACAAATCCAGATTCGCTCCAGCCTGCCGCCACACGTCCCATACCGCGCGAATGGCATGGCCACCCGCCAATTGCCAGAAACACTCCGCCGCCTGCAATCCGGCGTCCTCACCGTCGTTTTTCAATGCATACATGCGCTCAAGAAACGTCATGATTTGCGACGGTTTCAGCGGTTGCAGCAACAGCGTGTCGAACGGCAAGCGGCAATCCGCGGTGAAATCCTTTTCGCGACAGCTGACGATGACACTGACAAAGCGCTCGTCGCGCGCCAGTGCTTTGATTTGTTCGATTTTGGCGATGCGTTGTCCGGGGGGAATTTCATTGAGGCCGTCGAGCATCAATACCGCGTGCCGCTGATCGCGCAGCGTGATGAAATGACGGCCAAGCGGCCCCAGTTGCGTGATGATAAACGCAGGTAACGGCATGTCTTCCTGCGTCCAGAAACCCAGCGGCACCAGCATCGGCACCGGCGCAGCGACGTCTTGCAAAGCCTGTCGGGCATATTCCACGGCAATACGCTGCATCGAAAAGGACTTGCCGCCGCCGGGTTCACCCAATACCGCCAGACGCCGCACCGGCTTGTTTTTCAACGCGCGGTAGGCTTCCAATGCATCGTCGTAATGCTTTTCCTGTGGTCGATCATGCGCTGTCTCCGCATCCAGATTGAAATCCCGCAGGATAACATCGGTATTGATGACCGTATCCATCGCACGCTCCAGCGATGACGAGCGCCACGCTTTCGCCTCCAGCGCGACATAGCGTTGATCATGCCTGGAATACTGATTATGAATCAGTTCATGCAGATAATCCGTTATTTCAGTTGGTTGCACGTCGAAACGCAGCGGTGTTCCAGTCGCCCGGGGTTTTCGTTTTAGCACACCGATAGCGCCCGGTTCCACGCCGCTCTGATTCAGCAGCGCATCGCAGAGCGATTGATAGCTGTCCTCGGTGATTAGCGTATAACAGGTTTGCGACCGCAGCGGTTCCGGTATGTAACGCTCGCTCCCGGAATCGAACAGCACCGGAATGAATTTGTTCGAAGCGCTGCGCGCATCATACAGCGCTTGCGTTATCAACGCGCCTTCCCAGTCCACGCCTTTGCCCTTGCCGGGTGCTTCGTGACCGCGAAACCGCCGGTAATACGTTTCCGTGAAAATGATCAGAACCGTCTGCGCAGCATCAAGCTGATCAAGCATCCATCGCGGCCAGCCCTGTTCAGGCGAGCCGTTTACATATTGATCCAGTTCGGCTTCGAAGCCATCAACGCGCAATCTTTCAGCAAACTTGAGCACCTTCGCGCGATGGACAGCAGAATCATGGCTGTAACTGATGAATACTTTGTTCATGGCCTATGAAATGTACTGAAAGACAAATTAGCTGTCAAAACCGGTTATCTCGTGTCTGTTGTCAACCCGGAGCGGAATAGATATAACTCGACTGTATCCCCAGCGGCAATCCCGCAAGCGTATAGAGCAGCAGAAACAGCGTCCAGGCAACGAGGAAGGTGACCGAATAAGGCAGCATCATCGCCGTCAGCGTGCCGATGCCGGTATGTTTCACATAGCGCTGGCAATACACCACCACGAGTGGGAAATACGGCATC
>JADZAR010000126.1 GCA_020852475.1 Nitrosomonas sp.
AATTCAACAGGAATTGCCGCTGTTTTTCTGAACAGGAAATATACACATGACATATCAAAGTTTTTTTCCTGTTCAGTTTGTTATTGAAACAATGTCACCAGCAATCAGGTTCTGGGTTCGACATGGCCGGTGCGATTCAGCGCATCTTTGGCATCGCTCCAGTGGACGATGTCGGTGACGAAGTAATCAAACGTGCGCGGCATGATGTCGTTTGTCTGGCCGATGTAATTCACAATGTCCAGAATGAACAGCGCGCGTAATACGCCGCGGCGGCGATAGCCCTGTCGTTTCCTGAGCACGATCTGATCACGCCAGGTGCCGAAGTTGATATACGTCGCAGGGTGGTCGGCGCCAAAATTGGGTTCTTCCTGCAGCGGCTGATGCGTGTGGCCTTCGCCATGAATCTGAAAGTTATAGTGCCGGTATTGCGGCAAAAAGCTGGGGAATTTTTTTATCGTCGAGAAACGGACGTTGGGTTGGTGCAGATTGTCAAAAAACGTCAGAATACGCATCAATGCCGCGATGGACTTGATCTCCAGTCCATGACCCATGGATTTCATGAATTCCAGGATGCGCCGGGCCAATTTTAAACCCTTGGCGCGCAGTTTTGTCGTCGACTGATAAGTAAAATCCCAGCTCAGCCATTCCATCACGCATTCGTACAATGTGTTCTCGATGATGGCAATGACTTCCGGCTTTTTATTCTGTCTGCGCATGTCCGCGGTTTCGGTTAGTATTCTGCGTACTGCGGCATAAGTCGGCCGGTACAGGTCCAGTTCGTCGAGAATGCTGTCAAGCCGCGCGTCATGATGATGAGCGTCGTTGAGTTTTTTCTTGGTTTTATAAATGAACGTCGACAACACGCCTGCTGCAACGGTGTCGCCGAAGCAGGGCTCGAAAAAGGGTGAGAATCTCAGTTGCTGCCAGGTTTCAAGTTGCCAGCCTTCGCTAACGCTCCAGCCAGGTTTGGAGCCTTCCGCCTTGATATCGCGTGAATTCGCCGAGTCACGCCATTGGCCGTGCGTGGTAAAAAAACGAAAGCCGGTATCGCCATAATAGAACGGACAATAGGGTGCCTGGGTTGTATCCAGAAACATGGCTTCATCGCCGTACATGCGGCCAAGCATTTTACGCTCCGCTTCAGGAATCGCTTCAACGTTTATGCCCAGGCCGGTCTCATAGAAATACTTTAATGCATCCTGAACGCAGAAGAGCTCTTTGTCGTGATTGCCAACCGTGATGACTGTTCTGACGCGGATGGCTCTGGGCTGGCAGTCGCGCTTTAATTTACTTTCCAGTTCGCGCAGCCATCTGAAAAAACTGGCATGCTTTTTTTCAACGATATCCCGGATGATGGCATTGATCACGCCGGAGAATTCCGCTTGCCGCTCGCGCTCCCACGGATAAATCGGTGGCTCATGCGCCGCCCACTTGCTGCTGCGAATCATGTCAATCACATCACCATCCAGCACCAGCACAAATTCGTCAATATGATAGGTAATGCAGCGTTGCCTGATGTCTTCATAAAACGCATCCCAGGTTGCGTCGCTCAGGTTTTGCAACCCGACTGTGCCGTCCGTCAAATGAATATCGCTGACCGTGACGCACAGGCGGTTGCCGCGATCTTCCGGAGGCTCATCAACTTCGAGCGTACGTTGCTCGTCTGCGCCTAGGCCCACGGCTAAGCGCACTTTTTCAATGAGGTCGGCTGGTTTGAATTTATCGGTCAGACTGGAATTCATCGCTGGGGCTCCTTTTAATTTTTACGCGGGTACGTTTAAAAAATCATCAAAGTGTATGCCACAGGGATTAACGGATATATTAACCTGATCACGCGTTAACCCGGCAACGCTTTTATTATGTGCAAAAGCCTGTCAGAATTTACCAGTTTTCCGGAGGGTTGTGTGATCTGTTTCCTCCACTGGAAAGAATGCATTCACATCATTGCTTTGTCGAATTTGCCTATGGATCTGTATATTCGCTCCGTTCAATCAGCCGATTATGACTGGCTGCTTGACTTGCACCATACCGTTTATCGGGAACTCATCATTGAAGAATTTGGTTACTGGGACGACGATGAGGAACTGGGTTTTTTTCTGCAGGCATGGGAGACAAAAAATATCGAAGTCATCGTGCAGCAGAGCGAAGCGGTCGGCATGTTCATCGTTATTCCTCGGCAGGATTGTTTGTGGCTGGATGAAATTCAAATCAGTCCGCAATACCAGAATCAAGGTATAGGCAGCACGATTATCGCCCGGTTAATTGTCAGAGCGCGCAAGCTGAATACGCCATTGCGTCTTCGTGTGCTGCACGCTAACAAAGGCGCGCATCGCCTGTACCTGAAACTGGGGTTCCGGCCAATCAGCCGCGTGGAACATCACACCGTGTTGGAAATAGAATGATGCGCGCTTCGAAAAATCTGTTATACATTCACCATGGTATCGTTGCGCGAGCGCGTTACGGATCAGAAGCTGCGGTAATGGCATGAAAAAACCGGTCAGCCGTGTTCTGGTGATTAACGATGAAATACGCATACTAAGGTTACTGATCAAGGGATTAAACGCCGCCGCCAAATCCATCGAAAACCCCTTTGGTATTGTCTTTGCCGGCGTGACCACAGCATGCAAAGCGTTGGAATTGATCGAACAGGATGGTGACATTCAGGCGCTGATCATTGATGACAAACTGTATAGTCTGCCCAATGAAAACGGGAATGCTCGCAATCTCCAGATAACCGCATTGGAATTGACACAGAAAATTTCCGCGTTGCGTCCTGAATTGAATATTTATGTGTTGATTGCGCAGGAACAGGAAGGCGAAGTGGTCGATGCGCTTTTTTCCGAAACCGTGGAAGGTTATTTCTATCGCGAAGAGCGGGATTATCGAGGCATTTACCGTATTCTCAACGCCCAGATTCAGGAAAAAGCGCGCACCCCTTTTTACGATCAATTGAAGCATTATGTGCTGATGGCCAAGGACGCCTGGCATACGCCGGGACACTCTTCCGGCGATTCACTGCGTGATAGCCCCTGGGCCAGCGATTTCTACGAATTTATCGGCGAACACATCTTCCGCGCGGATTTGTCGGTGTCCGTACCGATGCTCGATTCACTGATGGAGCCCACTGGTGTGATCGCAGAGGCGCAGAAACTGGCGGCAAGGGCATTCGGTGCGCGGCGCACCTTTTTTGCGACGAATGGCACCTCCACTGCCAACAAAGTGATTTTCCAAACGTTGCTGGCGCCGGGTGACAAGCTGCTGCTGGATCGCAACTGCCATAAATCGGTGCATCATGGCGTCATTCTGTCGGGCGCGCATCCGGTTTATCTGGATTCTGCGGTTAACAAAAAATTCAATATTTACGGGCCGGTACCCAAAAAAACGTTATTCGAAGCGATTGAACAGCACGGCGATGCCCAGGCGCTGATTCTGACCAGTTGCACGTACGATGGATTGCGTTACGATCTGCCGCCGATTATTCAGGCAGCGCACGCCAAAGGCATTAAAGTGATCATAGACGAAGCTTGGTATGGATTTGCGCGCTTCCACCCGGTTTTTCGTCCTACTGCATTGGAGGCGGGGGCTGATTATGCGACGCAAAGCACGCACAAAGTTTTGTCGGCTTTTTCGCAGTCGAGCATGATCCATGTCAATGACCCGGATTTTAACGGACATCTTTTTCGCGAAAATTTCAACATGCATACCTCCACCAGCCCGCAATACAGTATGATCGCGAGCCTGGATGTGGGGCGCAAACAGGCTGTGATGGAAGGTTACAAGTTGTTGGCGCGCACGCTCGAATTGTCCAGAGAATTGCGTGCGCGGATTAACGCCACCGGTGTGTTCCAGGTGCTGGGGCTTGCCGACCTGCTACCGGAAGAATTGCAGAACGACAATATCCAGCTTGATCCGACAAAAGTGACCGTGGACATTTCGCGTTGCGGGTTGACGGTGGAAGAGCTGATTCAGGAATTGTTCGAGCACTACAATATTCAAGTGGAGAAATCAACGTTTAACACCCTCACGCTATTACTGACAATCGGCACCACGCGCAGCAAGGTTTCACGGTTGTATGATGCATTGATGCGCATCGCGCGCAGAAATAGCGCGCCGCGCCGCATTTATCGGACGGTGGAAATACCGCGTTTTACGGCGCTCAAATATCTGCCGCGTGATGCTTTTTATTGCAATGGCGAATTACTGCCGTTGCTCGATGAAAAAGACAGCATCAACCAGGAACTGACCGGCCGGGTATGCGCGGATCAGATTACACCGTATCCGCCCGGGATTCCGGTGCTGGTTCCTGGCCAGGTGATTACGCAGGAAATAACACGTTATCTGGTCGGCATGCTGCGTTCGCAGAAACGTATCGAAATGCACGGCATTGTTCATGATGGTTATCTACCCTGCATCAGGCTGCTGACCGCAGCGGAAGAAAAAGGCCTGAAAAGACTGGTTTAACTCAATAAACCATTATTGGGCTTGTGCATCAGGCAGGCTGAATGTGCAACAGCGAAATATTTTTATCATCTATCAAACCGGTTCTTTATAATCCTGCAGCTCACTTTCCCTTAGCGGAAAAACATTGGCTTGAAATTCCGGGAAGCGATAAATAACAAGAGACTGACATCATGATCATCAAGGAAAGAGTTGGCTGGCTACGGCTTTTGTTCTATTTCAGAGGAACCAGTTTTGAAAAAACCTGGCCGCGAATCCTGGTGGTGACGGCCGTATCTGTCATCGTTACCTACGTGGAGTTGTACTACAACATTCAGAACTACACGCTGACGACGACGCCATTTACGCTGATCGGTATCGCACTGGGTATTTTTCTGGGGTTTCGCAACAGTGCGGCTTATGACCGGTTCTGGGAAGGGCGCAAGCTGTGGGGAGCGCTGGTCAATACTGCGCGTACGCTTGCGCGGCAGGCGTATTCACTGATTGATGCGCGGCAGGATGATACGGCGTTGATGGATTTTCGGGGAAAATTTGTCCGCCGTGTGATTGCGTTTGTGCATGCTCTGCGCTGCCATTTACGCCATGAAGATCCGGCGGCGGATATTGAGAAATTTCTTTCACAGCAGGATTTTACGACGGTGATTGCATCAACCCACCGCCCGCTGGCCATTCTGCAACAGCTTGGCCGTGACCTGGCCCATGCGCGCAATCAAGGCTGGTTGCATGAATTGAATGCGCCGTTTATCGATGCGCAACTGGCTGAACTGTCAAACATTCTCGGTGCTTGCGAGCGCATCAACAATACCCCGATTCCGTTTACTTACAGCATATTGATTCATCGTATCGTGGCGGTATATTGTTTTTTTCTCCCGTTCGGACTGGTTGAAGTCAGTGGTATTCTGACGCCGGCGGTTGTTTTGTTTATTTCCTATGCGTTTCTTGAACTCGATGCGATTGGCGATGAAATAGAAAATCCTTTTGGCAAAGATCCCAATGATCTGCCATTATCCACCATCTCGCGTACCATAGAGATCAATCTGCTTGAACTCATTGACAGTCCGGAACGTCCGGAGCCGCTCAAACCCTTGGATAATATCTTGTTATGAAATGGAATATAATCGGCTGTGGCTTTTTGCATTGCGTGCAGCCGGTTGGCGATGACTGACGGATTGTTTGCTGGAATTGATCGGAGACTTTAATCGGTAGAATTGGGAATGGCATATCACTGCCAATAGAAGGGGTTAGTTGAGTGATGTGACTGAGACTAAAAAGTCTCGAGGAAAATCTGGCGACCTTAATATTGGTTTGTTCAGCCTGATAAAATGATGCCCCGTTTTTACTTTCTCATGCGATCGGCAAGGCTTGCCAGTTTTATACTCGCTTCGCCTTGCCTGAAAAACAACTCGATATCCGAAAGCTGATTCAGGTATCAGTTACGCCACCGGAATCAACGTCGTCAATGCCGTTGAAAACAAAATATAGAGCGGAATACCTATGGTCACATTATAGGTAAACGTCAATCCGAGCGAAGCCGCCAGCGGCAAGGTAGGGCTTGCTTCCGGTATCGCCATACGCTGTACGGCTGGAACCGCTATATACGAAGCCGCGCCACATAATACCGCAAAAAGCACGTAAGTGCCAATTTCAAGCGGATGCCCAATTGCCATGCTGTAGGCATGTGCGATCAGTATTCCAAAGGTCGCAAAGATATTTGGCGCAATGATCCCAAATGCCACGAAACCCGGTCCGCCAAGTTTCAGATCTTTAAGACGCGAGCAGGCTGTTATACCCATTTCCAGGAGGAAGAGCGATAAAATGCCTTGAAACAGTACGATAAAGAATTGATCATTTGCTTCAGTAACTTTTACGCCTTGCAGTCTGGAAACAAATCCAATCAGAATGCCGCCAAACAACAAAAACAGACCAGGGTTGAAGAAAATCTCATGTAATACTTTTTTATTGAGAATACTACCGTTTCCATTTGTGTCGCCATTTATCTTAATGGCTGCAGGATTGTATCCTGGTTCACCGGGCAAATTACCCGCTTCATCCATTTGTCCCGAATGACGTGCTTTTGAAACCAGATAAAGTGCGACAAGACAACCCGGAATTTCCATGACGGCAAGCATCACCGGCATATAGGCCGCAAACGCAATATTGGTAGCGACAAGCACGCCGACACAGGTGACAAACGTGCCCGCCGAGTCCGAGCCATAATAGCCTGCTACGGTTGCCGCATCAATTTTCCGTAAACGTGTCATCCGTCGAAGTGCTTGATACGCCACTAATGCAATGATTGTATTGGTAACAAAACCGATTGCCATAAATCCCAAAGCCAACTGAAAATCATCCGCAGTAAGCTCAGCGAGCTCTTCTCCGCCATGCCAGCCAATTGCGATGAGCAGATAAATGGTTATACCTTTATAGAGTGCGGGTGGAAATTCCAGCGGCACTTTTAACAAGGGAATCAGAAATCCAAGGTAAAAAAACAATAACAACGGTTTGAACAAGTTATTCATGAAATTGGTAATAAATTCCTCTAACATTTTTGTCACTCCTTATACTAACGTTATGCTAAATTTTGGATCCGAAAATTGGATTGAGAAATTGCAAAAGCGTCAAGGATTGCAAGTGCGCATCGGGCTAACTGCGAATATTTTGATGAAATAACGATTCTGACTCTATTGCGTTTTCCTCTCTTGCATACTAATAATGCGCTTGTCAGGAAAGCGTTAATCACTGGTTAAACAAATGTTAAAAATGAATTTAAAATAATTTCAAATTTTACGTACTGAACATTATTGGTTGAATTTCTGAAATAACTTGTTAAAAATATGTGCTTCTTGACGGATTAGGATCGATTCGGACAGCTTGTGAAAATTTCTTATCGAATCTGAGATTTTTGTAGTTTCTTTAGTCCCAACGTACATCGTTACTCACGCCGGGTTGGATCATTTCAATGATCGCGCAGTGTGCTGCTTGAGGAGTCGGCCGGCTTGCCATCTTGTTTTTTTTCGGCCATTTGCCACGCCATGGACAGGTTGGGTTCCGGTCTTGCGCGGACTGTGCGTAATACTCGCATCAACATGATATTCTTGTTTTATCGAGACCTTTGTACGGCTACTACGCGGCGCGATAATTGCGTTAAAAATTTGCGAAAAATGCTCATTTACCTCGTGTAAACTCCGCTTTTTCACAAATTTTTGCCTTATTCTCGTACCGCTCATGGCACCGTGCAAAGGTCTCTTATCATGAGACGTCGTTTTCTGCGAGATTCATATTCAGTGCTGCTGTTCTAAAGCGTAATTGTAAAGCCATGTCCCATACCCATATCCCAGGGTGGAGGAGCAAAGGTTTCGGAGAATATGGGGTGAGTCAATTAATTCAACGGTAGCTCAAAAAGAGAGCGTGTATGGCTATCAGGAACATCTTTGAACGCCAGTGCAACAACTTCAAGGTTTCTTGTCGTGGTATATATTTTGTGGAAGCCTGCATTTTGCAGCGCTTTTTCAAGTGATTTCTGAGTAAAGCCGGTTTTGTGACTGAAGAAATCCTGTCCACTGCGTTCGATTTCGACGCTGTAACCGTATAGAACATCTGACACCATGATCGGTCCGGCCGAAGATTGATACAGAAAATCATCAATATCCAGATTTCTCTCCATTGTAATGCGCATGACTTCCTGAATATCCGGTACCCGAATATGGGCAAATCCAGTCTCGTTTAGAACATGCAGAAAACCGCTCAGAACCTTTCTGACATCATGCCGGTAATAGTGTTCAAGGTTATGCGAACAATAGATCGCATCAAACTGGCCGGCATCCAGAGTTGCCAGCTTCCGTGCATCGCAAACAAGATCAGGCTCACCGCGCGGATCAATATCGAGTAGCAGATGTTCAAATTCTGTGTACTGCGGCGGCAGCGGGATCGACTTGTTGTTTCCTCCCACGTTCAGGACTTTTTTCATTTACAGCTTCCTTGTATATTAATATCAGAGAGCTGTTAATTTAGCTGATACGGATAATATTTACTTCTGGAGCTACGCGAGAAAAACCGATTATTTCTGGTTCTTCCCACTACTGAGTAGTATCCGCTAATGTTCTGCGTGTACCTTTTTGGTTTCAGAAGTTACGCATTTCCAGCCAGGTAAGGCTTTTTCACTTCCGCAGCGCTGCTGTTTGCTTTCCGGCAGGCGACTGTGTAACACTTCCAGTGCTTTTTTTGCCTGTATAAAACCCGGTTGCTGCTGAAGCACTACTTGAAAAGCCTGTTTTGCTCCAGCAAGATCGCCGCTGCTAGTAAGCAGCACACCCAGATTGAACCAGGCCATCCATTTATTTTGTGAATGTGGATTTTCGATCCACTGACGGTAAGTCCGGATTGCGCTGGCTGTATCGCTGCGTGCCTGAAGTTGTTCTGCTTCGATAATAATATCGGTAAGTTGTTTTGGTTTTTGTGGTTGCTCAAAAACTGAAGCAACCTGTTTGGCAGATTGAAATGTGGATGATTGCTGGTTAAAAGTAGCAACCAGCTCACTGTAATGTGCTTCCAGATTTGTGGTGAATTGTGTAGTGTTGAACAGCGGACTATTTGTTTTGGCGTCAGTCAGCTTCCTGCGCAATTTTTTCAGTGCCCTGGTATTTTGTGCCAGTTCGACCGCCTTGTTTTCGTAGGCTTCCAGATCGTAAGTGATCAGCTCGGGTAAACCTGCAGCTGTCAGCAGGGCACCGGCCATCCGAGAGGCAAACGAGCGACCACATAGTGTAAGAACAGGAAGTTCCATCCACAATGCATCGTTGGCTGTGGTTCCGGCATTAAAGGGAAATGTATCCAGAAACAGATCGGCGACATGATAGCGTGCCAGATAGTCAGCCGGTAGAGTGCGTTCTGCAAAGATCAACCGGGTCGGGTCGATACCTTGCAATTCTGCTTGCTTCCTGAGATTGGATTCCGCCCAAGGATTATCAGCAAGTAGCCACAGAATGCTTTCAGGCACACGTCGCAGGATATTCATCCATGCAGTAAAAACTTCCAGGGTGTATTTGTGATTGTTATTGAAGGAGCAGAATACGAATTTGTTTTTGGGCAATCCACAGGATTCTCGGTCAGGAGCAGGGCTGATTGCGCGTTTTCGATCACTGACCTGGTATATATCCGGCATGTAAAGTGGTTTCTCGGAATAAAAATTTGCGTATTCTTCGGGAATGAGGAAACGATCTGCAATGACATAATCTATACAGGGTAGTCCCGTCGTTGCAGGGAGACCAAGGTAGGTGATCTGAATGGGTGCAGGACGATGCGCCAGCATCTGTATCCTGGCTTTATTTGTTTGGCCGTGCAAGTCGATGAGAATATCAATTTCATGTTCCCGAATCAGTTTGGCCGATTCTGCATCGTTTAGGTTATGAATTGGTATATAGTGATCTACAGCCTGAATAATGCGCTGGCGTAATTTTGAACCATCATTGGGTGACCAGCAGAAAGCAAAAATCTCGAATTTTTCCTTGTCATGTTGCTCGAATAATTCAACGGTGAGCATGGCTACCGGGTGTGTGCAGAAATCTCCCGAGCAATAGGCGATGCGAATTTTTTCATGCTGATAACCATTGAGTGGAGCAAGTCTCGGCAAATCAGCGGGTATTTTTGTCCGGCTGTAATTGAGTGCAGCCGTAAGCTGGGTGCCGGGTTCGTCTGAAATGTTCAGCATGGCAAGCGCAGAAGTTGCTTTACGCAGTGTACTTTCCTCGGTTATACCGACCGGTTCATAAATGGGCCAACAACATTGTTTTTGCCGCATGAAGATCAGGTGATGGATAACATCCGATTGATTGGGTTTTAGTAACAGGCTTTTTTCCAGAGCTTCACAGGCAGGTTGGTATTGTTTGAGTGTTTCTTGTAATCGGCCGATACTATTCAGTGCTGAAACCAGTACGGCCAGTTCGTCAGGTACAGCTGAATTGGCAGTTTCTTCCACTTGCTTCCAATGGGCAAGCGCTGTTTGCGCATTGTTCAGTCGTTCGTAAATCAAGCCAAGATTGAATCGTGCTGCGACAAAGTTGGGTTTAATAGCGAGTGCAGCTTCATAAGCTTCTTGGGCGCCTGTAAAGTCTTCTGCTGAAAACAGACTGACACCCAGATTGAACCAGGCATATGCGTCGTCCGTAGTGCGATTGCGCTTGAGCCAAGTCTGATAGAGTACGGCTACCAGACTAGATGGGAAATTTTTCTGATTGGCATAAGTAACAAGATCTGAAAATTTAACATTTTTTTGCCAAATTCTCTGGATCCAGGCGGCATAGTCGGAATGTGTTTGCTCGGACATTCAATGTTCTCCCAAATAAAGACCACGGTATTGCTCGCGAGAGACTATACCGTGGGAATAAGTTGCGCAGAATGATGAGTCTGCTTCCGATTAGAAGTGCAGATGAGGAATCTGATCGGTGGTAAGCGCTGCGACTTGGGTTGATGTCAATGCTCGTACCTGATCTGTGGATAACGCATCGACCTGATCTGTGCTCAGATTCGCGATTTGCGCCGTTGTCAGCGCGGCAATTTGCGTTGTGCTTAATTGCTGTATTTGATCTGTTGAAAGACCATTGGTAATTTGGTCTGTATTAAACAGCTTGATCTGAACAGCAGACAATGCTTGCAAATCTTCACTTTCCAGGCTGGATATCTGCTCTGTGTTTAAGCCGGAGATTTGCTCACTCGTTAGCGCTTTCACCTGAGCTGTGGTTAGCGCCTGAATGTCATCCGTCGAGAGTGTACCGATTTGCTCCGATGTCATGGCCGCAATCTGTGAAGCATTCAATCCCTGGATTTGCTCGGTTGATAAACTATCAATCTGATCGGTAGTTAGTGCTCTGATTTGCAGCGACGACAGCGCTTTGATGTTGTCACTGCTCAGTTGCGCTAAATCATCGGTTTCAAAGACTGTAATCTGGTCCACACTGAGCGCGGCAATCTGTGCGTACTGCAATGCAGCCGCTTGACCGGTGGTTAGCGCGACAACCTGATCAGTACCCAGTCCCTTGATTTGTGTTGCGGTCAGGGCAGCTACATCTTCGGTATCGAGGGCGGCAATTTGATCGCTGTCAAGGCTGTTTAATTGTGTTGTCGACAACGCAGCGACCTGAGCGGTGGTCAGTAGCTGGACGTTATCACTCGTCAGGCTCGATACTTGATCAGTGGTCAGTCCCTTGATCTGGGTGGCCGTCAATGCCTGAATCTGATCCGAGGTCATGTTATTGAGCTGATCGCTTGTGAATGCGGCGACCTGCTTAGCCGAGAATGCAGCAATTTGAGTGCTGGTCATTGCAGCCAGATCATCCGTTTCGATACTGGCGATCTGATCGGTTGTGAGTCCCTTGATCTGACTAGCCGTCAATACCTGCATCTGATCGGAAGTTAAATTTTGGATTTGAGTCGTGCTGAGTTCCTTGATTTGAGAAGCAGTTAATGCAGCTACATCTTCGGTATCAAGGGCGGCAATTTGATCGCTGTCAAGACTGTTCAATTGCGCTGCGGACATTGCAGCGACCTGAGCAGTAGTTAGTAACTGGATGTTGTCACTCGTCAGGCTCGACACTTGATCCGTGGTCAGTCCCTTGATCTGGGGGGCCGTCAATGCCTGAATCTGATCCGAGGTCATGTTATTGAGCTGCTCGCTTGTAAAGGCAACAATTTGCTGAGCTGAGAATGCAGCAATTTGAGTACTGCTCATTGCAGCCAGATCATCCGTTTCGATACTGGCGATCTGAGCGGTCGTGAGTCCTTTGATTTGATTGGCCGTCAATGCCTGCATCTGATCGG
>JADZAR010000127.1 GCA_020852475.1 Nitrosomonas sp.
ACCTGGGTTGATCAACAGCGCAAAAAGCTGTGGCGCGCCCTATGGCCGCTGGTAACCGGTCGTGGTCATGTGCTCAAGGCACAGGATGGCTATCACAGTCATAACGCCCGCATGCTGGCGCTGCAATTGGATGATGAGTATATTGTTGATGGTGAGCTCTATCGTTCCGTTGATCCCGTCGAACCGCTGCGCATTACGGCGACCCGGCCTGTTTCATTTCTTGTGCTCTGAGTTGAAATAACAATGACATCTGCTGTACCTATTTCGAGTGAAGAGCCACCCAAGACATTGCTAGATGTCGTCGCCGAACACAGCATACGCGCGGTATCTCCGGATTTTCAGGTGCTTGTGCAGGCTTTGCTTGAGGAATATAAAACAGTCGCCGACGCGGTGATTCTGTATGGCTCCTGCCTGCGTTCCGGTGCATTGGACGAAGGCATTGGCGATCTGTATGTGCTGGTGAATGATTACCGCGCTGCTTATGCCAAACGCTATCTGAGCACGCTGAATGACTGGCTCGCGCCCAATGTGTTTTATCTTGAAGTGCCGCATGCGGGAAGGCTATTGCGCGCCAAATATGCGGTCATATCGACACCGGATTTTGAGAAAGGCGCGCGGTACTGGTTTCACTCGTATATCTGGGCGCGATTTGCGCAGCCTTCGCGCCTGTTATATGTGCGTGATGAGGCAAGCCGGCAGCGTGTATACCGTGCACTGGCCTGGTCGGTGACGTCGTTTCTGGCGGCGGGCGGCAAGACGCTGGAAAATGCTGTCTTCACTGTCGACGATATCTGGACACGGTGTCTGATGCTCAGTTATGCGGCGGAATTGCGTCCCGAGAGCGAAACGCGGGCACGCCATCTGGCTGAACATAATCATGCTGATTTTGCGCAGTTAATGCATGCGGCTTCCCCAGCGTTGAGCACGATTTTCATCCGGCAACCGGATCGTGAAACCTATCTATGCCGCAACCACGTCAGGACACGCCGCCTTGCTGCATGGCACTGGCGTCTCAGACGCTGGCAGGGTCTTGTGCTGTCGATTCTGCGCCTGTCCAAGGCCACACTAACCTTTCGCGACAGTCTCGAATATGCAGCCTGGAAAATAGAGCGGCATACGGGCACGCGCATCGAGATTACACCGCGGGCGCGGCGCTTCCCGATTATCTGGGGACTGAAAGCCCTCTGGCATCTGTTGCGCCGCAGTGCATCGCGATAACTCATGAATCAATAAAACAGTTATTCAATTCAACAACAATAATGGAGTGAGTCATGAACAGGAACAGATCATATTTGTTTATTGCATTGATATCAGTGCTCGCGCTGGGCGCATGTTCTACCCTTTATTACGAGGGACTTGAAAAAATCGGTATTCCTAAACGAGATGTCATGGTGCATCGCGTCGAAAAAGCACGGGACACACAGGAAGAAACCAAGGAACAATTCAAATCCGCGCTGGCGCAGTTTACAGCCGTGACCAACTTTCGCGGCGGTAATCTTGAAGAAGTGTATACGCAATTGAATGATGAATATGAGGCCAGCGTCCTCAAGGCGGACGAAGTCCGCAGTCGTATCGAAGACATAGAGGATGTGTCTCAGGCTCTGTTTGTCGAGTGGGAACAGGAGATTACCCAGTACAGTAACGCCAATTTCAAGCGCAGCAGTCAGGAAAAGCTGAACGCGACAAAAAAACATTACCAGCAGCTGATCGCTTCGATGAAGAATGCTGAAGCCAAAATTGCGCCGATTCTCACCGTATTCAAAGATCAGGTTATGTTTCTGAAACACAATCTGAATGCGCAGGCGATTTCATCGTTGAAAGGTGAGTTGGGCAACATCGAATCCGATGTTTCTGTCTTGATCGCTGCAATGGAAAAATCAATCAATGAAGCGAATGCTTTCATTAACACCATGGAGAAAAACTAAGGCCCTTTTTTGTATTCAGCTGTTATTCATCTTGATCGGCCTATGATTCGATCATACAACTGGACTATGATCAGGAGAAATAACATGAATACGAAAAGAATGTTGACAGTGTCTGCTATCGGTGTATTGCTTCTTCTCGGCGGGTGTGTGGCGACACCTTATTATGGCGGCTCGGGTTACTATGGCGGCGGTTATTATGGCGGTTCAAATTATTATGGCAGAAGCGGATACGGGTATGGCTATCAGCCCGCAGTTCGCAGCAGCATCATCTTCTCGGGCGGGCACAGACACCACAACGGCGGACACGGTCATTTCCGCGGTGGACACGGACATTCCCATGGCGGCCACGGGCACTTTGGCCGGGGACATCATGGCGGCGGTCATGGCCATTTCGGTGGCGGTCACCGGGGTGGCCATAGAGGGGGACATCGCCACTGATAATCGATCGGTGATGTCACAAAAGAAAAAACGGCAGGGTGCCTTGACAGCCCGTTAAATGCCCCCCCCTGCCGTAGTGATAATGCGCTTGCGCGCTTATCCTTCGCGCTTTTAGTCCGACAAAAAACTGTTGATGTTCAATGCTGAAAGTCGATGTGACCTTAGACAGCTTCAAGAATTAAGTTTTTGCCGCTCTTTTTGGCGCGATATAACGCTTCGTCCGCCCGTTTGAAAACCGCTTCCTGCGTTTCATGATCGCCGCATTCCGCGATTCCCGCGCTGAAAGTGATTAGCAATCGATTGTTTTCATGCATAAAATAACGTTTGGTGAGATTGCGCCGAACGCGGGATATTATTTCAACGGCAGCTTTCAAATTTGTATCGGGTAGCAGTACGACAAACTCTTCGCCGCCATACCGCGCGACGATATCGTCGGCTCGCGTGGCGGCTTTTATGGATTCAATCAGAAACACAATGGCTTCATCACCTGCCTTGTGGCCATGCGTATCGTTGAGTTTTTTAAAGTTATCGATATCCAGCAACGCGTAACATAAAGACTGCTGCCGTCGATTGGCGCGTGCAATCTCACGTTCAAAAACAAAATCCAGGCCGCGGCGATTCAAAATGCCGGTCAAGTGGTCTTCATGGATTTTCTCGCTGATATGTTGCAATTCCGATTCCAGTTGATGGATTTTTCCTTGTGCGGTTTCCGCTTCTGTTCGGGCTGCGATAAATCCGGTGCGGTAATGCTGTGCTTTTTCCTGCATTTTGCGGGTTTCACTCATGATTTCCACGAGCAGTTCATTCAGCGCTTGCAGATCTTCGGTGTGGTTGATGCGATTTGCGCAGTCTTTGATTTTATCGTTGAAGTCTCCGGTCTCATCAGATAACGCCTCAATATTATTGATGAGACCGGTGATCATTTGTTTTAGAATTTCCCGCGAATCACTCAGGTTGCGCTTGATAATGTTTTGTCTTTGCAGAATTTCCTCGAGTTGTGATTCTGCTTGAGCAATTGACCGCTGACTTAATGGCCGGGACATGGTTTCATGCAATTTTGCGATCTGGTCGCTAGCCCACTCATCCTCAATCAGTAATTGCCGGGCGCCTTCAATAAGTTTGTGAAGCAGACGCAGCAGGCCGCGTTGCAACTTTGCCGTATCTTCGATACTGAATTCGAATTTCTCAAGATACGGTGCATAATCGTAAATGAACTGATCCCTCTCCTGCTTGCTTTGAGCGCGGCGGATTATCTGCACCAGATCGTTTGTTTCCATGGTAAACGCAGGATCGGAAAGTGGAATGGCTGCCACATGTTCGAGGATATGCGCCAGCAATTCCGGTAACTGATCGGTATACTGGGGTTGCATGGCTGATTTCTTCGGCAAATCCGCTGAATCGTGTTCCTTGTCGGCCGGATTGGGTTCGACTGATACTGTCAGCGAACCAACATGCTCGCCTGCCAGCACTTCAATTTTATCATCCGCATCGGTAGCCAGAATTTTCCACGAGTCTACCAAGGCGTGCAGCTTATCCTGCAGTTCCGCGGGATCATTGGAGAATCGTGACAAAACGCGCTGTAAACCTTCCCGTTTTCTGGCAGTGGTCAGATTGCCGTGATTCTTCTCCAGTTGTTTCAAAAGCACTTCAATCGTTTTGTTCCATGACGTGCTGGTATTTTGCGGTGTTTTTCTCGCAGCGGAAGCGATTACTTCATCTGAAGGAACAACTTGGTCTAACAATGTTAATTTATATTTTTCCCAGTCATGCTCTCGAATAGCCCGTGCGAGCGTATTGGACAAATTAATGAGTTCCTGGGTGGATCGTGGAATTTCAGCGGCGAGTTCGGAAAGAAATTTTTTTGCGCTTGCGCACATTTGATTATTGCCATTACCGGCTATCTCATCGTATGTCTTCTGATAATTGTCGGGTGTTGGTGGAATTCTTAACAAAGCCAGTCGTTGCAAGGCTTCACGCGCTATTGTGGAGGGAGATGCGTCTTTCAATTTTTTCAGCATTATTTACTGCCTTGTTTGTGGTCAGTTATTATTGATTGTGTCGCTACGTCAATAAGATATGCATTGCCATTCTCAAAGTATAATGAAAGGTTTATTAATACTATACGGCAATTAAATCCCCAAAATGGCTTCATATTTTCTGTTTTCCTGGTAGCCGTTACACTGGGATCACAATGATTGTCGTGTGAAAATCACGACATGACCAAACCGGGTTATTTGATTTAGCCTGGTTTTTGTGTATCCTGTACTGGTGAAATAACGCGCTGCCTTGTTTTGTAAATTCTTTTTTGTTTTATGTCTAATCCATTCTCCAGGGAAATTGTCTCTACCGTCAATACTGCGCATTGGCTGCCACCTGTGCGGGAACCGGAGTCCTGGTATAAATCGCGCAGATTAGTCATTTTTGTTGCAGCGTTCCTGATATGCGCCTTACCTGCGCTGATTTATGTATTTAACCGGCCGGCGGTGTATCTCAGCTATGCAACGTTGCTGACAGTAGCCAAAACAGCCATTGATCAATCGAGTAATGATGCGGACATTCAGCATGTCGCCATCCAGAGGCAAATCCTGCTGGGCGCCGAGTTGCTGGCAGAAACTTCCCGCCGATTGAAGTCCGGCAGTCATGCCGGTGTTTCCATCGACTTGAATCCAGACGCTGTTCGCCAGATGCTCGACGTCCGGGCTGTTGCGGAAACCAATCTGGTTGAAATGGCCGCCGAAGGCCCTGATCCGGAACTGTTGCCGGTGTTGATTAATACCTGGATCGATGTTTATCTGGACGCCAGGGCAAAGGAAGTGTCCCGGTTGCTGGGTGATACCACGCAAACTTTGCAGAGCGAGCTGGATAGCCTGTCGGGAAAAATCAGTATCAAGCGCGCGGAGCTTGAACGATTCAGAAGACAAAACGATATTGCATCGATAGAACGAGAAGAAAATGAGGCCTTGGCACGCCTGAAGGGCCTGAACGAATCGCTCAATGTCGTCAGCGAAGAAGAAATCAAAGCAAAAGCCCGACTGGATGCGATTAATAAAGCAATAGCACGCGGTCAGGCGGTGGTGCCGCAGGAAGACACGCGCACACTCAGTCTGCTGGAAAGCCGCGCACAGGAATTGCGTGAAGAACTGGGTGATCTGAACCGGCGTTATACGCAGGAATTTCTCAACCTGTCGCCGACATTGAAAGTGATTCCAGAGCAACTCGCATTACTGGAAGCTGAAATCAAGCGCATGCGGCAGCAGGGGCAGGCTGTGGTGCTGTCCGATGCCGAGCAGGAGTATGCCGCCGCGCGGCAGGCCACCCGTGAAATTCGCGGACAGCTTGACGCGCATAAAGCTAAGGCGTCTGAATTTTCATCGCGATTTGTTGAACATGAGGCGCTGCGAAACGATCTGGAAGGACTTGAGTTGCTTTATCGGGAAGGACAGGAAAGGCTCGCGCAGATTGAAGCCAGATACTCCGGGAAATACCCGCAGGTTGATGTGATTGAGCGCGCATTTCTGCCTGGTGCGCCGATTGGCCCGAATTACTGGCGCGATGCTGTGATTGCGGTTGCCGGTTCCATGCTGTTCAGTCTGTTTTGTGTCTGGCTGAGTGAGTTTCTGACCCGCAAAACCTCACCCGAGCCGACAGTTAATCTTGCCGGCGTTCCGCTGTATGAGCCGGATCTGCTGCCTGGTGTACGTGGAAATGCGCTAAAGCCGGTTACGATATTGCCGCATCAGCATGCTGTCCTGGACAGTCCGCAACCGCGTGAATTGCCGGTTGAAACAGTCAGCGCATTGTTCGATAGCGCCGGCACCAAAGAAAAATTGCTGATTGCACTGCTGTTAAGTGGTCCGTCGCTGGAGGAGATTGTCGGCATCAGTAGGCTGGATATCGATACCGGAAGCGGCAAGCTGATTATTCATGGCATTTCACCCAGAACGCTGCCACTCAGTTCGATAGCGCAGTCTCTTTTTGCCAACACGGCCTGCCATTTGATCACTCCATCCGGAGAACCATTGACATCTGCGGATTTGAAAGCGCTGCTTGCCTGTGCGGCCCACGATGCGGGATTGTCCGGGACGGATGAGATAACCGCCGATACCTTGCGGCAGTCGTATATCATTTACCTGGTGAAACAGGGAATCCGGCTTGCCGAACTCGAAAGCATCATGGGATATCTGCCGCCTATCGAACTTTCGGCATACGCCGCTTACAGCCCGCCTGGACAGAAGCGCCCGCTTGAAGAGATCAACCTGCTTTATCCGGGATTGCAAGGCGTTGCGCTGTAATCAAGAATCTGCGCCACAAAAGTTTGTCTGGCTGAATATCGTTGTAAGGCGATGGTGAGTGAAAAAAACCGGATTTTGAGCTGTGCTGGAGGGTATACTTGATGATCAGCATCATGAGCGGGTTAAATGAAAAGATACGCCATGTTGCTTTTTGCTCAATTAGTAATTGCCGCGTATGAGCGGATGAGAAAGGAGTTCCACGATGAAACCGGTTGTGATGTTGTTGACAGGATTGGTTGTATTGTCATTAACCGCCTGTTCGAGCACGGGACCAGTTCTGTATCCCAACGCGCATTATCAAGCCGTGGGGCAGAATATCGCCGAACAGGATGTTGAATATTGCAGGCAAATGGCTGAAGCAGCCGGAGCCAGAGAAGGCGGCGGCACTGCGGAAAATATTGCGACAACTACCGCCATGAGCGCCGGGATGGGTGCGGCAAGCGGAGCGGTTGGCGGCGCTATTTCCGGTTCGGCGGGTACGGGTTCGCTGATTGGCGCGGCGAGCGGCGCTACCTGGGGATTGTTGAGAGCAATTTTCCAATCATCAAAATCGCAACCGAGTCAGGCCTATGTCAATTTCGTATACCGATGCTTGCAGGAAAAAGGCTATGAGGTAACTGGCTGGCAGTAGTCGCAAATTGCAAACGATGCATTTGGCCGGATCAGCCCGCAATAAAGCTATTCGGATGCAATACTTGGTGTGATCTCGGCGTAAAGCGCGCCACTGCTGAGGCGCTTTGCGCTGAAACCGGGTTTCCTGAAGCTACTTTAATGCGATGGGGGCGATATCAAATTTCCGGATTGGTTTGGGTAAACCACTTCTTTTATCCGGATTCCAGACGTCCCATGCGTAAACTTTCATTTTTACCGATTGTCCGTCCCGGTAAAAACCAACTGTCATCAGATGCTCGGTTGTTCTCGGTCTCGGGAAACGCAGGTCCCACCATTTGTTTTCCGTGGTGACCGTTCCAAGATAATCAATCGAATTAGCGGGAACGCCCGGTACAGGCGCGACCGGAAACATCTTGTTAGACGTGTCCGGTTTGCTCGCCGCATAGCCATTGAGTTCCGAGAGATTTGAAATCGGCGAAGCAATCACTTCGATCAGTTTGTTTCCGCTACCACCGATGATAACCTGGGAAACCCGCCCAAAGTGTACATCCCCAGCCAGTACGACAATATCATGCCCGCCGCTTTGCAGTGCAACAATGAGATCATTGTATTGCGGCCAGTCGGGCAGGTTCTTGTCGTTGGCGTCCCCCTTTCCGGCGATTAACGGTTGCGGAATGACGAGCACGCCCGGGCAGGTCAGCTGTTTTATCCAGCTCAGTAATTGCTGGAAAGAAGCATCGGACATAAAGCCGTTTTTCGTTCGCTCCGATCGCAAGTCTGCGATACAAAAGGAAATATCATTGCCTATATTGAAAATCCGCAGTGTCTGAATCTGCTGGACGATTTGCACACCTCTTTTTGCTGCGGCTTCCCAGCGTTTCTTGAAGGCTTCATCATGTTGCAATGTGGCCAGATAGGGGTTGATGCCTTCCAAGAATGGATAATTGTTCCAGTATTCATGGTCATCGGCCAGCATCCAGGTGCCGCCGCGGCGCAGGATGCTGCGCATCAGATCCCAGCTTTCCGCGTAATCATCAGCAATGCGATCCTGACAGTCATCTTCACTCAATGGATACCATCCCAGCCCGATATCGAGATAAACCTGATCTCCGGTCAGAAATTTGATATCCGGCCGGTACTGATGGTGGCGGTACAATGCCTCGAATGCCTGACCAGCCCGGCCGCCGTCATGCTTGGTGTAGAAGCATGAACCGAGTCCGACGGTAAACGGCCGGTCGTCAGTGGTGGGTAGCGCCTGGGGCAGTGTGGTCAGAAAAGATTTTTCCAGCAATTCCCATTCAAGTTCTACGCGCGATTCGAATTCAATGATGTAATCCTGTCCGGGTTCGAGTCCGTCAATGATTTCCACCTTGAAAAAAC
>JADZAR010000128.1 GCA_020852475.1 Nitrosomonas sp.
AAGTGATTTACTATCGTAATAGTAATGTTTTTTAATTTTATTCAAGGGAGCTCCCATGGCTATATCTAGTGAAGACAAAACTAAACTTCTCAAAGTTGTTGTAGGGCTTTTTGACGCGGCCCCCGGAAGCGCGTTCTTACCAGAGTTGGAGGCTGCTGTAGATGGCGGCATGTCGGTCAGGGATGTGGCCAAAGTGCTCGTGACCAAGTCTGCTTTTACAGATGGCGTGATGGGGGGTGCAACAACCCCGGCTGCACAGGCTGCAATCCTGGCCGGTCATTTTGGTCTGACAGCGGATGGCGTTGCAGACAGCGCTGCTTCACAGGCAATTGATTACTTTACCGCCGGTATCGAAGGCGGCGCGGATATCGGTGATCTCGTCACCGATGCGGTTGAGTTCCTGGCGCGCACCGATCTGCCTGCGGCATTTGCTGAAACAGCAACATTACTGGCGAACAAGGCAGCTGTTGCAGGAGCATACTCCGCTAACGCAGACAACAACAGCACTGACCTGACACAACTGCAATCAATTCTGCAGGATCCAAGAATTACCGGTGCTGCGCTGCTGACGCAAGCCGAGATTGATGCTATCGTTAATACAGACGTCTTTACGTTGACGAGTGGTATTGATGTAGAAGAGGCTAATGTGTTTATTGCACCAAGAGCATGGACGCCGGGTGGTAACGATCAGGTTAACACGCTGAATGACGATGATGTATTGACCGCTGTTGGCCTAAACTCAAGATTGGACTTCAATTTCGTCAATGATTCAGATACGGGTGATAACAATATTGTACCGACGCTGATCGGAATTGAAACGATTAATGTTGAGTTTTCAACGGATTTCAATGCCACATTGGACTTGCAGGACTCTAACGGCGCGGTTAACGTTAATTTGTCTCGGATTGATGATGGGTCGAATGTAACGATTGATAATATTACTGAAAACACAACTAATAATCTGTCGATCAATAATTCTGGCGCGCCAGATGCGGATGTGTCTTTTACTTACTTAGCTACTGCTTTGGCTGGTACGGAAGATGAAGTGACGCTGACACTCAATAATGCGCAAGTCGACGATGTTTGGGTTGCAGAGAATCGTGCATTGCCAAGAGAAGGTTTTGAAACCTTTAATCTTGTTTCAACCGGTGTTGCGATGAATCGCATGGCTTCGTTAAGCGCTGAAGACGTTCAAACCTTGAATATCTCTGGTGATCAGGATCTGGAAATCTATGATATTGATGATGTGACAACTGTCGTTGGCGCTAACACATTGGTGGAAGCTGAAGTGACAGTAGGTGGTTTATTGAATATGGCAGGTTCTCTCGATACCATCAATGCCGCAGAATTTACTGGCGACCTGAAACTCAATCTGAATGATATTTTTGGTGCGACACTCGACGGAACATCGGGTACCGATATTGCTGTATCCGTTACGGGTGGCTTAGGTAACGATACTTTCTGGATTTCCGATGACCTGGGCGCTAATGACGTTCTCGATGGCGGAGAAGGTGATAATACATTAATCGTCAATGGTGGTGATGTTTTAGGTGATGTGAACAATATTCAAGGACTCGAAGTTCGTTCACAAAACGGCGTTGATTCGGAAATCGACTTAAGCCTGTTTCCAGAGTTGACTGATGTTACCATTCGTAACGAAGGTCATGTTGCTTTGACTTCATCTGAGCTGCCTGTTGAAGTTACTCTTACTAACATGACGTCTGAAGTTGCCGAAAATGGTGTAACTCTGCTTCATGGCACAACCTTCAATAATGATTTGGATGATTTGATTGTTAACGCAAGTCTTGAGACAGACGGTACGGACGACTCTATAGTCTTTACGCTAGAAGATGGAGTTAACAGAGATCCACGTTTTAATTTCGAAATTCAAAGAACCGGAAACGATTTCGAAAACATTACCATTGAAGATAACGATACCGAAAGCAATACAATTCAAATCACCAATAAACCAGAAACTTTGCTTGCCATTACTGGCGGTGAAGCGGGTGATTTTGTGAACCTGGATTATGTCGATGGTATTGAAATTGCAGGTACGGCACATCGTGGTGTATATGGTTACGATGTGGTGGATGCTGATACGGTTGCTATTGGCGATGGTGAAGATGATTTGGCGGATGTAACTGAAAACACAACTCAACAAGTATACACTACCGTCGACAACTATGGTGCTGGCGCTGACGGCATAAACGGTAATGCAGATGATGCAGCAGCAGCAGCTCCGGTATTTGTTACCGAAACAATTGATGCTTCAGAGCAGATCAGCGATTTGGTTGTTCGTGTCGGTTCTTTAGAAGGACAAACCATCCTGTTGGGTTCTGGTAATGATACGGTCGTGTTCGATGCGAGCGTTGATCGCACAGGTGATCTTTCTACTGAATATGCACACGCTGGTCTGACCAACTCTGATACTGTAACAGGTGGTGATGGCACTGATACGATCGTGGTTGATGGTGAGTCAAATACAGGTATTTCGCTGCAACAATCAGAATGGCAAAATGTAACCGGTGTGGATCAAATCTATATCGCGAGTAACAACGGTTCAACATTGTATGCCAATGGTTCCGGATTTAATTACAACTATCGTTTGGATATTACCGACCAGTTGATTGATTCAACCGACGGTGGTGCGAGGATGGACATCCGTAATGATGTCAATCGTAGTGATCAAGAGCCAAACAATTGGGCGCACGAAGCAGCAGGCACAAGAAATGCGAACTTGTTGCTTGACCTGACTAACATCAGCCAAAGCTCAAATACTGTCAGCTACGATGGTGCTGAAGGTGGTGTAGCTGCTGCGTTGAGAGTGGTCTTTGATGATGCAGCGATCAACGGCTTGCATAGCATTGATGGCGGTGATACTGATGTGAATGACTTGGGCGTGGGTAATGATAATGTTATCGAAGTTCAAAACAGTGCAACTGTTACGATTGCTGACTTGGCCGGATTGACCAATTTGCAAACATTGGAGTTCGTCAATACGTTGGCTACAGACCAAACGCTGAATCTGGATTTAAACGATACACGTCTGGATGATTTGATTGATAGCAATCATGCCGCATCAGCCTTGGAGCGTGAAGCATTCTTCATCACGACCTTTGATAATCCTGCTGCTAACAGTGCTTTAGTGCTGAATACTACCAATGTGACTGGTAATTTTGACTTGACTATCAATACAGTGGGCGCTGCAAATCTGGCAAACGATACACTGCGTATCGATGCCAATAGTGCAACAGACTACACAGTTGATTTGGGTGGCAATGGAGTAACAGCACCATTCGGTGATACAGTCGAGATATATGGCACAACACCAGGCTTTGTCTTAACATCAACAGCTGCGACCAGCTTCCAATTGCAATATCTGGATGTGCTGGGTAATGTTACGGGTGTGATCAGTGACTTTGCCAATGTTGAATTCCTGGATCTGCGTAACTATACCGATGCGGCTGGTGGCGCAGCAACAAACATTCTGGTAAGCGGCGATTTGGGCGCAACCACTATCATTACTACAAATGGTTTCTCGATCGGTGGTAGTGCTGGCAATGACACAATTGCTGCGGGTACAGGTGCTCAAGTTCTGACGGGCGGTTTGGGTGCAGATACCTTCGTGTACGCCACTGGTTACACGGGTATTACTTTGGCAACGGCTGACACCATCACCGACTTTGTTACTGCTGACGACTTCATCCAAACGGGGCTGGCAGGTGCAGCTGAAGCAACGATAGCAGACGGTGGTGCACTGGTCTTGGGTGTTGACCAAGGTCTGACCTCCTTCATCACGGCTGCCGACGCAGTGCTGACCGCTGGTGCTGGTGCTAATGACGGCATCTACGTTGCGTACAACGTTGCTGGTACTGGCAATGCCTACGTGGTGGTTGATCACAACGACAGCGGTTCCGTCGATGCTGGTGACTCCCTGATCGTTCTGACCGGTATCGATCTGGTTGGTGAGATCGCTCTGGCTAACTTCATCTAATATCCCACGGAGATGCCGCCTACCTCGGTAGGTGGTTCAGAGGTGAAGTCTACGAACCCCGACCTTCGCAAGGAGTCCGGGGTTTTCTATGTGCGCTCGGCACGGGCGCGCTCTTGGAGGTGAAAATCCGCGTAGGGCGCAATAACCATCGGGCATTGCGCCGTATGTGAAATAACGTTGACCTGAAAAAAACCGCCCTTGGGAAGCCTCGGGCGGTTTTTTTGCGCCCTGTATTTGTCGGCGGGGTGCCATAATCGTTTCTACGAATAAAGGAGGCAACCCGTGTAAGGCGGATTCGCCGTCAGGCAATCCGCCATGACACCGGCGAAACAACCACAAACCGCTCATCCCTTCCGGGCTGGGCGGTTTTTTTTATGGCCTTGTTGATGCGCGGCGGTGGGTATCTATCCCATGGCGGATTGTCGCTATCGCTCCGAATCCGCCCTACGCCGCTGTTCGCGGTATTTTTGCTGGCGATTATTTTTCTATTGATCATCAGCCCGCGTAGGGCGCAATAACCAACGGGCATTGCGCCGCATGTGAATCCGCGTAAGGCGGATTCGTCATCAGGCAATCCGCCATGACGCTGGCGAACAACATTGGCGAACAAACCAACCGCTCTTACCCTCCGGGGCCGGGCGGTTTTTTTATGTTTTTGATGTTGCGTGGCGGGTATATCCGATGGCGGATTGTCGCTATCGCTCCGAATCCGCCCTACGCCGCTGTTCGCGGTATTTTTGCTGGCGATTATTTTTCTATTGATCATCAGGATTTCTCAAAAGACAAAAGAGATAAAGGAATTATAGGTATGAATCCGTATGAGAATAGGGGGGGGGGCAGACCCCTTTAATTTAATTCAGATCTCATTGATTCCAGATTATGCTTTTAATTGACGTGGTATCCATGCGCGGCTTACAATTAAAAAAGTAATAATTTTGAAGGTAATATGCCATGGCTGTCGTAACATTTGATACGCTCAGGTTCGTCGAAAAACTTAGAAGCGCTGGTGTACCCGAAGAACAAGCTAAAGCAATTTCAGAAGCCTTTCGTGAAGCGACTGGCGAGGCTGATTTAGCAACCAAGCGCGATCTTAATGATTTTGAGTTAAGGATAGGGGCGCGGATCGATAAGCTTGATACACGCATAGGGGGAGAATTGATGCTTGTAAAATGGATGTTGGGCATTATTATTGCTGCGGAAGCAATGCCATGGTTTGTTAAGCTGTTTACATAAAAGCCCGCGTAACCCGCGTAGGCCCGATTAGCTTCGCGTAATCGGGCTTTTGCGATAGCCGCATGGATTGGATGCGGCTGCTGCCGCAACCCGCGTAAGGCGGATTCGCCGTCAGGCAATCCGCCATGACACTGGCGAATAACACCGGCGAAACAACCACAAACCGCTCATCCCTTCGGGGCAGGGCGGTTTTTTTATGTTTTTGATGTTGCGTGGCGGGTATATCCGATGGCGGATTGTCGCTATCGCTCCGAATCCGCCCTACGCCTGCCGATTTGGTATGATTGGGTGGTTTCGGTTTTTGTGGGGGGGGGCGCATGCCAAACTATCGGCGAAATTTTGTGCCGGGCGGCTGTTACTTTTTTACGGTCAACGTATTGGAACGGCAACGAAGCTTGTTAATCGATCACATTGATATTTTGCGTGACTCGGTGCGGCGGGTGAAACGCTTGCATTCCTTTCATATCGATGCCTGGGTGGTCTTGCCGGATCATATGCACTGCATTTGGACCTTGCCGCCGGATGATGCCGATTTCCCCCTGCGGTGGCGTTTGATAAAATTGCTGTTTTCCAAGCAAATGCCTAAAACCGAACGGCTATCGGTGGTTCGTCAACGCCGAGGTGAACGGGGTATTTGGCAACGACGCTTATGGGAGCATACCATCGCCAATGAGCGGGATTACACGCACCATATTGATTACATTCATGCCAACCCCTTGAAACACGGCTATGTGAAACGTGTTATCGATTGGCCTTACTCAACGTTTCATCGCTATGTGGCTTCCGGCCAATATCCGGCTGACTGGGCGGGTGTTGCCGACTATCCGGATTTATCGGCCGGTGAGCCATCCTGACGGCTGTAAATTCGTACGGGCCGTACGGCGGATTCGCCGCTTGCGGCAATCCGCCAGACACCATGCACCATAACACCGCCGAACAACCCCAAACCGTTCACTCCTTCCGGGTCGGGCGGTTTTTTTATGTGCGCCCGGCTGCCTCTTCCGCTTGATGGTGGTTTGCCGCATCGTTATTTGGCGGATTGCTCCGCTTACGCTGCGCGAATCCGCCCTGCCATCGTATTTTTTGTTAAATTGCAACCAGTTATGAGTTGCTGTATTCTTTATGCATGAAAGTTAAAGAGATTATCAAGTGGCTTGAAAATGATGGTTGGTATATTTCAAGAATCAAAGGTGGTCACCGGCAGTTTAAACATTTAACAAAGAAAGGCTTGGTAACTGTTTCAGGAAAACTAAGTGATGAGTTGGCGCCCGGAACACAGAATAGTATTTTTAAACAGGCGGGATATAAATAATGAAATATCTGATTGTGATTGAAGAAACAACCACTGGATTTTCTGCATATACTCCAGATTTTGATGGGTGTGTGGCAACAGGAAACACAACTGAAGAAGTTGAGAAAAAAATGAAAGAAGCAATTGAGTTTCATCTTGAAGGGCTGGAATTAGAGAAATTGGCAAAGCCAACGCCTCATACGTATTCAAGTTATATTGAAGTGCAGTAGGCCGGTAGAGTGGGCACCCGCTGTTTGGGTGCCCACGTGGACTATCCCTCGGATGATCTGCAACCCTGACGAACCAAACCAAACCGCCCCTGGGAAACCGGGGCGGTTTTTTTTATGAAACATAACTGCGCAAGGCATAAAATCGCAAGGCCGTAGGATGTGCTGAACGTAGTGAAGCGCATCGTTCGCAATTGATGCGCCGCCTAATGTCGACACATTTTGCCGTATTGCTATTTGAATCAGTCGGATGTGATTTTTCTATCACTGAGTGATATGATGATAAAGCCCGCGTAGGGCGCAATAACCATCGGGTATTGCACCGCATGTGAAATAACGTTGACCGATGGTGCAATACGTTTCACTTATTGCATCCTACCAACCAGAATCGCCCTTGGGAAACCTCGGGCGGTTTTTTTACATCTAAACGAAGCTTGGTTTTTGCCGTGCAGGCTTTGAGTTGATCAGGATTCGCAGTGGATTTTCATTTGCGCTGATAAACTTTGACAAGAAAAAGAATACTATGTACGCTTTGACAATGAGCAAACTGGATGAAGTGAAAGAGATTCTGAATACATTAAGAGTGGCCATGAGTCTGTCGTTCGGTATGCTGGTGATCGTGGTAAGTGGAATAATCAACCGGTTTGACCAGAATCGGGTGGATATGGTCTTTTGGCTGGGCTTTCTGTTCGCGGTATTTTTGCTGGTGGTTATTTTTCTATTGATCATCAAAATTTCTCAAAAGACAAAAGAGATAAAGGAATTGTAAGCATGAATCTGGGTTTGTTGGCGATTATCGGCATTGCCGTGTTGACAGCCGCAGTGCTACTCTTCGCGGTTTATAAATTGTCGGAAGAATAGCCCGCGTAGGGCGCAATAACCATCGGGCATTGCGCCGTATGTGAAATAACGTTGACCGATGGTGCAATGCGTTTCATCTATTTATTGCACCCTGCAACCTCGCTCTACAATTTAAACCGCTCGGGAGAAAACAGCCGAAGCGGTTTCCTTATCGTCCGGTGTGCCATGCTTTTACCTGTAAATCTTAACAAAGCGCGGCTTTATTTGATGTAATGTTAAAGTAACTATTCAGCGCACTTTGTCATTCCGAGCGACGCGAGGAATCCTGGGTTTTGGGCGCATTAATAAACGCTCAAGATTTCTCGCTGCCGCTCGAAATGACAGAATAATCAAACGCCTTGTCAAATAAGGCTGAATAGTTACAAGTTAAAAGTTAAATTGACTAAAATTTTCAATGAGCGTAGCCTTCTTGCATGAGTAAGTTGGATAGATTAAAAGCTGAGATTTCTTTTCATGAAAAAATGTTTTTTGCCGCGCTGGCTGTTATTTTGGCATTAACAGGCTGGGCTTTTGAAAATTATTTGACTGTAAGTGTATGGGTACTGGTTCTGGTGATGTTCGGTCTGTTTTGCGCCATCGCTTTTGGTGTATGGAATTACAAACAGATTAAGATGTTATTGTGGGAGCTTGAAAATGCTGAATAGTTTGCTATTTGGAATGATGTTGACGGGGTTTGTGGCTTTTATGGCCTGGCTCGCTTATGATGCATTTATAGATATAAGGAAGCGCAATAAACACCGCTAAACTCATGTAGCGCAATAACCATCGCGCATTGCGCCGTATGTGAAATAACGTTGACCGATGGTGCAATGCGTTTCACTTATCACATCCTGCCAGCCAGAATCGCCCTTGGGAAACCTCGGGCGGTTTTTTTTATCGCCTGATATGTTATGCTTTGCTGAAAATTTTAACCGGAAAGCGTGAAATGGCACTGGTAAAAGAAGATATTGATCTCATACAGAAAATGATTGCAAAAGCTTTTGTTGAACAGCCAGAGGCGAATCAGGCGAATGTGCGTTACGAACTTGAGCTGAGAGAGCGGATTGTACGCGTTGAAGAAGAATTAAAACATCAACGCGAACTGATGCTTCAAGGCTTCAAGCAGATGGAAAAACGCTTCGAGCAAGTAGATAAACGTTTCGAGCAGGTAGACAAACGCTTTGAGCAGATTGATAAGCGGTTTGAAGTCATGACGGCCCGCATAGACCGCTTTATGGTCTGGTCGTTTGCGACGACGCTCACGGTTGGCGGCATTGTGATCGCAGTGATTAAATACTTGCCTTGAATCCAGACTTCCTTATTGTCCGCGCAGGACTGGGGTGTGGTTTTTAGTAACCGATTCCACTGGCAGCCAGCGCAAAAAGACCGCCATTGTTATAATGGACGCCTTCATATAAGTTTTTGCAAGTCATATTAATCAAATGCCTACGATATCTTTTGACACACGTAAATTTATCCGCCGTCTTCGAGATGCCGGAATTTCGGCAGAGCTAGCGGAAGCGATTGCAGAAGCTTTTCGAGAGGCGCATATCGAAGCTGAAATTGCGACGAAAACGGATTTACGTGAACTGGAATATCGCCTTATCATTAAGCTTGGAACGATGATTGTTGTGGCAATTGGTGTTGTGGCGACATTGGTAAAGTTATTGTAACGCGCGCAGGTACGATCAGTTTCGCGTAATCGGGCTTTACGCTGGCCATCATACAGGCAGAGCGATTTCAGTAACCCGACAATCACCACCGGCAATCGGCACATAAGGCGAGACCTTTGCACGGTTACTACGCGGCACGATAATCGCGTTAAAAATTTGCGAAAAATGCTCATTTACCCCGTGTAAACTCCGCTTTTTCGCAAATTTTTGCCTTATTCTCGCACCGCTCATGACA
>JADZAR010000129.1 GCA_020852475.1 Nitrosomonas sp.
CAACACCGTCCGTTGAAAGCGTTGCAGCTTTTGCATCGATTGATCGATTTGATTGGGATCCAGCGGCCACGCTATCGCTTGCTGACGTTTGTACGGCGCTACTTTTCAGAGCGCTTGTTTCGGCGCACTTTTCTATTCTTAGCAGTGCGGGATTGACGACAAATGCCAGCATTTCCCAGACATCTTCTTCAGGCGCCCGCGTTGTCAGGCGCAACTGGCAAATTTCCGCATCGTCCGACTGCGGCGCCATCTCCAGGCTGCCCTGCTGCCTTAAATTGACGAATAAATTTTCTCTCAATTCGTCGTTTAATCCTATCGTGGAGAATTCGATTTGGTAAACAGTATGTGCCGCACTCTCCGTAGTTGGCGAACTATCTGCCGTATCGCTGGCGGAATGTTCCGCTGCCGATAGTTTTGGCGCTTCGACCCGATCGATCTGTTCCTCCCCGGGAACGCATATCATTTGTGGACTACTCGCATCATGATCATCAGCAACCGCCGCGTGGCTGGATTCTTCCGAGAATTTTTGCAATTGATCGTAAACTGATTTCACCACAACCGGATCAGCGGCACCATCGCCACGATGCCCCGCAAGCTGGTCCTTGATAACATCACCAGCCCTTAGAAAAGCATCAACCATTTCACTGCGAACATTCAGTTCGCCCTTACGCAACCTGTCCAGCAGCGTTTCCAACATATGCGTCATCTCCGTCATATCTGAAAAACCAAAGGTGCCCGCCCCACCTTTTATCGAATGAGCAGCACGAAATATTGCATTCAAATCTTCCACACTGGGTGAGTTGACGTCTAGCCCGAGCAGGCACGCTTCCATTTCTGCCAGCAATTCCGAGGATTCTTCAAAAAAAACCTCGTAAAATTGTTCAAGATCTGTACTCATTTAAAATCCTATTTTCTTAAATTGCATCTGATCCATTGCCGCAAATCATCACGCAACATCATTTAACCATCTGAATGATATTCATAAAATTATTATTTTTCTTTGAAGGCAACTTGCTGCAATAAATTTATTAAACTATCTGGCAAAATAATCAAAGCATGTTCAAATCTTTCCAGCATGGCTTCACGAAACAATAAGTAGCGAAGTTTTTATGGAAACAGCATTCAATTAAACAAGAAAAATTTAAATTTAAATTTCCGAATAAAAATATGTAAACATTTCAATTCAATTATTTAATAACTTTTTTAATCACTTCCACCAGACTCCCAGGATTGAACGGCTTAACAAGCCATCCAGTAGCACCTGCCGATCTTCCTTTCGCTTTCATTTCATCTGTTGACTCCGTGGTCAGCATCAGGATGGGCACAGCCTGATATTGTGAAATTTTTCTCAAGCTCTCAAGCAACTTTAAGCCATCCATGCGCGGCATATTAATGTCCGTCAATACCAGATTAAATGTGCGCTGCCTGGCTTTATCCAGTGCATCCTGACCATCGACCGCTTCTATCACTTCGTAACCGGCACTCTTCAAAGTAAACGCGACCATTTGTCGTATTGATACAGAATCATCGACTGCCAGTATTGTCTTTGCCATTAATTAACTCCTTAGAACAATTTTGTTACTGTGACGGATAAAACTACTCATGCTTTAAAACAATTCTATTTCACCGTTATGCATCGCTTGCTGGACAACCGTTTTTCTTTTGGTTCGCGATTGTGCTGTCCGCATTGCTTCTGAAATTTTCTGGGTCACATCCATCACACTTTTCTCTTCCGCTGGTGAATTTTTGCCGTGACTGTCAATACGTTGCAGAACCCTGACAAACATATCAAGCTGATTGGATGTATGCGCCAGCAACTGAGTTACTAAATCTCCAAACTGAAGCGAAGTAATTGCTCCTTCCAGCTCATGTTCAATTTTGTCGGCAATCAGCATTTGCCTTCTCAGCAGTTCAAGAATGGGTTCATTTTGATTAGGCACAGCAAGTGTCTCAATGGCCATTACCATTTCATGATGCGATTTTGTCAATTGACTGATAAATTTGAAATTGATGACCAGATTATTAACCGCATCACTGACAAGCCGCTCAATCTGATTTAAATCTTTTTTTATCTCCAGAAAGAATTCGTCAGATTCATCACTGAGAATACAATCACTTAACTCATTTAAAGAGTTATCAGACACGCAAAAACCAGACTCGGGGTGTATATCCTGATCATCTGTCATCGCCATACCTCGACTGTTAAGAGGACTGCCAGAACACCTCGCATTAGTGAGCGGCTTCACCAATCCGGTTTACCCATCCGAGTGCTTCCAATTCCAAATCAGTCAATTTACTTTGACTCAGAAAACCTAATTCACCCAATAATGATTTAACCATTTCGGTTTTGTTCGTTTCACTGGCCTCAATCAATTTAAGCTCCTGCCCCAAGCGACCATTTCGACTGAGAAGCGCATTACTCATATCTTCCGGAATACTCAATTTATCGATAATTTGCTGCATTTCGATGCCAAGCAGCGTATCCAATAGCGATAAGATACCGACCATGAATGCTCTTTCCTGATGTGTTTTATCATGCGGACGCTCTACGGCGGCGATAAGCTCCATTAATTTTCCACGTGCGGCCGCTGTTTGCAATAACGCATTCGCCATGTTGTCTCCGCTACCGGAATTTTCATTGGTATACAGCAGCAGCTGTATCCAGCGTTGCAATTGTTTGCGTCCGAGTAATGTGATCGATTGTTTTATTGAATTTATTTTTTGCGGTAATCCGCTGGCGGCTGAATTCACCATCCGCAGCAGGTTGTAACTCAGTCCTGGTTGTCGCTTGAATTCTTTATCTATTTCTTCAATATCACTATCGCTCATGACGAGCTGCAACAGTTTTAGCAATGACAATTTCCCCGGATCAGCCCGCTTGCCAGAAATATTCTCCGGCTTGGCAAAATAATACCCCTGGAACATCTCAAAACCTAAAGCCAGACACTCTTTGGCCAACTCGGGGGTTTCCACTTTCTCCGCAAGCAGCAAAACTGGCCAGCGCTTATATTGACTCACCAGACTGGCCAGATTTTCTTTGTCAAGTTTAGAAACATCTATTTTTACAATATTGATGACGGGTAAGATACGTTGAATCTCGTCATCCAGCGTAACAACGCTATCAAGCGCACATTGGTGCCCTCTTTTTTTTAACTCCTTGCATTTCGCAATAAGTTCATCATCAAATTTATCCGTGCTTTTGAGTTCCAGAACGACATGATTGCTTGGCAACAGCTCGACGATATCACTTAAGATCAGCTCCCGATTAACATTGATAAATCCACGCTGCTCTCCCAGAATATTCTGTATACCGAAGTGTCCATAAGCGTTCACAATGACGTTCGCTGTTGCGGTTAAATCATTACTGAAATCGGCTTTTTCATCTCGCTCATTTGATCTGAAGAACAATTCGTAAGCAATTAGCTTTTGATTCCGATCAAGTATTGGCTGTTTTCCAAGAAAAACATTCTCCATTCATTTCTCCACATTAACCGTCAGTTATAAGCGATATTCATGGTAGTAATTATCGACTGGAAAATCACTTTCTTAAGTATTGAATCAGCAAAGACTTACAAATCAATCGACTCGATAAAATAAGCACCGAGGTAAAAATTATGCGGAGTGGTGAGAAGAAGAGCAGATTCGACTGGATGAGTATCCAGAAATTGAAATTAAGAAGAACTGTCAAGGACAGCATCGGAGTATTATCGCTGATTATCAAGCGCCCAGTCTGATTGAATCACAGATCGTCAATCAAACTGGAACGAACCAGATAAATAGTTATAGTCGCTTCTTAGCATAGCAAACGACTTTTGCCGCAGCGTTTTAAGAAAAAATAGTGAAGTTAGAAAATCAACGGTCAGCGTTTTTGATATCTAATACTCTCAGCAAGCTACAACTTCTTCTTAAAAGTGTTTTGTTGTTGGTATTCTCGGTCGTCACAGATTTCTTCGAAAATTCTTTCCGAGAATTTGTCACAAATTGATTGATCGCGTTATCTATCCCAGCATTCCGCGATAGTGCCCGCAGCACCTTGCTGCCCCGTGTTTGTCAACGTCAAAGTACCACATGCATCTCCTGCCATTGATCCTCCCGCATCGGGTACTGCCTGAAGTGTAAAGGTCGCATTTGCGACTGCTTGAAGCGTTATATTGTACTGAACGGCGCCGCTTCTTGGTGATTGCGTCACTGGAATTGCAACAGCATTTCCACCCATATCCTGATCATATCGATTATTTTCAGTGTAAAACTGCTCCATGAATTGTGCATTTTCATACAGTATGGATTTCGCGACAGCGCGATTGGACTGCATGACGTAATTCTGGTAGGCAGGCATGGCGATCGCCGCGATAATCCCAACAATCGCAACTGCAATCATTAGTTCTATCAGCGTAAAACCAGACGTACTGAAGGGTCTAATATTTTTTTTCATATTACTTTTTCCGTTTATGTCCGAAATTTTAATTTTTTACCAGGCAACACAATTGGTTATTACGATGTTATTGCGCAAGTTCTCGCCAAGTGATCCGCCCGCGAAGTCCTGCAAATCCTTTAGTCGCGGGTGTTTTGACAAGCGTGCCATCCGCTCTTGAAGAAATCAGAACATCATCTTCTGTGCCTCGTATCCTGGTCACCCCGCCTACAGAGAATCCTATTTCCACGCCAGCCGCCAATCCGTCGTCATAACCAATTCGGTTATTTCTGTTAATATCAAACGCTGGGAAAGGCAACATTCCACCCGTTAAAAAATCTACTGTATTGACAAACCCTCGACCACCAAAATCACATGGAGATACCGACGGACTGATAGTTGTAAAAGTAAACAATCCATCCTCAAGACCTGGAATCCCTGTTAATCGCTCACCACTCACGGGCAAATTAAAATACCAGCCTTTAGTTGATGCTGAATAATTAACAGCATGCTGTGTCGCCGTCCTAACGGTGGAATCTGTAATGACTTGTTGAATTAATTGACCAACTGGTATGGTCGCAGTCGTATTGTGATCCCATATTCCATACATAGTCTGTATGTCGGTATTTGTAGTATCCCCGGTTTCGAGATATTTTCCTGTTCCGAATAGAATCAATTGCCCACCATTCGGATGGAAACTGATAGCAGGCGGCGCGATAACAGGCTTACCGGCTCCTGCTGCAAACAGAGGCAGACCACCGATTCCGACATTCCAGCTCGCTGGCGAGGCTGAATTTACATCGAACCGCCACAGATTACCTTTAATATCGCCCGCATAAATAACATCTGCCAGACCGTTTCCATTCGAATCAAACGGAACTGGTGTTGATAAACCATTGCCAGGCCCCGCATCCGCCACCAGCTTGATGTAATCAGTACCCAGCGTCCAACTGCCGTCTTCGCCTCCAGTCAGAAATAAAATATAAAGCACAGCCTTACCGTTATCACTGTTGTAGCCATTCCCAACAATCACCGCCCATTGCCCGTTCTCCATTTTCACAATTTGCTTGGCCTGCCCGGTAAACGGATTAACAGGCGGCTGGTTATAACTGTAGCCCATATCTGCGTCATCGGCGTCCGAGAATTCCCAAAGCAAGAGGCTCGCAGCATTAGCCGCTGCAAATGTTGGCGCGGATTGTGACGAATCGGAAGGGTTGGTTACGTCCAGCGCATAAAATCCTTTTCCGCCACCATTAAGGCTCCCGATAAGTACACTTTTCCAGCTCGGTGTACTACCCGTATAGGCATCCGCCATAAACGGCGATCCATCGACAAAATAGCGATGATTATTATTGTAGTCTTTATCCGTCAGTCGACTTAAATTGGCATAAACCATTGAAGGAATATATGTAATTATTTCCTTGCCTGCATCCGTCGCACTGCATCCGGGCGTAACACCCGGAATGCAAGCATTAAAGCCATGCAGGACACCATCATTTGCGCCAACGTAGACAACCGGCAAACGAGTCTTATAGGCCGCACTGAATGCACCATAACCCGCATGATCTACATCAGAATAGCCCGCGCTGGGTCTTCCAACATAAAAAGGCCCAGAATTGACAATATCGCCAAGCTTGCTTGTAGTACGAACGCGAAATTTATTCACTGTCGTGCCACTTGCACAGCTAAATGTCCCCCCCCCCCCTTCATGCGTACTTCCTCCGCGCAGAAAAGTCACTCTTTCCAATCCGCAATTATCTACACTGCCCGCGGCGTTTTTGTCCAGCAAAGCCTTTTGTTCGGTTGTCAGGTTGACATATTCAAATGCCACACCATCCGTACTACCTTTTGTAAGAACAATACGCGTTGAAGGATTAACAGAAGCCGGCGCCAGCGAAACCGATCCTGCCTCCCACTCAGTAACGCCCAACGTACCTGTGGCATCAATCGGAATCGACAGTAGCTGACCACTCCAGTCCCCGCTGTTAAATTTCGCCTGGTAAATTCGTCCGTTCGTCATGAGTGAATTGGAATTAGCCGCCACCGCAGAAGCCGAACCTGTTCTTGCCACAATTGTTGATAGCGTATCAGATAAAGCACTGGCAAATACATTTGGGTCAGCCGCACTAAAAAATGCACCACGGCTATTAACAGCGGCATGCCAGAGATCGTCGATTTTTGCAGGTGTCTCATCATTTCCAGTCGGATCGGGCCATGTCTCCGATCCAGTTGGCAGATTGATCAGCGCGCCACTTACGCCCAAACCTACGGTAAAAGTTACCATATGTTGCCAAAATGCCGGATCAGACAAATTGGTAGGCACGTTATTGGGCAAATCTGAACGTAAATCATTTTTCCAATAATGCATCGCAATATCGGCCAATGTATCACCATAACTGTCCGCAAAAGGTAGCTCGGGTGTATAGGTATAGGTTGCCGGTACTGCCGGTGAAGAATGATTGGTGATCAAAGCACCTGCCGTGTTATCAACATTCCCGACACCCGGTGATGGATCATCGGTATCGTGCCAGTAGCCGTCTGTCATCAAGATATTGTAATTCTGACGACATTCATGTTCCACGCCACCGTTTACTCCCGGCGTTTCGCTCCAAGGCCCCTTGTCATCAGTACGTTGAAAATATTTTCCAACTTGATCGACTGATTGCCGGAGCGGTGTACCTGCTGCAGGTATTGGATACTCATAAAGATTTTCGAAGAAACTCGTTCGATCCGCACCTACAAACTGCCTGACACCTTTGACAATCACTTTGGTCGAAACTCCGTCAATTGTTGCAGTGCTCTTGTTCAGGGTCGCAAATCCCACGCGCATCGTGTTGCCCTGTACGGAAAACGCCCTGCCTATCCCCGCACGCGCCAGCAAGATACGTGAGCGATAATATGAATACCAATTGGCAAAATTCTGAATCTCTTCTGCATATGTACACACAGGAACCGCAGCACAATCCAGCCGATCCGGGCCACCATCGTACGAAGAGGTTGAAGATTTGATCTCTACCTGCGTGAAACTACTGGCCGAATTCAGTGATCCGCCAATATATTTAAAATACACGGCAGGGTAGAAAGTTTTTGATTGATTGGAAGTACGGGTACCGTTATCTCTTAGCCACGATGCTGACTGCGTGTTATTGACTGTCAAATTCCGACAACCTTTGCCGGTATCGATTGGGTTGTGCGGCGCACAAGCTGGATTGGCATTACCCATCAGCGATCCATCAGCATTACTCCAAGGTTGATATCGCACCGATGGATCATAATAAATCTTGTTCACATGACTTGATCGCAAAGAAGCCGCATACCTGTTGGCTGGATCAAAATCAACAACATAATTAGAATAATCACTCCCGCCATAAACACCGCTCGCACGCGGAAACATATAGCGTACAGACTCGATAATTAATTCTTGTGGCATGATTTCAAAATGCATCGATCCCGAATCATCCAATGTGAACATGACATTGGGCGAGATATTTCCGCCTAAGAACAACGGGCCGTTCGATAACGGAGGCAATGCGTAAGCTTGATTCATCAAAGCAAATTGTAAAATTAAAAAATAAATCAGCGTATTTAAGCGAGTCAATATTTTTCTCATGATTTCAGCACCCCAATCTAACTTTATCTTACTGCTTCTTATGGACGGAATATTTCCTGTAATTGAACAACAGTTCCTTGACGGAAACCTTGCGCACGCACGGTAATTCGGTAGTAATAACGAATGCCGCTACCGGGCGGTGTTTTTTGTATTCCCTCGATAATGTAAGTAGGCGCAGGTAGATTGTCAGGCAAGTTTGGGGCCGTATAACCCACACCATCTACGTTAAATACTGTTCCTTCCACATAAGTAATTGGGCAATCTGGGGCACAGTAGGTTATCCAGGCAGGATCGCCTGGGTTTTCCGGCGTTCCTCGTGCTGCAACACCTGCGCCGTAATAGCATAATCCAGCAGTACAAATTGGATCGAAACCAACCAAACCGTCGATGGGTGTTGGTACATTTGTTGCCGGGTCATTGTCGCGTATGTGTTGTTCGGCGTAACGTAATGCCATTTCTGCCGCCTGCAGTGCAAGATTTCGATCTCGCAAATTACCTGACATACGTTCTTCCATACTCGCCGTTTTCACGGCTGTAATACCCAGCAGCGTCAGCACCACCAGAAAAATCAACCCGGTAACAAAGGCTGCACCGGATTGTCTTTTTACACAATAACGACTACATTTCATGGCAGTATATTGACACGATTACGTAAATTAAACGTTGCCGAGAAAGCACGTCTTAGCCTTCCATCCGCCGGCACAGCAACAACCGCACCATTGCAGTCGAGATAGCTGTTTCCTGCAGAGGCAATGTTTGTATTCTCGGAACGTATCAATACGCAAACCCGGGCGGTAACAACCTGGTCCCAATCCGCCGGAAAATCTACATATTGGTTTGCCGACTGATCACCCGTTGTATCGATTCCGTAAAGAATCTGTAGATCCTCCACATTTTCAACCAGAACCGCACCTGATGGCGGGGCACCTGGTGCAACCGGTGCAACGGCAATAGAACCAGCGCAACGCAACTGCGCATTCACGGTGTCAATATTAAAATGACCCTGAACGATGGTACCCGCCACTCCAACCGGATCCCCATCACAATCCCTGTCGCCGATAACACCATCATATTGCAGCGTCAGTGTATCTGGAACACCAGCACCGCCATCCGTGCCAGTGATAGCATCGCCGGAAAAAGCAACCTTGAATCCTGTAAAAGGAATATCAGCAAGACCTGCCTGCTTAATGCTACGACCAAGAATTTCCAGCGCGAAGCGTCCATTTTCCTGTATACGCGCATTATCTTCCTGCACACGAAAAGCCTGGCGGCTGCTCACAAATACCGTCCCTATCATCAACAACAAGATCAGACTGATAGTTGAGCCAATCATGAGCTCAATCAGTGTGAAACCATTTTGCCTTTTCGAAAGATCCACAAAATTATTTTTTAACATACCGCAACAATGACTCTCTTGATTTATGGTGAAAATCTTGTCAAAAAGCAGCGCGTTCCTGCCGGTATCCCATTCGGACACCCAGGATCAACCGCTCCATCCATTTCCTTTTCTGTCCACATCACTGTAATTAAGAATCCGTTTACCAGATTCCCTGCTACAGATCCGATACCGTTCGGCAGCAAAATCGAGTTAGCTGTATTCCACTGGGCATGATCAAAGATCGCCAGTTGTGCGGCGTTACACTCCGCAGCGAAACAGTCATTCCCTGCGGGGATATCCGCCGTAATCGCATCATACGATCCGTCACGCACACCTGCCAGATTTGCGCGCATGCGATCAGCAATATCCTGGGCCTGATTGGTAGCAATCGAGCGATAGTGCGCTGTTATATTACCCCTCATACCCGTTGTTACCAGTCCAGCCATGCCCAACAATCCGAGCGAGAGAATTAACACGGTAATCAATATCTCCAACATGCTGACACCGCGCAGTTTTTTCGGAACACGACACAGATTCACGGAAAATTGATAGTTTGTTCTATGCTTCAAGGACATGTTCCCGCTCCCGGTCCGGGTTCTATTCTCACACGACCCTGATTATTAATAACCAGTCTTCTCGAAGATACAGTGCCTCGACTATCACAAAGCAAAATCGTATCGTTAAAACCAAGTGAAAAGCCGTTAGCATCAAAAGTGATACGTGTTCGCCCCCCGGACAATGTATTCCCACCTGTCAATGCCGCACTAACCTGAATGATTTCCTCACCGGCGTCCACCACGCCATTACGATTTGGATCAGAAAAAACCAGCCAGCCATTTGACCATACACTACTTCCTCCCGTACAAGTCGTACTGTTAGCACTTGGGCAGACTGTCGTAAAACTGTTTCTTTTAAGCGCCTCACTCTTTGCCAGCATCATTGCCGATGAAAAATTATTAATCTGTGCGGTCAGTCGGCTATCCTGAACAAAAACACGAAAGCCCGGTACGGCAACCGTTAATAAAATACTTGCGATGCTCAGAGTCACCAGCAACTCAACCAGAGTAACGCCATTAGATACACTAGGACTCCTCACTTCTTTTATTCACCCTTATTACAAATCAGCTTAGATTTTTGCATGACACCAATTTGCATTTACGGCCATAATCAAAATTGCTTTAGTGACCTGGTCAAGTAAAACAGGACACACCAGTTAAGCTGCTTTTATCGATTTTGCTGCTTCTGCTTCATATTGGTTTGGGCTTTTGTAATCCAGGTATGAATGCAGTCTTTGGCTGTTATAAAATAC
>JADZAR010000130.1 GCA_020852475.1 Nitrosomonas sp.
GTGAATCAGCAGCATTTTGTAGAATTCCAGCCGGTCGGGCGCGGCCTTCGATTCCAGATCGCCCCAGCGCTGGCCTTCGGGAAGTTGATCCTCGATGCCGGTTTCCTTGGCCATTTTGAGGAACAACAGGTAAGTCAGTTCGGTGACGTACTGGTGATAGGTGACGCCGTCATCCTTGAGGATGTTGCACAGGTTCCATAATCTGGAAACGATATCGGAGGTTGCTGTCATATTCATGGATTATTATTGTTGATGGTTTTGCGTTTGCCACAGCGCATCGTTGAAGGTGTCCAGCACCTGCTGCAATTCGCCATTGAATACTTTGTCGATACGATTGAAGCCGCCGCCTTCGCGCTTGAACAGCAGATCGGGATCGTCCAGCGCGGCGCGGTCGACCAGCAGATTGGCCTTGGTCTGGCTGGCGATACGCTTGAGCCAGTCGCGTTGCGGCGTGCTCCATGGCTTGCTCGCCAGCACGTGCCGCAGCGCCTGATCGACGCGTTCATCGAACGGCATCAACGCATCGCCGATGGCGGCCTGGCGGATGAAGCCGACGATGCGCGCGGCAATGTCCTGATTGGTCATTTCGCGCCACGCGGTGGTGAGGTTGGCTTCGGTAAATCCGGCTTTATCGAGTTCCAGCATCAGTTCGCGCAATTGCTTGCGCGTCAGCTCGCGCGGCCGGGTCTTTACTGCCATTAGTGCTGGAATGTCGTTGCTGTGGCTTTGCACGAAGGCGGCGAAAGCGTTCAGGTAATCCTCGGGTTTCGTGCCCTGGCCGTAGCCGCGCCCGGTGTTTTTCAGTTCATCTTCATGATCGGAAATCAGCATGGGCCGGGTTGCATTTTCGTTCGCGCGGTCGAGAATTTCGGCCAGACCGGGGTTGGCGGTGAACCATGCCGCCACGTCGTTGACCGGCAGCGCTTTGAGCGATTGGATGAAAGCCGTCAGCGGCATGCCCGCGCGGGTTTCAAAATCCCGGGCGTTTTGTTCCGACAGGTGGCGCTTTTTGCGTTGCAGTTTGGCGAGCAGTTGATCGCGCACCCATTGCCGCGATTCGTCGTCTTTGACGGTGGCCAATTCCTGCGCCAATTGCGCGAAGCTGATGCTCGGATTGACTACCACCGGCTGCATCGCGGTCATGTCTTGCAACGAAGCAAAAATCCGCACCGCATCGAACACTCGGAAGGTTTCCTTGCCGATGCCGTCGCATAGTCGCGTGGCGCGCCCGAGCATCTGGTCGAACAGAATGCGGCTGTTGACGCGGCGCAAAAACACCAGATTGCAGATTTCCGGCACGTCGATGCCGGTAGTCAGCAAATCGACGGTGACAGCAACGTTGGGATACTGCTCGTTTTTGAAGCGGCGGATCAGTTGCAGCGGTTTGTCCGCCGCGCCGGTGATCTTGATCACGGCGTCATCGTCGACGCTGCCATAACGCCCGGTAAAAGCTTGCTTGAGCAAATCGGTCACCAGGTCGGCGTGCGCGTCGGTGGCGCAGAAAATCAGTGTCTTTTGCCGCGACAGTGGATCGAGTTCCTGTGCCAGATAGTCGCAGACCACGCGATTGAACGATTCGGTGATGACCTTGCGGTTGAAATCCTCAATGTCGAGTTTGATTGCGTCCGGTGTTTTGAATAATTCGATCTGGTTATAGCGGCCGTTGAAAACCTTGATGTCTTCTCCGGCTTTCCAGGTGATGCCTTGCGTGGAAAGCACGGTTTCGATCTGGATCGGCGGTTCGTAATCGATCAGAAAACCGTCGATCACCGCTTCGCGGTAGCTGTAACTGTACACCGGCAAGCCGAAAATCTGCGTGGTGTGCAAGGCGGGTGTCGCGGTCAGGCCGATTTTGACGGCGTCGAAATAATCCAGCACGCGGCGGTATTTGGAGATGTAGTCGTCAAAACCGCGAAAGGTCATTTCGGTTTCGGACAGTTCCCGGTCCAGCAGATAACCGCGATGGCATTCGTCGACCACGATGCAATCATACTGGTCGACGCTCGGCGGTGTTGCATCTTCGGCGGCGAACAGCAGCCGTTGCACCATGCCTTGCACGGTGGCGATATGCACCGCGGTGTCGCCGTCCGGTATTTGTTCGTCCAGTTCCTTGATGCCGAACGTTTCCGCAAACGATTGCAGATTTTCCATGCGCGTGTCTTTGAACGCGTTGACCGCTTGCACGCCCAAAGCGGAACGATCGACCAGAAACAGGACGCGACGGAAGCGTTTGACCTTGAGCAGGCGGTAAATCAGCGCGATGCAGGTTTTGGTTTTGCCGGTGCCGGTCGCCATCGCCAGCAGCATGTCGCGTTGCCCGGCTTCGATGCTTTTTTCGATGGCGCGAATCGCTTCCTGTTGGTAATAGCGCAACGGAAAGCCGTAATTGAACGGCGTTTGAGCCAGCTGCTCATGTGCCCGGGATTCGTTGCGCTTCGTCAGCGTGATTAGACCTTCGGGCGTATACCAGCCATCGAGTGGATGCCCCAGATTGTCTGATCGGCGCAGATCGCAAAACCAGATACCGCTTTTGGTAGCGAGCTGACGCAGAAACGGGCGGCCATTCGACGAAAAAGCGAAGGGAATACGGTAAGCGCCCGCATCGCCCCAGTTTTCTGACGGTAATTCGGTTTCAGTGCTGGGCTTGAACGTGCGGCTGTAGCGTTTGGCTTGTTGCAATGCGCCCGAGACATCGATGTTCCTGCGTTTGGCCTCGATCACCGCCACCGGTGTCAAGCCGGTGAACAGCACATAATCGGCCGGACCGGTTTCGGTCGGCCATTCGGCGATGGCACGGTTGCGATTTTTTTCAGGCCGCGCGCCTTTTCCAAACGTCAACATTCCGGAATCTACTTCCCAATCGGCCTGGCGCAGTTGGTGATCGATGAGCTTGCGGGTATCGGCTTCGTCCAGTTGCACGGCTTCGGCAGCCGAATTGGCCGCGGCGGCGATATTGGCGAGCGTTTCTTTCGGTTGCGCTGTTGCGGTTTGCTGCTGTTCAAGGATATTTTTCTCAAGTTCATGCCTGGCTTGTTCGGCTTCGGCAGCCATCTGCGCCCAGAAGGCTTGTTCATCCTTGGCTTCGCGCAGATTGAATTCGGTAATGCTCAATTTCTCCGTGACGCTGGCGTGCGACGCTTGATAGTTATTGACCAGCTTTTTCAGGCGCTCCAATTCGGCGTGCAATTCGCCGCTTTCATTTTGAGGCGGGAAGGGCGGCATGAAGGGGCCGGATTTGAATCCGGCGTCCTTGAACGTGCGATGAAACCAGAGGCCGATTTGCCACGCGAGTTTCAGCGCGGACAGGGCGCTGCGATGATCACCGGATAGCGAGTGGCTAGCGGCATTGCCGCTGCGCCGCACTTCATTGAACATTTGATACACTTCGCGCGGCAATACCCCGTTATCCTGCAAACGCCGCAGCAAGTCGTATTGCGTTTCTTCCGCGGAAATGAACAATCCCGTCCGGGCAGCCAGCAACTGCGCCAGCGATTCCGTCAGTTGGCGCAATTTCAAAAGACAGGTATTCGGATCCTCGGCGAAATACCTTTCCGCCAGCATGCCCAGACGCAACAATTGTTCGTCGTGCTGACTTAAGACCGAAAAGTTTGATGTCGCCATTGGTGATGCCATTGATGTTGCTTGAACCTAAAAACCTCAATTGACCGTTATCCGCGATGACTAACGGTATGAATAAATGGAGCAACCTGAACAATATCAGCTTACCCAAATGGTGAATCACACTATGGTATTTATAGCACGCTGCTTTTTAATTCCGGCCACGTTGCAATTCGTTGTAATAAAGCGTTATTACGCCTCATTGCGCCTTGCCGGAAATAAAAATCAACGCACTCTAAATCCCATTCAACTGAGGTTTTTAGGTTGAAGACCCGGCAAATTCGTGCATTCTATAACACTTTACGGATGGCTTCGCTGATCAGTCAGCGAAACCGGTTCAGCGTTGATCGCGTGGACAAAAGCGTCGCGGCTTTCACTTAGTTGACGATCAAATCGTTTACCGGTACATTCGCCTCTTATGAAAAAGGGCGCTTGCTGTTGCAGTTACATCAGGCGCCTCTTAAAGATAAGCGATTGATACATCATAAAATTCCTGGTGCAAACCATTTATTTTCAAGAAAGATATTCACGTGCCGAATTACCTTGCCTGACAGTTCCCGACGGGCTGACGCGTAATAATCCAAGGTATTCTCACAAACTCCGGAGTTATCGATAGTATGAAAACCCCCCAACATGCGCCAATGAACCAGTTTCCCATCATCGAAGATTGCTTGCACGTAGGGGGCAGGTCGATCAGAAACATTGCCGATGAGATTGGCGGCGCGCCATTCTATGTTTATGACCGGCAGTTGATGACCCAGCGCATGAAACAGCTGCGAAGCACATTGCCCGACGGCTTGGTCATTAAATTTGCGATCAAGGCAAATCCGATGCCGGCTGTGGTTCAGCATATGTCAACGCTCGTTGATGGCCTGGATGTGGCTTCGGCCGGTGAACTCAGAATAGCACTGGATACGGGGATTGATCCTGCCGATGTGAGTTTCGCCGGTCCGGGAAAAATGGACTGGGAACTGAAACAAACCATTTCTGCTGGCGCGACGCTTAATCTGGAATCCGAGAACGAAATGGAGCGAGCGGCGAAGATCGGTGAGCAGCTGGGCATTCAGCCCCATGTTGCAGTCCGCGTCAATCCCGAGTTCGAATTAAAATCATCCGGTGTGAAAATGGGCGGTGGTCCGAAACCCTTTGGTGTGGATTCCGAGCGTGTGCCGTCCATGCTAAAACGATTGGGCGAGCTGGGACTCGACTTCCGAGGCTTTCACATTTACTGTGGATCGCAGAATTTGAACCCTGAGAGCATTATCGATGCGCATAATAAGACCGTAAACCTTGGTTTTCATCTGGCTGAATTTGCGCCTCAACCTGTCAGTCTATTCAATATCGGCGGGGGATTCGGCATACCCTTGTTTCCAGGTGATCAGCATCTTGATCTCGCGCCGATTGCGGATAACCTGGAAGCAAGAATTAAGGATGTCGCTGACAGACTGCCCACAGCGCGCGTTGCAATCGAGCTGGGCCGTTACCTTGTCGGTGAAGCCGGTCTTTATGTTTGCGAGGTTGTGGATCGTAAAATATCACGCGGTGAGGTCTATATTGTGACGAATGGCGGCTTGCACCAGCATCTCGCGGCAAGTGGCAATTTTGGCCAGGTCTTGCGTAAAAATTTTCCGGTTGTTGTGGCGAATCGCGTTGTCGGCTCCAAACGCGAAGTAGCCAATGTGGTCGGGCCGCTTTGCACGCCGCTGGATATCCTGGCCGCACAGATGGAACTGGCGGTGGCGCAACCGGGTGACCTGATTGCCGTTTACCAGTCGGGCGCTTACGGGTATAGCACTAGTCCTATCGCATTTCTTGGACATCCCCCGCCTGCGCAGATCTTTGTGTAATTCATGTTTTAATCACTTTTCCTGGCGGTAGCGATCATTCACCTAATCCGTGTGAGACGCTCACAGCGTTTCACCAGATTCCTATGCGAGCGGATAGTCAGGCAAAAAATCAAAAATTTTTTGCCTGGCATCATGGCGTTACTTTTATTAATATCTAACTTTTTGATTATAGATGTAAATTATAAAAACAGCTGCGGCAGAAAATAATGCTGTTTTACCGTGTTTAGACCGCCCGCGTATTTGACAAGGATGCTCGCCTCCTATAGGGTAGGGCTATGCAGTGTTCCAAAAATCGAAAGTTTGTGTCGATTGAGCGAGAACTACAGGATCGTAAATTCGCGGTAGAACTGCTCAACGACGTTGTTATTCGCCCCCCTTGTGTCACGGATGGTGCTTCAGTTAACGCACTGATCGCTCGCTGTCCTCCACTCGACCGAAACTCGCTATATTGCAATTTGTTGCAGTGTACGCATTTTTCGGCAACCTCCGCCCTCGCTGAGCAGGAAGGCAAAGTCATTGGCTTCGCTTCGGGTTATCGACTGCCGGATGAACCTGAAACGCTATTTATCTGGCAAGTTGCTGTGGATCGAATCGCACGTGGCAGGGCGTTGGGCAAGCGCCTGATTTTCGATATTCTGTCACGCCCAGTCTGTACCGGCGTTTCCATGTTGAAGACAACCGTGACGCAATCCAACGCGGCGTCACAGGCAATGTTTGACAAAACTGCGGCAGTGCTGGACGCACCGCATCGACGCACGCTGCTGTTCGACCGAGACCGCCATTTAGGCGGTAGCCACAGCAGCGAGTTTCTCATATCCATCGGTCCATTTCAGATACCGGGCCGGGATAAATCAAACAGAAGGAAATAATTATGACTACGCATCAAACCGCCACAACAATAGATCATTTTGATACTGATATTTTCAAACGCCAGGAATCAAAAGTACAAAGTTATGCACGTTCTTTTCCCTGTGTTTTTGAGCGGGCCGAGAATGCAACGCTTTATGATCAGGACGGTCATGCCTATCTTGATTTTCTGGCCGGCGCCGGCAGCCTGAATTATGGTCACAATCATCCGGTATTGCGCGATGCATTGCTGCGCTATATTTCGTCGGACGGCATAACCCACGGTCTCGACTTCCACACTCGCGCCAAAGGGGATTTTCTTGAAGCCATGCGCTCGCATATTTTTGAACCGCGCGGCCTTGATTATGTTATTCAATTCACCGGACCTACCGGCGCCAACGCGGTTGAAGCTGCGTTGAAAATCGCACGCAAGGTCAAGCAGCGCAGCAATATTGTCTCTTTCACCAACGGTTTTCATGGCGTGACCCTGGGCTCGCTGGCGGCAACGGGTAACGAACATCATCGTGGTGGTGCGGGACTGTCGCTGACCGGCGTTACTGCAATGCCTTATGACGGTTATATGGGAGATGACGTCGACACCATAGACTATTTTGAAAAGGTATTGGGTGATGCCAGTAGTGGACTCGACCATCCTGCCGCAGTCGTGCTTGAAACCGTACAGGGCGAGGGTGGGCTCAATGTAGCCTCCATTGAATGGTTGCAACGACTGCAACGCCTGTGTCATCGCAATGATATGCTGCTGATCATTGATGACATTCAAGCGGGCTGCGGCCGTACCGGCAGCTTTTTCAGCTTTGAAGCGGCGAATATCCAACCGGACATTGTTACTTTGTCAAAATCACTTTCCGGATTTGGTCTTCCCTTTGCTGTCACCCTGATTAAACGTGATCTCGATATCTGGGAGCCGGGTGAGCATAATGGTACTTTTCGTGGCAACAACCATGCTTTTGTCACCGCTACTGCCGCAATCGAGACTTTCTGGCGCGATGAGGAATTCGCCCGGTCAGTTCAGGATAAGGCAGCGTTATTGACGCAATGTTTGCGCGCCATCGCCGAGAAGCATGGCAAGGATCTTTTCAGGGTAAAAGGACGCGGTTTGATGCAAGGTATTGACTGCGGCAGCGGCAAGCTGGCTTCCGCGGTCAGTCGCGCTGCTTTTGCCCGTGGCATGATCATCGAAACCAGCGGGCCCGATGGTGAAGTGGTCAAATGTTTGTGTCCCCTGACAATCAGTCACGAGGATCTGAGACGCGGCCTGAAGATTCTGGACGACAGCGTTGCGGCCTGATCATCATGATCGTGCGTAATTTGAAAGCGGCACGTAATTCTTCGCGCCGGATCATTTCGAAAAACTGGGAAAGCACTCGTCTGTTATTGAAAAATGACGGCATGGGGTTTTCATTCCATATCACGACGATTTATGCCGGGACACAAACCGAGATGTGCTATCAGAACCATCTCGAGGCGGTTTATTGCGTTTCTGGTCAGGGATCGGTTAAGACACTCGATGATGGACAGGAATATCCGATCACGCCAGGAACAATTTATATGCTGAATCGGCACGACAAGCATGTGCTGCGCGCCGATACCGAACTGGAATTAGCGTGCGTTTTCAATCCGCCGCTTCACGGTCGTGAAACACACGATGAATCTGGCGCGTATCCTTTGGAAGCCGAAACAATTGAATAATCTGAAATAGCATGAAAGAACTATCACATGAAAGAGCAGCTGAAACAGGAGGATTTCTCCACAACTCAAATTGATCATTACCCATCGCGCCTGGATACCGTGCCCAAGGTGCTGGCGCGTCGGGATCCGGTCGTCCACAGCGAATGGGCAATTGACTCGTCCCTCACGCGCGCGCAAACGGAAAGTTATGCCCGCAATGGATTTTTGACGCTTCCGGATGTTCTGACATCAAGTGAAGTTGCCTGCTTGCAGCGAGAAATGTGCGTGCTGCAGGATGGCGCGAATGTCATTGATTCTGAATTACTTATTCGGGAGCCTGATAATGGAGCGCTTCGCTCGATTTTTAAAGTCCATGAAATTAACCGGATTTTCTCACGCCTGGCCGGCGATCATCGGTTGGTGAGTATTGCACGCTTCTTGCTGGGTGAAGCGGTTTATATTCATCAGTCACGTCTTAATTTTAAGCCTGCTTTTCGCGGGAAAGAATTTTACTGGCATTCCGATTTCGAAACCTGGCATGTTGAGGATGGCATGCCGCGTATGCGCGCTTTGTCCATGTCGATTACACTGACACCTAATTACGGATTTAATGGGCCCTTAATGCTGATTCCTGGTTCACACCATAAATATGTCGCTTGTATCGGTGAAACGCCGGACAAACATTATTTGCAGTCGCTAAAAAAACAGGAATACGGGGTGCCGGATGACAGCAACTTGCGAACTTTAGCCGAAACTGGCGGCATCGAAATCCCGACAGGGTCTGTTGGAGCTGTCATTCTGTTCGATTGCAATACCATGCATGGTTCGAACAGCAATATCACGCCTTTTCCACGGAGCAATTTCTTTATTGTTTATAACGCGTGCAGTAATCGTCTGGTAGCCCCTTTCGGTGGAAAATTGCCGCGACCGGATTTTCTGGCGAATCGCGGCATGCCAGATACTTTGCCGGTTTTCGAAGGTGATATTGCCTAGGCATCTGTCCGGGAATAAACTGAGACCCTTGCACGGTGTCATGAGCGGTGCGAGAATAAGGCAAAAATTTGCGAAAAAGCGGAGTTTACACGAGGTAAATGAGCATTTTTCGCAAATTTTTAACGCGATTATCGTGCCGTGTAGTAACCGTGCAAAGGTCTCACTGATTTACTGCGGACGATTCTGGCGGTATTTTTCGATCCTTTTCGTTGAATAAATGACTATTCGCCTCAAATGATCGAAAAATACCGCTCAACCAGTCTCGTTCTTACTACGATCGCTATTTTCGGACAATCTCCTGGAGTATCATTGCGAGCGACTTTTCGCGGTATTTTTTACCTGCACTGACGGTTTTATCAGCTGTTGCGTGCGCGGGACCCGCCGAATAATCCCAGTAAACCGATACCAAACAATGCCAGCATAGATGGTTCGGGCATAGGATTCACGGATTCGGTAATCAGGACGAAGTCGTTGTAGTCCAGGTCACCTCCGCCGGGTAGGTCTTCCCATGCCATGATGTATTCATTTGTGCTCCAGATCCCGGGAAGCGTTGCGGGAAGATCAATGGTATCAATACCTTTCCCCTGGAAAGCAACCATGTGATCGATGCTATCGGCATTTAAATTTTTATCACTGTAAAAAATGTTTGTTCCGGTATTTAAGAAATACCCAAAAGCATTGCCTGCAAAATCAACGCCGGTATCCGTAAAGTTGATGATTACTGAACCATCGTTGCCGAAAGTCAGTAATTTTTGCGCGCCCGCGCCTTCTATTCCTGAAAACAGGGTAACCATTTTAGCTGGATTCGTTGCATCATAGATACCGACAGTGTTGGTATTGGCATTTCCAGCCAGTTCGACAATAATCTGAGCAAATGAACCACCGCTTCCGGAGATTTGCCAGTAGCTGTCCGTATTAAGTTGGTCGGTATTAACATTTGTGCTGCTGACATTGCTGATCGGCGCTACGGTTATGCCATTCAGTATGGATTGCAGGGATGCTCCGCCATCGCCAAATGTAATTGTGGCATTGGCAAATCCAGCGGAAGTCATGCCGATTGTTGCGGTAAGCGCTGCTGATAAAGTCAAACGTGTTTGTTTTTTCATTTCCGGTTTCCCCTTTGAGAATGTTGTCAAAACGTGTTAATAAAAATACCGGTCTGGGTGCATTCGTTTGGATTCATGAACAGCGACAAGTCGCAACTGAATCATTAATGCAATCGATGCGTAATCAGTATCTCCATGGGTGACTATCTTACTGATTCAGAATAGTTAATCTATTGGACAAAGGTACGGAGGGGAACGAAAGAGATGACTTGCGGGAAGGCGAGAATTATCAGACGTTGAGATCAGTCTGCTTAGCCTGAAATGACACTGTCAGGGATTGTTTGGACGAACGATAGCGGAGAATGACAGGTTAACGCAGTTGGAACAACTGGCGCAGAGCTCGCCGAATTGTTCCGCGATAATCATCTGGTTGCTTTGTGGCCAGATAGTGGGCAACAAAAAACCCACCATAGTGGGTTTTTTGCTGAAGCTCGGAGGTTTGGATTTTAAGATGGACTCAAACTCGGTTTTTCATTAACCGGATTGTGTTCAGCTTTTTGTTTTTCCGGAAGCGGCAAACGTCGGACGAAATGACTGTTCCTCGGCTATTTTCTTGTGATAGGCAGCTTTTTTCATGCTGTCTTCAGCTTCCTTTTCAAATTCATGAATCTTGTATTCAACGTGCTTTTTAATATTTTGTCCGTTTCTTCCCAAGAAACTGGTTCTAGGCTTGTGACTTAGTGCTTCAACTTGCTCTTCTATCTTTGCGTGCAGATCATCGGCGTGTTGTTCATAGTAAGTAGCCAGTACACCGTGATTAACTGTTCCGTCGCTGTTCAACGCATCTGACTTGAACTGTGTGTCATATTCCGCCGCGAAACCGCTGATTGGTAATGCAAGCGCTACCAAAGCAAACAAGGCCATCACTTTTATCAATGCACTTTTTCCTGTTTTCATGATCATCACTCCTCTGAAATCAAAACTATCACGGTAGTCATTGTAAAAAAATCATGCAATGAAAAAAATCGGGAATACGCTTATTTTTATCTAAGGGTAACCATTAGAAAAGCATTCCAGAACAAGGGACTGAAATACTGTATTTAATTCTATCGGTTTTTTGTATACATCCTCTATTGCGATTGTGTTGTTTCGAGATATTTACAACTTGATGTTTTTATACCAGTATCTAATGGTTTCCCTTAGCGTAAAACAAGCGTTTCCCCAATATACGCATTGATCAGAGTTTATTAGTATGGTGGCGTGTTAATTTACTTGGAGTCATTGCTACTATGAAAACGGAAAAATCTCTGATCATTTTTTCATTGTTGGCTTTTTTTGTAACTACCAGCTTGTCGGTCAATGCTTTTGCAGCCAATGAAAGCATCAATATGCAATCGGTCAATCAAGCGCGCAGTAGCTATCTCGATCACGCTGCGATAGCCGAACAGCACAAACGTCTAGCCAGAGAAATGCAGGATAAAAAAGAAGCGCAAGTGGAAATTCTCAGAAATAAACCAAGCACCAGTTTCCTCGGCAGAAATGGGAAATATCTCAAATCACGCATCGTAACTAAAATTCAGGAGTACGATGAAGTTGCCCGGGAGAATCTGGCAAAAGCAGCTTATCATAGTGCAATCGCTGCCGAGCAGGCATCCATGAATTCTGCTGCAAAATCTGCGCCGATGGGTGATCAATTCAATAAAGCAAGAATCAGATCGAATGACGCCAGTGGTTTGTAAATCAATCGCATTAAAAATGCACCCATCCCTGTGAAGTTGAAGCCGTCAGGAAATTCTTTTCTGGCGGCTTTTTTATCTATCACACGGATGAGTTATTTATTTTAGCGTGTTGTTGAATAGGCAGAACGCATTTTAATTTACGGAGATTAACGTCATGTCAGTAAAAACCGAGACTACTTTTATTCCATCGCTGTTTGTGCGAGTCATCAAACATCTGATTCTTCTATCCGTCTGCGCAGTGCTGGCAGCCTGTGCTTCCACCAATACATTACCTTCAGCGGAACTTGCCGGGGTTGACGCCGAACTTAAGTCTGTTGGCAGTCAGGATCATGCAACGCTGGCCGGAAAATACGAAAGCATGGCTGCCGGAATGCGGGCTAAAGCGCATGAACAAAGAGAAATCCTGGAAAACAGTTCCTTTTCGACACAGTTCAGCAAGAATCAAAGAAGCGCAAAATCGCGGATTGAATTTAAAATTCGGCAATATGAACAGGCTGCCGAGGAATATGAAGAGAAAGCAGCTCTTCACCATGCCATGGCGAATGAATTGACCGCAGGAAAATCCGTTGCAGAAAAAAAAACAGCACCCGGA
>JADZAR010000131.1 GCA_020852475.1 Nitrosomonas sp.
GGGGAACAGGCGGAACTGCCGGCCCGGACGACATCGTACAAAACCTGGGCGGCATATCTGCTACGGCATGCGGCTACTGCGCAAATCACCGCGCAGCGCGCCTACTGGGAAGCGCAGTTCGACGATGCTCAGGCCGATTTGCCGCGCGACCGGATTGTTGCCGGTGGCATACAGGCAGACAGCGCGAGCTGCCGCATCACGTTTGATGCTGAAACAACGCGCCGTCTGCTGCAGGAGTGCGGCAATGCCTACCGCACGCGCACGGAGGATCTGCTGATCACCGCGTTAGTGCGCGTGTTATGCCAATGGGGCCGGCAGCCGTCGGTGTTGATCGAACTCGAAGGGCATGGCCGGGAACCTTTTGACGATACGGAGACGATTGATCTGACACGCACCGCAGGCTGGTTCACCAGCCTGTATCCGTTATGCCTGCGCACCGAAGCGGAAGTGGGCGCGACCATCAAGTCGGTCAAGGAACGATTGCGCCGTGTACCGCAACGAGGAATGGGCTGGGGCGTGCTGAAATATCTCGGTGAAGAAAGCTGCCGGACGGCGCTGCAAGCGCTGCCGCGCCCGCGCGTCACCTTCAACTATCTGGGGCAGTTTGACGCCAGCCTGACGGATAATGCGATATTCCGGCTGGGGGTTGAAAATCGCGGCAATGAGCAATCGGTTGACGCGCCATTGGCGAATTGGTTGGAAATCAACAGTCAGGTCTATGGCGGTGCATTGCAGATGACCTGGACTTACAGTAAATCCATGTACCGCAGCGAGACCGTCGAGCAGCTGGCGCATCGATACCGCGATGAATTGAATGCACTGATCGAGCATTGCACCAGCGGTGTTTCCGGCGTCACGCCTGCGGATTTTCCGCTGGCGAATCTTGAACAGGCTGCGCTTGAGCGCCTGCCGGTCGAAGCGTCGGTGGTCGAGGATATCTATCCACTGTCGCCGATGCAGCAGGGCATGCTGTTTCATTCGCTGGATCCGGCGCAGGCCGGTCTTTATGTGAGTCAGTTCGATATTGCAATCGACGGACTTGAGCCGGCGCGTTTCCGCGCCGCATGGCATGAAGTCGTCGCGCGTCATGCGATACTGCGCACCGGCTTTGCCTGGCGAGATTCGGATCATCCGCTGCAGATTGTTCATCGCAGCGCCGGTCTGGCGATTACCGAACAGGATTTGCGTGACGATGTCGATCCATCGGTGCGGCTGCAAGCCTTGGCCGATGATGAACTGGCGCGCGGGTTTGCGCTGGATACGCCGCCGCTGATGCGCATAGTGTTGGCGCAGACGGCGGCGGGGCGCTATCGCATGGTCTGGACCTGCCATCATCTGCTGCTCGACGGCTGGAGCAGCGCCCGGCTGCTGAACGAAGTGCTGCAACGGTATGGCGGCCATCCGCTCAATGCCTTGCCGGGATCTTACCGGGACTATATTGCATGGTTATCGCGGCAACAACCGGGTGCCGCGGAGCGTTACTGGCGCGCCCGGCTGGCATTGCTGGCGGAAGAGGAACGGACGCTGCTGGCCGGGGTTTTGCCGCAGACAGCGACAGCGGCAACAGCGGACTACGGATTGTATCAACACCGGTTGCCTGATCAACTGGCCCGGCAGCTTGCCGCTGCCGCGCAGGCTTGCCAAGTGACGCTTAACACCATCATTCAGGCGGCATGGGCGTTGTTGTTGCAGCGCTATACCGGCCAGCGCACCGTGGTTTTCGGCGCGACCGTCGCCGGCCGTCCGTCCGCTATCGATGGCGTGGAAGAACTGCTGGGGCTTTTTATTAATACCATTCCGCTGGTATTGACACCACAGCCGGCGCAGCGGTGTGTGGAATTTCTGCAAGCAATCCAGACTGAAAATGCATCCGCGCGCGAGTTCGAACATACGCCGTTATTCGATATTCAACGCTGGGCGGGTATGCCGGGACAGTCTCTGTTCGATACATTGCTGGTTTTCGAGAATTATCCGATCGACCGGGCGCTCGCTGAACTGGGTGCGGATGCTGGCCTGCGCTTCACTGTGAATCGGTCGGTGGAACACACGAATTTTCCGCTAACGCTTGCGATTGTCGCGGAAGCCGGTGTGGAAATACGCTACGGCTATCAGTGCGCAGTGTTCAGTGAGGTCGCAGTGATGCGCATCGCGGCGCATGTCGAACGGTTGTTGCAGTATCTGGTTGCGCATCCGCATAACCGGTTGGCGGATATCGGAATGCTCAGTACGGCAGAGGAGGCCGTCATGGCGCGGATTAACGCGCAAAGCATTACTTATGTGGATACCCCGGTTTATGAACTGATCCGCGCCCAGGCATTGACGCAACCAGGCGCGCCTGCTGTGATGGATCAACAGATGACGCTGACATTCGGCGAACTGGAAACGCGCTCAGACCAGCTTGCCGCGGTTTTGTATGGTCGAATGACAGAGCGAAACGCAGTCGTTGGAATTTATCTTGAACGCAGTCCGCTATTTTTCGTTGCGGCACTGGCAGTCCATAAGGCAGGCGCTGCGTTTCTGCCGCTGGATCCTGTCCAGCCGGCTGACAGAATACGGGAATTGATTGCCGACAGCGGCGTGCGGTGCGTAATCGGCAGCCGGTCGCTACAGAACGAAATCGCAGCGCTGACCGATGTGCCGTGGATAGCGATGGATAGCATCGATCCGGCGGAAATACCGGAAGCGGCCGTACCGCAACCGCAAATTCATCCGCACCAGCTGGCTTACATCATTTACACCTCCGGCTCGACCGGTAAGCCGAAAGGCGTTGCCGTCACGCACGGTGCACTCAGCCGCCATATCCAGGCGGCAGGGGAAGCTTATCGCTTCAATCCGGCGGATTGCGCATTGCATTTTGCTTCGTTCAGCTTCGATGCCGCCATCGAACAATGGATGGCGCCGCTGGCCTATGGTGCGAGCGTGGTGGTGGGCGATCCGCATTGGGACGGCGCTGCGATTGCGGAAACTGTTACGCGGTTGCCGGTCACGGTGATTTATCCGCCGACCACGCATCTTTTGCATCTTGCCGACGCGGTTGCGCAGCTACCTCAGCCATTGCCGTTCAGGCTCAGAATATGCACGGTGGGCGGTGAAGCGGTCGCCGGTGCGGCGATCGACCGGGTTCGCGCCGTGCTCCAGCCGGATACGATCATCAACGGTTACGGTCCGACCGAAACAGTGATTACGCCGCTCGCCTGGATGGTCGGAAAGTCCGGTGTTGAATGTGCAGCTGCCTATGCGCCGATCGGTTTGCCACTGGGAGAAAGAAGCGTGCATATCCTGGATCCAGATCTGAATCCCGTTGTTCCGGGCATGGCCGGTGAGCTGTATATTGGCGGCCCCTGTCTGGCACGCGGTTATCAGCACCGGCCGGGGTTGACGGCGGAGCGGTTTGTGCCGGATCCGTGGGGTGCTGCGGGTGCGCGTCTCTATCGCACGGGCGATCGTGTCCGGCTGGGTGCTGACGGCGTGATCGAATATCTCGGACGCAACGATCAGCAGATCAAATTGCGCGGCTATCGCATTGAGCCCGGAGAGATAGAAGCTGCGTTGCTCGAACAGCCTGAAGTCAGCGAGGCGATTGTCGTGCTCCAAGCGGATCAGCGCTCGCCGCGGCTTATCGCTTACGTGGCCTGCGGCCAGATGGATGCTGAGCCTGTTTCCGCCGATGCGCTTAAAGACCGTCTGCGAGATCGTTTGCCCGGTTATATGGTGCCCGCGCAGATCGTACTGTTGTCTGTACTTCCTCGCACCCGGCATGGCAAAGTGGATCGTGCGGCGTTGTCTGCGCCGTTGTTGGAACCGCGATTTGAGGCGAAGCGGTTACCGTCCGACGGGCATGAACGGATTTTGGCCGAAGTCTGGCGGGCTGTGCTGGGATTGGAACAGATCGGCGTCGATGAGAATTTCTTTGAACTCGGCGGGGATTCGATTATCGCCATTCAGATCGTCAGCCGCGCGCGCCAGAGCGGTCTGATCATCAACCCCAGAGATCTTTTCAAACATCAGACCATCGAAGCGCTGGCGCGTGTGGCACAAACCGCGCCTGCCGCGCTGCCGGTCGAACAAACGCCGGTTAGTGGCGATGTGCCATTGACGCCGATTCAAATGGAATTTTTCGCAACCGCCATTCCCAATCGACATCACTGGAATCAGGCGTTGTTACTGACGGCACGGACTGCACTGGAGCCGATGCAGTTGTCGCACGCGCTGGAATGGCTGACGGCGCAACATGACGCGTTACGCCTGCGCTATTATCAAGACGGCAGTAGCTGGGGTCAGCGTTACGTTGCGCCGGAAGCCGCGGGAGATTCGTCCCTGTTGTGGGTGCGAGACATCGCATCGACGGCGGAGATCGAAGCCTGCGCCGAAGCTGCGCAGCAAAGTCTTGACCTGCAATCCGGGCCGTTGTTGCGCGCCGTTTATTTCAGAATCGAAGGCGGGCATTACCGGTTATTGCTGATACTGCATCATCTGATCGTTGACGGTGTGTCGTGGCGTATCCTGCTCGAGGATTTGCAGGCGGCCTATGCCCGGTTTTGCGGAAATCAGGAACCCGATGTTCCGCTCAAAACCACCAGCTTTCAAACCTGGTCGCGGCAACTGCGGAACTATGCCGGATCGGTGGATCTGCAAGCGGAAGCACGCTATTGGGAGACGGTCTGTGCGGATATCGGCGCCGCATTTCCTGCCGACAATCCCGGCGGAAGTGCGCGCACATCGGATTACGCCAGCCATGCGCTGCATTTCGACCGCGAACAGACGCGCCGCCTGCTGCAGGACGCCGGAAAAGCCTATCGCACCCGTATTGATGAATTGCTGCTGGTTGCGCTGGCGCGCGTGCTTTGCCGGTGGAGCGGACGCGATACTGTGCATGTGGAACTGGAAGGTCATGGCCGAGAAGCCATTTTCGAGGCGGTCGATTTAACCCGGACGGTCGGCTGGTTCACGACGACTTACCCGGCGAGGTTGACACCGTCCGAGTCGTTGAGCGCATCCATCAAAACCATTAAAGAACAACTCAGAAGCATTCCGCGCCGCGGTTTGGGTTTCGGCGTGCTGAAGTACTGCTCGGACAGCGAAGCGGGGACACGGTTGCGGCAATTGCCGCAACCGCCGGTGACATTTAACTATCTGGGACAATTCGACGCGAGTTTCGACGCGGAAACTTCGCTGTTCGTACCGGCGACGGAAAGCTGCGGCGCGGATCGTGACGCGGATGCGCCGCTAGGTAATGCGCTGGAACTGAGCGGGCAAGTCTACGGTGGCGAGCTGGTGCTGACCTGGAGCTACAGCCGCGCGCGTTATCACGCGGCCAGTATTGAAAAGCTGTCGCTCGATTACCGCAAGGAGCTGGAATCAATCATCGAACATTGTCTGAGCGGCGTATCCGGCGTTACGCCTTCGGATTATCCGCTGGCCGGTCTGACACAAGACGAAATCGACCGGATGACGCTGCCATTCGACCGTATTGCCGATCTGTATCCGCTTTCGCCGTTGCAGCAGGGCTTGTTTTATCATGCGCTGCATGAGCCCGAGGCCGGTTACTATGTGAATCAGCTGGCCATCGATGTCGCAGGTCTGGATGCCGAACGATTCAAGGCGGCCTGGCAGGCGACGGTCGGGCATCACGCGATTCTGCGCACGGGCTTTATCTGGGAAGGCGGATTGCGGCAACCGCTGCAAGCGGTGTTCAAGACTGTCGATTGCCGGATTACCGTGGAGGATCGTGCTGCGAAGGTAAGCGATGACGATCTGGTCGAACTTCAGCGCGCCGATCACCGGCGCGGATTTGATCTGAGCGATCCGCCCCTGATGCGTCTGCGTTTGATAAAAACAGGTGATCGCCGCTATCATCTGATCTGGACCTGCCATCATTTGCTGCTGGACGGCTGGAGCGGCGCTCGTTTTATCGAGGCAGTGCTGGCGCGTTATGCCGGAGCCGCTGATGCCGGTTCGCCGGGTTATGCCTACCGTGATTACATAGCCTGGCTGTTGGAGCGTGACCGTGAATCCGACGCTCGCTACTGGCGCGCACAGCTTGAAACACTCAAAGCGCCGACGCTGCTGGCGGATGCGCTGGTCAAACCTGATCAGACAGCCGGGTACGGCGAGCGGCGATACCGATTGAGTGCGACGCTAACCGACCAATTGCGCACGCTTGTGCAGACGCAGCGGCTGACACTCAACACGCTCGTGCAGGGTGCCTGGGCGTTGTTGCTCAGGCGGTATACCGGCCAGGATGTGGTGGCTTTCGGCGCCACAGTGGCCGGACGGCCGCCGGAATTGCCGGGTGTTGAGCATATCTTGGGCCTGTTCATCAATACCATTCCGATCATTCAGCGGATACGGCCTGACCGGCGGATATGCGATTGGCTGCGTGCCTTGCAGGCGCACAATCTGAATCTGCGCGAGTACGAATACACGCCGTTGCACGAGATTCAGGGATGGGCCGATCTGGGCGGTGCCGCTTTGTTCGATACCTTGCTGGTGTTCGAAAATTATCCGATGAGCGCTGCGCTGACCGATACGGAAGGTGAATTGCGCTTTTCCGCCGCGATCCAGAAAGAACCGACACATTACGGTCTGACGCTGACCGTGGAAGGGCAGGAATCGCTGGAATTCGAATATGGCTACGCGCGCGCGTCGTTCGATGAGAACGCGATTGCCGCGATCCATCAGGCGCTTGAAACGATGCTCGGCGCGCTTGCCGAAAGGTACGATGGCTTTATCGGTCAATTAGCGGATGCATTGCATGATCCGGTCGCGGCTATTCCATGCTGGCCGCAGCACGGGCGCGACGCGTTAACGATTCCGCAATTGATTGCCAGACAAGTAGAAAAACAGCCTGCAGCGCGCGCATTGATGTCAGGCGGAAGCGCGCTGAGCTACGCTGAAATGGATCATGCGACTGATGTTCTGGCGCGGTGTCTGCTGCGGTTGGGCGTAACGCGCGAAACTCCGGTCGGCGCATGTGTGACGCATGGCGCGGGTGTTGTTCTTGCCGCGCTCGGTATCTGGAAAGCGGGTGGCGTGTATGTGCCGATCGATGCGCAATACCCTGAGGAACGTCTGCGCCTGATGATTAAAACCACCGGTCTTCAGTTCATGATCACCGATGCGGATACCCAACAGCAATTGCCCGAAGCGCTGCCGGTTACATTCGTGCCACTAATGCCCGGCGATCAGCCGGATAAAACGGCAAATTTGCCGGACATTGCGCCCGATCCCGCGCAGCTGGCGTATCTGATTTTCACTTCCGGTTCCACAGGGCTGCCGAAAGCCGTTGCCGTCACGCACCATGCGCTCAATGCACATTGCCAGGCGATGGCGGAGATTCTTGCGATGGATGCGGATGAATGCGCTTTGCAGTTTTCTTCGTCGAGTTTCGACGCGGCACTGGAGCAGTGGATCGTGCCGTTGTTACGGGGCGCGACAGTGGTGATGCGTGATGCGCAGCTCTGGAGCGCGGAGCAGACGCTGGATGCCATCGCGCGGCATGGAATTACGCGTCTCGATTTTCCGCCCGGTTATGCGAATGAAGTGGCGTTGGCAGCGCAGGCGCGGGGATTCAAGCTTTCCCTGCGGTCGTTGACCGTCGGCGGCGAGGCGCTGAGTCAGGCCGTATTGGCGCGCATTCAGGACCATTTACAGCCGCAAAAGCTGTTCAACGCCTATGGACCGACCGAGGCCGCGATAACGCCGCTTGTCTGGGAAGTCGGTACGTGCAACACGGCATATGCGCCGCTAGGTAAAGCCGTCGGCGCGCGCGCGGCGTATGTGCTGGATAGCAACCTGCATCCGGCGCCCGCCGGCGTTGCCGGTGAGTTGTATATCGGTGGCGATTTGCTGGCGCGCGGCTATTACCGGCAGGCGCGATTGACTGCCGAGCGTTTTATTCCCGATCCCTTCAGCGATCGCGGTGGACGGCTTTATCGTACCGGCGACATATGCCGCCATACCGTTGAGGGCGAACTTGAGTTTCTCGGCCGCGGCGATGAACAAACCAAAATCCGGGGTTACCGTATCGAGCTGGGCGAAGTGGAAACGGCGCTGCTCGGTTGCGCCGGTGTACGTGAAGCGGTCGCGGTTACGCGTGATGCGGGATCGCATGCCGAGCTGATCGCTTATGTCAGCGGTGACCATCTCGATCCACAGGCGATTCGCACACAATTGCAAGCATTGTTACCCGGTTTTATGATGCCGTCGTCCTTGATTGCGCTCGATTCGTTTCCGCGCACGGTCAGCGGGAAAATCGACCGCCGCCGGTTACCCAAACCCGAGTCCGGCGCAATCGACGTGGAACCGCCGCGCGGTGAAATCGAGCGCCGTCTGGCGGAAATATGGGTGGAAGTATTGAGCCTCGAACGCATTGGCCGTCACGATCATTTTTTCGAGCTGGGCGGGCATTCGCTGCTGGCGGTGCGGGCGGTGTCGCTGATCAACGCCCGGTTGAATCAGCCGGTCAGCATCGCCGCGCTGCTGGCCGCGCCAACGGTCGCCCGTCTTGCGCGCTACCTGGAAGAATCAGCGGAGTCGCATGAGTCGTTGCTGATCGCGCTCAATCAGGTGGATACGCCGGTTGCGCCGCTATTCTGCCTGCACCCGGCGGGCGGCCATGTGTTTTCGTATTATGCGCTCGCGCAGCAGCTTGCCGGTCAGCGTCCCGTGTACGGCATTCAATGCCAGCGCCTGATCGATCCGGCGCACCGCGAAATATCGCTGACCGCGATGGCGGCAACGTATCTGAAATTGATCCAGGTCCGCCAGCCGGAAGGCCCTTATGTATTGCTTGGCTGGTCGCTCGGCGGCGCGCTGGCGATGGAAATCGCGCGACAACTGGAAACCGCGGGCGAAACGGTGGCTTTTCTGGGACTGATTGACAGCTATGTAGCGGAGCTTGACAACGATGCTCATGCGGATGATGAAATCAATGCCGAATTGGCGGCGGAAGTGCTGCGGAAACTTCAGGCATGCGACGTGACCGGTCAGTTCGGAACGGAACTGATTACGCATAACCAGGAAGTCTTTGCGTACCTGAGCGAACTTGCGCGCCACTGGAAAGCCGCGTCTCTGCGGGTGATCCCCCATTGCTGGTGGTCTGCCGAGAGCGGCGAGGATACCGCCCGGATGGCCCAGGCGCTGCTGGAACAGGCCATCGGCCATCCCGCGCATTGGGTGGCGCAGCTTCCGCACAGTCACAGCGACATTGTGCATGCGCCGGAAGTCATCGATCACATCGCCGGGCTGTTGGATCGAGTCGTGGATTCGTCTGGAGACGGAGAAGCGTCGAAATGCTCATGACGGGTTATTTTTCTTCGCACTCGCCGGATTTTCCCGATCCAGCGCTCATCGCGACAGATTGTTCGCGATGTATTCCTGGACTGCGGTGCAACAAAGCGTCGTTGCGAATGATGTGCTCGCAGTCATTGCGTTGCTAGGCGAATTCCGGAGAATCTGTCCGACGCGACTGGTGTGTGGTATTCGCCTTGAATGCCCGGACGATTTCACCCGACGTAGCGGCGGCGATTCATCGCGTCTGTTTGGGCTGCGGCGGTCAAGGGTGTAGGGTGTGTATCATGTTTTAGCTGGTTTGATCTTGAATCAAGGTGATGTTCCTTTCTGCACGACTACATAGCCTGCCTCAATATTGCGGTGAAAGTCTTCAGGCAAGTGCGACCACAAGTGCACTTCAACCAGCATCGGTAATGTGCTGTTTTGCAGGGCTTCTGTACATTCCCGCCAGCCCTCGGATTCCCGGGCCGGATTGTCAGGATGGCGCAGCACCAGATCCAGATCGCTGCCTTCGTGCGCGCCGCCAGTCACCCGACTGCCATAAGCCCACACCTCGGCGTCCGGTGCGTTTTGCGCCAGCAACGCCTGTAGGGTGTGTAAATGCCGGTCTGACAGCAGCAGTCTGGACAATTCAAGCCGAGGCATCGAATATGCTTTTTATTCTGGGGGCTAACACCCGTACGTCGCGCAGATATTGGGGCAACAGTTTCAGGGTTTCGTTGGCAAAGCCTGCGCCATAATCGTGCGCGGTATTGTTGCGGTTGGCGCGGTAGCCAAGCCAGCGTTCAACGGCCGGAGCATCTATTAGCCCGTGCTTGCCGGCGTGGCGCAATACATCGTTAAACACCAGCGCATCCACACTGCGCGGTGCGCCGCCATAAGCTTTCAACGCTTTACGCAATAACTTCCCCGCGGTTTCCAGCGAGAGCTCGAAGCTTTTGATGGCGGCATTGCGATACAGATCAAACAGCACATCATCGCGCTGCCCGTGGTTTTCAATGGCGATCAGCGCTTGTTCCAGCGTTGCCGCTGTGCGCAATAGATGTTCTACATTCAGTGCCATGTTGTTCCTTCCCGGATGTTCGGATATTTCAGATTTTCTTTAATCGCTGCATCCAGCCTGAGACTTGAGACTAGAAAAAACCGCGAATGACCGCCCAAACGGGCGCGACTCATCGCGCCCGTTTGGGCAGAATTTATTACACCTGGCTGGGTATTGGGTTATGCCATTTTAATCCAATCCACCCACTGAATAAGACAAATGTTACAGGCAAAAACGGTCACGCCGCCGTCTGGAAAAAATCCCCGGTCAGGAGAGTTTTCCGGTCGTGCGGTTGTTTGATTTTAGTTCTGCGATTTCTTTGAGAATGACACAGTTGACCGGTACCAGCAGCAAGGTGACCAGTGTCGAGAACAGGATGCCGAATGCGAGGGTAACGGCCATCGGCAGGATTTTCTCGGCGTCCGAGCTTTGTTCGTTGATCAGTGGCAGCAATCCGAGGAAGGTTGTGATTGCGGTAAGGAAGATGGCGCGAAAACGGGCTTTGCCGGCAAGGAGCACCGCCTTGTATATCGATACGGTTTTTTGCAGCGCGTTGATCCGGGCCATTAATATCAGGCTGTTGTTGATGACGATTCCGCCCACGGCAAACATGGCGACGTAGGATTCCAGCGACAGCGGAATATTCAGCAGTAAATGCCCCAGCACGGCACCGATAAAACCGAACGGGATCGCCAGCATGATCATCAGCGGCTGGGTGTAGGAGCGCAGCGGCACGGCCAGTAGCGCATAAATCGCCAATACGGCGAATGCGCCGTAGCCCCATAGATCCGATAGCGCTTCTTCCTGTTTCTGCCGGTTCTGGCCGGGTTCGATTTTCAGTCCCGGATACTGCGCTTCGAGAATGGGGATGATCTGCGCGCGCAGGTCGGCCAGAATCGTTTCAACGCTGGCCTGTTCTTTATACACTTCCGCACTGATGAGCTGGATGCGTTCCCGGTTATGGCGGGCGATGCTGGCGAAGCCCGGTGTATATTCAGCTTCGGCGATGGCGGCGAAAGGAACGGTTTTTCCGTTAGCCAGCCTGACCGGCATGCGGTACAGATCATCCAGTGAGCGGCGATGCTCGGCGGGAAACCGGATCATCACTCGGATTTCCTCGCGGTCGTTGAAAAACCGCTGGACTTCCAGTCCGAAAAAAGCATTGCGCACCTGCTCGCCCAGGCTTCGCAATGTCAGTCCGTAGGCAGCCGCTTCCGGTTTGAGGCGGAGATTCAACTCGGGCTTGCCCGCTCGCATCGAGCTGGTCACGCTATGCACGCCGGCGTAGGCAGCGAGCTTCGCTTTGAGCGTTTCCCCCGCCGCACTTTGTAACGCGCTGTCGGGGGCAATCAGTTTCAATTCTATCGCTTTGGCGGATTGCGTCGATGCGATGCCGAGATTCCTGGGCCAGAAGGTCTGGAAGGAAAGCGTTGCGCCGGCCGGGAGTTCGCCGAACCGTTCCTGCCATTGTTGTTTGATATCATCCGCTCTGGAACGGATACGTTCGTCAATCGCCATTTCGATATTGACAATGCCGAAGTAGTCATCACTTATCGCGATGATGTGCTGAAAGCTGTCCTTTAGCGCGACGGATTCGCCGGCGCCGAATTCATTGTTCAGTTCAAGACGGATGTCGCTGGCGATCTGCTCCAGGCGGTTTACGTGGTAATCAACGTGTTCAAGCGGTGTTCCGGCCGGGAGCTCCAGCACTGCAACCAGATAATAATCGTTCACGGGTGCATCCATGACGCTCTGCACTCGGCCTGAAAAAACCAGCGCCCAGGTGATCAGCAGCAGCATGGCGAATGTGGATAGCGCGATATAGCGATATCGCAACAGAGTCTTCAGTATCGGCAGGTATACATTGTCGATAAAGCCGTGCAGCGCGGCATCGACTTTAGCGCGGATCGCATGCAGAGAAAAGTTTGCAGACGTGCGTTTTGGGTTTTGCGCCGTATGCGTTGCCAGATGCGCGGGCAGGATGAACAGCGTTTCCAGCAGGGAAAAGGCCAGTGTCAGCATGACAACCGCGGCAATGTTGTACATCAGGTAACCGCTCAGACCGGGCAGGAACATGCCCGGCATGAACGCAATCATTGTCGACAAAACCATCAGCACCACCAGCGGCGCGACTTCCAGCGTGCCGCTGATGACACCGGAGGGGCCGGTTCGCCCCTGCTGTTCAAGGGTGTAAACGTTTTCACTCACAATTACCGCATCGTCCACTACAATGCCCAACACCATGATCAGTGCAGCAATCGAATAGGTATTTAGGGAAATGCCCAGCATCGGCATGACCCACAGCGTGCCGAGCACCGATATCAGAATGCCGCAACCGACCCACAGCGCCAGATGAAAGCGCATGGTCAGCGTCAGTACGAGCAGAATCAGCAGAAAGCCGGATAATGCCGAACTCATCAGCATGGACATATTCTGCTGATAATATTTCGACCAGTCATCCCAGGTGGTAATGCCCACGCCATTGGGCAGGGTGGGGCGGTAAGCGGCAATGACTTCATTGACCGCGTCGACGGTATCGACAATCCGATATTTTGATTTTACAAATAGCTGCACGGCCGGTTTGCCATCGATTCTGATCAATAAATCCCTTTCACCGGCGGCTTCACGGATCTGCGCGATATCGCCCAATCGCAGGCGCGTGCCTTGGGGATCGGCACGCAGGCTGATGGCGGCGTAATCGGCCACCGACATTGCCTGTCCTTTACTTCTCAGCAGTAGTTTTTCATCGGCCTTTTTCAGTTCGCCTGCCGGGATATTGCCGGATGCCGCGCGGATCGCGGTGGCGACTTCTTCGAAGTTCAATGCATAGCGGTGTAAATCCGATTCGGCGATTTCTATCGAAATTTCATAGGGCAGCAGCGGCCAGGAAAAAAGTTCGCCGATGTCCGGGTGCTTGCTCAGCATCGCCCGTAACTGGTCGCGCTGACGCAGCAGGATCAGCCGGTCGACATCGCCGTGCACCATGACGATGACGGCAGAAACATCTGTTTTCACTTCACGGATTCTTAATTTCTCGATGCCTTTCGGCAAGGAGGGGATGCGCTCTATTCGCGCCTGTACGGTGGCCTGAAAATGAACCGGGTTGATCGCCGTATCTAGTTCGATGAAGATTTCGCATTCCGCCTGATGCGCAGTGGTATTGATATGCCGGATGCCGGTCAGGTCGTGGATGGCTTCTTCGATCGGGATGCAAAGCGCGCGCTCGACTTCGGCGGGACTTGCGCCGGGGTAGAAGATTTCGATCTGAATCTGGTTCTGAGGCGCGGGCGGCACGGTATAACGCTCCGCGATGCTGAGTCCGAGCAATCCACCGGCAATGATGATCAACATCAGAAAATTCGCGGCGACAGGATTGCGGGCGAACCAGATAATCAGTTTCATGGAATCAATGGCGTATCATCGGTAACCACGTTTTCCTGCACGACAGGTGTTACCTGCATGCCGTCGACCGGATGATGCAGTCCGGAAACGAGCACGCGCTCACCCGGGTTTACACTGATGCGGATAATGACCTGTTCCTGTTCCTGTTCCCGCCGCAAAATATCCACCGTGTGCAAGCGCAGGCGATTGTCCGGATCAATCACGGCGACCTGGCTGTCTTTAAACAGCGCACTGGCGGGCAACACGACCAGATCGTCAAGCCAGCGGCCTTCAATGCGGGCCTCAACGAACAGTCCTATCGGCAAATTGACTTGGGGTGATTCAGATCGGGATGACCGAGACTTGCCGGCGCCAAGACGGAAAGGATCCTGGACTTGCGCAACCAGCATCGTCATGCCGGTTTCTTCGTCGATGATATCTTCGCTGCGTGCAATATGGCCGATCCAGGTTTGCTGTTGTCCCTGGTAGTTTGCCGTCAGCGTAACCGGTATTTTTGGGGTGGCGCGTGCTTGTCCGGATAAGCCGGCGAGATCGATAAACGCCAACTCCCGGGTGCTGACCGGCAGGCGTATTTCCGCAAGATCGGTACTGTAAATTCTGCCTAATACCGCACCGCTGCTGATGTATTGACCCAGCCCGGCTTCCTTGCTGCGTACCCGGCCATTGAAGGGCGCGCGGATATCGGTCCGCTGCCGGAGTAAGCGGGCGTTTTTCAGTTCTTCCTGTTCGGCGGCGAGCTTGGCTTTCTTTTCCCTGAGCTGCGGGATGCGCAGATTCAGCGGATTGGGTTCTCCCTGTCCCAGTTGTTGCCATTCATCGCGCGCCTGCTCGGCTTCCGCTTCTTCCCGCGTCAGCTGGTACTGTGCTTCCATCACTCTGGCCTGGGCCTGGGCCACGCGCAAATCGTATTCTGCGGGGTCAATCGCAACCAGCAAATCGCCCTTTTTAAAGATGCCGCCACTGACAAAAGCGGACGAAATGCTGATGATATTCCCGGAAACACCGGCGACCAAATCGATTTCGGTCTGTGCGTTGACGCGTCCCTGTGAGCGCACATCCATGCGCAGCCGTGTGAACGTTACTGGTAAGACCTGCACAAATGGTGGTTTGGTGATCACTTCTTCCTGTTGATCAGTCTGTGGCGGGAATCGCATAATCGCAAAAGCTGCCGATCCGCCTGTAATGGCGATCGATAGCGCAATAAGCAATTGACGGGATAATTTCATCAGTGTCTAGTACTCGAATAAGGGCATGTTGTTACGCAACGGGTTGACCTGGTCAAGTAAAACAGGACACACCAGTTAAGCTGCTTTTATCGATTTTGCTGCTTCTGCTTCATATTGGTTTGGGCTTTTGTAATCCAGGTATGAATGCAGTCTTTGGCTGTTATAAAATA
>JADZAR010000132.1 GCA_020852475.1 Nitrosomonas sp.
CATATGTCTACTCAAGTGTGTTGTGAAAAGGATGGTTATGAATTTTATCAAGTTGGCTTTTTTAATGTTGTGGCGCGACTGGCGAGCCGGTGAGCTTTATATTCTCGTGTTGGCGCTTGTTGTTGCAGTCAGTGGTATGACCACTGTCGGTTTTTTTGCTGATCGTGTGGAAAAAACTTTGTCGCAGGAAAGTAATCAATTGCTGGGTGCGGATTTATTAATCACTTCCACGCACCCGTTATCCGAGCAATATTCCCTGGAAGCCCGGCAGCGGGGACTTAAAACGGCGACAATCATCAAGTTTCCGAGCATGGTTTCCAATGGAGAAACCAATCAGTTGGCGGAAATCAGGGCGGTATCCGAAGAATATCCGTTGCGCGGAAAATTGTATCTTGCAGGCACATCAGCAGATCCCGAAAAACGTATTGCACAGAGTATTCCGGAATCAGGCACGGTCTGGATCGACGAAAAACTGCTTGCGCGTATGGCATTAAAGCGTGACGAGCGGGTTGAAATCGGTGCAGCACAATTTAAGACAACAGCACTGATAATGCGCGAACCGGATCACTCGGTCGGCTTTATCCGCATGGCGCCACGCGTGATGATTAATGCTGCCGATTTGCCAGCCACTGAACTTATTCAGGAGGGCAGCCGTGTTACCTATCAATTGCTTATAGCCGGTGATTTTCGCGCTGTGGAAAGTTTTCGCAATTGGGCCGAAAACCAGATTACATCTATCGAGCGTATTGAAGGAATACGGGATGCACGGCCCGAGATCAAGTCTGCACTTGAGCGCGCTGAAAAATTCCTGAATCTCGCTGCTCTGGTGAGTGTCGTGCTTGCCGCTGCTGCTATCGCGCTGGCGGTGCGCCGATTTACTTTGCGCCATCTTGACGGTTGCGCCATCATGCGCAGCATGGGGGCAAGTCAAAGTGGTTTATTCAATCTCTATCTTTATTATTTTACTGTACTTGGCATCATAGCGAGTACAGTTGGTTGTATTTTTGGTTTTGCCGCCCAGGAAATTTTGTCGACATGGCTATCCGGACTGGCGGATACAGCAATATCGCTGCCCAGCTGGTTGCCGGCGCTTCATGGTTTTCTGATAAGCATAGTGCTGTTGCTCGGATTTGCTTTGCCGCCAGTACTTAATCTGCGTAGCGTTTCCGCATTACGGGTATTGCGTCGTGACATCGGATTACCCAATACGTACAGTATTTCGGGTTATTTATTGGGCTTGATCATTTTATCGCTGTTATTCATATGGAAAGCGCAGGACTTGAAACTGGGGCTTTACATTATCGCCGGGTTCATTATTGCCATTGGCGTGTTTGGTTCGATCGGCTGGATTCTGGTCAGATTCCTGGCCGGTATGCGGCATCAGGCAGGCGGAGCCTGGCGGTATGGTCTTGCCAGCATTCGTCGGCGAGCAGGATCCAGTATCATTCAGGCGGTTTCTCTTGGTCTTGGATTCATGGCTTTACTGGTATTGACCCTGGTGCAGGATGATTTGATCAAAGACTGGCACACAACCTTGCCACCAGATGCGCCAAATCAATTTCTTGTCGGCATTCAGGAAGATCAATTACCGTTACTGGAATCCTTTTTTGATCGCTATGATACAGCTCACCCTCCTGTTTTTCCGATGATACGCGCTCGGTTGACCGAAATTAACAACCGTAAAGTCAAACCTGAAGATTATGATGATTCGCACGCTGCGAATCATATCCGGCGTGATTTTAATTTATCCTGGACCAATGAATTGCCGCAGGATAACCAGTTGGTAAGTGGCGAGTGGTGGAATACCGACGGCAACGAAATATCCGGAACAGAAGCCGCGCTTTCGTTGGAACAAGGCATGGCACGCACTTTGCGCGTCAAACTTGGGGATCGATTGACTTTTGATGTTGCGGGCAGTGCTTTTACTGGAACCATCACTAGTCTGAGAAAAGTTGACTGGGATTCGTTTCGTGTGAATTTCTTTGTTGTCGCTCCGCCCGGTTATTTGGACAATTATCCGGTGAGCTATATCACCAGTTTTTATGTGCCGACATCGGAATCCCAGATGATGCATGAACTGGTGCGGGAATTTCCGAATATTCTGGTCATTGATGTTGCAACGGCGGTCAAGCAAGTACAGGAAATGATTCAACAGGTATCCCGCGCCATCGAATTTGTTTTTTTATTCACGCTGCTTGCCGGATTTATTGTATTGTATGCGGCCATAGCCGCAACCCAGGACGAGCGAATCTATGAAGCGGCTATTTTTCGCACACTGGGTGCAAGGCGCGAACAATTAACACGCGCCTGGGCTGCCGAGTTTGTTATTCTGGGCGGTCTGGCCGGGCTATTTGCCTCGGCTGGGGCAAGCCTTCTGGGCTACACCATTGGCAGTCACGTCCTGCATTTATCCTACAACTTCAATCCCTGGGTCTGGGTGGTTGGTATCGGCACAGGTAGTATCGGCGTATTAATCGCAGGTATAATGGGCACGCGCAGTACCTTGACGACGCCGCCGTTATTGATTCTACGCAAAATCGGATAAATGTTGCTGTGGATACAATTGTCACCCCAATCCCATTACCCGGAAGAGCATCACCAAGGCTTCGTTCATTGCCGCCATTGAGCGTATACATCCATATTCCCTGGTGTTTGAAAAAATGCCCGTACTGTGACTTTAATTCACATGCATTGAGAAAAGCGGATGAATTTCCCGAAGATGCTTATGTCACTGCAGTGATTCGCGATCTGGAATCCGCTTTGCCTCATGTTTGGGGACGGCAAGTCACCAGTGTTTTTTTTGGCGGCGGAACACCAAGTTTATTCAGCGCGCAATCTATTGATAAAATACTGACAGCAATACGGACCTTACTGCCGCTGGAACCTGTGGCGGAAATCACTTTGGAGGCCAATCCGGGAACTTTCGAGGCGCAGAAATTTGCTGAATTCCGTTCCGCCGGTATCAATCGTTTGTCTGTCGGCATACAAAGTTTTAATTTACAGCATCTTCGTGCGCTGGGTCGAGTGCATAGCGATGATGAGGCATACAGGGCGGTAGCTATCGCGCAGAACATTTTTGACAATGTCAATCTGGATTTAATGTATGCATTACCTGGACAAACAGTAGAGGAGGCGCGTCGAGACGTTGAAACTGCCTGCTCTTTTGGCGTTGCACATTTATCCATCTACCATTTGACATTGGAGCCAAATACACTGTTTCATCGTTTTCCGCCAGCATTGCCCACGGATGAACAATCGGCCGATATGCAGGATCAAATCGAGCATATCCTGCGTGAGAATCACTATACGCATTATGAGACCTCCGCTTTTGCGCGCCGTGGGCGGGAATCTTTCCATAACACAAATTACTGGTTATTCGGCGATTATCTTGGTGTGGGCGCCGGCGCGCACAGCAAGATCAGTTTTGCAGATAAAATCATTCGCCAGATGCGGTTTAAGCAGCCCAAGACCTATCTGGAAAAAGCAGTGGACAGCTCGATCTCCGCCGCCCCAGCGATACAAACACAGTTCGAATTAAAACCGGCTGATCGCAGTTTTGAATTCATGATGAACGCATTGCGCTTAACTGGCGGATTCGAAAGTGTATTGTTTGAGGAACGCACCGGGATGCCACTTACTGTTATTCTTCCGGCGCTGAACGAAGCGGAACAGCGTGGGCTGATCGAACGCGACCATCGTCGCATTACGCCAACTTTGATGGGCAGACGTTTTCTGAACGATTTGCTGGAGATCTTTCTACCCACCAAGAATCAGTAGCCGGTATTTTAACGACAGACAAAGGGAACGCGCGCGTGGCCTATGTAAAACCTGAAGAGATTGTTGAGAATATGCTACGGGCGGGCGCCAGTAAAGCGAATTTGTCGGTCGGCAGCTTATTGTTGCGCGGTTTTCTGGCCGGCGCATTTCTAGGGTATGCGACTACGCTGGCTATTACCGCCGCAACGCAAACAGGCTTGGGTATAATCGGCGCCATTGTTTTTCCGGTTGGCTTTGTCATGATCATCCTGCTTGGTCTGGAACTGGCAACGGGGAATTTTGCGCTTATACCCATCGCCGTACATGATGGACGTGCTCGTTTTGTGCGACTACTTAACAATTGGACGTGGGTTTTACTTGGCAATTTGGCCGGTAGCGTTAGTTATGCATTTTTATATTACGTCGTTATGACCAAAATGGGACATATTGATCCTGCGACCCTTCCTGTAGTGCAGCGTATTATTGAAATTGGTGAGGCTAAAACACTGGGATACGCGCAATATGGTTTTGCCGGAACCGTCTCGGCTTTCAGCAGCGCGTTGTTGTGCAACTGGATGGTTACGCTGGGTGCCGTGATGGCATTAACATCCACCACAACAGGCGGTAAAATTGCCGCCATGTGGTTACCGATCATGACCTTTTTTGCCCTGGGTTATGAACATGCCATCGTAAACATGTTTGTTATTCCCGCCGCCATGTTATTCAATGACAATATCACCTTTGCAGACTGGTGGCTATGGAACGGTTTGCCGGTTTTAGCCGGAAATGTTGCCGGTGGCATGTTTTTTACCGGCTTTTTGTTGTATTGGACGTTTGGTTCTGCACATACAAGATAATTATTCGCTCGCAAATGCATTCGCCCGGTAAATTAAAGATAACGACAGATGCGAATTGGCTTGCGTTAAAGGAGGCGATGCGAGGCAGTACAGATGGAATGCAGAGATTCAAAATAGATGAATTCAAGTATGTTCTCTGGTGGTCGTATACTATTGGCAGTTTGGCAGGACATAATGCGATTTGTGCGGCAGGTTTTATACAAAAGATTATGAACACGATTGAAATTTAAGTATTTCAAGTAATTCGATCAGACGTTCGTTTGAAGCGGGAAGAAATTATTAATAATTTTTTGAATAGTGGAAAAATCAAACAATGCACCAGGATAAGGCAACAATACGCGATCAGCTAGAACTTATTTTTCAGGATACCTTTGTAGAAAGTAATCTTGCTTTTTCAATGGATACTCGCCGGGATGATGTCGCAGAATGGGACAGCTTAAGTCATATCAGACTGTTAACTGCTATTGAAGCAAGCTTTGGTGTTCAGTTTGATTTGGAAGAGATTGTCAATATGACATCAGTGGCTGCTATTGTCGATCTTCTGTATGAAAAACTAAATTAACTCTGGTCTATTCCACAAGTATTTCTCCATGCATGACCTTCCTTGGCTGCTCAAGCCTGCTGATGATTTCAATGAACGCTGCGTTCGATTGCTGAATCATGCATCGCCTGGTGTTGAAGCGCAATTGCTTGCCAATTACGCCTTATCCATCAATCAATCCAATCGGTTATACCAAACACTACAAAAATTCTGTCCGGAAAGACGTGCCATTTTCTCCAGAAACCTAATTCCATTCAAATTGGGAATAGTCAGCAACGCAACCATGGATTTGATGATACCCGCCATGATTACCGCTGCCTTACGCTACGGGATAGAACTGGAAGTCATTCGGGCTGATTTCGGGCAGGTAGCACAGGAAGCGTTTGACCCAGCTTCGAAGCTTAACCAGTCGAATCTCGACGCGGTACTGCTTGCACTGGATTACCGTGCTTATTCGGTTCTGGTGAATGAGCCTGAGTATTCCGGGGTAAATGATCCTGGCCTTGATGCACTCGGCTATCTGCAGCAGATTCAGCAATCTTTTGCACTGAACGGCAAGACAATTTGCATCGTACAAACACTGGCGCATCCGCCGTATGAATTAAGTGGGAATCTTGATGCACAGCTGAGCGGTTTACTTCGGAAATC
>JADZAR010000133.1 GCA_020852475.1 Nitrosomonas sp.
GACACAACGGGAGATTACAAAAAAACGAATTTTGAAGCGCAGTATGTATAATTAGCGCGCGCTGTTTAAATATCACAAAAAAATTCATTGGAAAATTTGCTCATTCCTTATCAAGCTGCCGGAAATATCACGGCCAGCCGCGTTCTGGTGCTTGCCCCCCATCCTGACGATGAAGTCTTTGGCTGCGGCGGGGCCATTATGCGGCACATTGAACAACATGTACCTGTCCACGTCATCATTGTCACCGATGGCGCTTACGGCGTCAGTCCGGATGAAGCAAGCGCATATGTCCAACAACGTCGGAACGAAAGCATCGCCGCCGCCGCCATCCTGGGTTCTGGAACGCCCATGTTCTGGCAACAGCCTGACCGCGGACTCTATTATGGCGAGAAACTGATCGGCGAAATTTCGGCTGCGATACACGAAACCCAGGCCGATTTGATCTACGCACCCTCGGTTTATGAAGTCCATCCGGATCATCGTGCGCTGGCCATGGCGACGCTTGAAGCCGTCCGCCGGTGCGAAAACCCTGTGCAACTGGCGCTGTACGAGATTGGTCAACCTTTCCAGCCCAATCTGTTACTCGATATCAGCGATCTGGCGGCGCGCAAAATGGACGCCATGCGCTGCTTTGCATCACAAACTGCCAGACAACGCTACGACCTCGATATTGCCGCGCTCAACCGTTACCGCACCTATACGCTGCCAGCCGACGTCAGCGCAGCCGAAGCGTATATTCTGACGGACACAAAAGCGCTGGCCAGCGATCCATTAAAACTGTACCAATCGGAACACGCGCGCCAACAGAAAACAGGACTGCCGATAGACACCGGCGATCTCCCGCTGGTCAGCGTGATTATCCGCAGCATGGATCGCGACACGTTGTCCGACGCGCTGGATTCCGTCGCCTTGCAAACTTATCCGAATATCGAAGTCGTTCTGGTCAATGCGAAAGGCCCGGGGCACCGCGCCGTTGGTAAGTGGTGCGGACGCTTTCCGTTGCGGCGCATTGAAAGCGACGAGCGCCTGGAACGCGGCAAGGCGGCGAATACCGGGTTGCAAGCCGCTAAAGGCGATTTTCTGATTTTTCTGGATGACGACGACTGGTTCCTGCCGCACCATATCACACGCTTGAAAGAAGCATTCGATCACCCCGGACAAATCGTCGCAGTTTATTCAGCGATCCAATGCGTTAATGATAAAGGAGAAGAAACCAGGTTGATGAACGAAGCGTTTGACGCCACGCAATTGTACATCAACAACTTTATTCCCATTCATGCAACGCTTTTCCGAAGCTTCGTCAGAGAAAAAGGCGTCTGCTTTGATGAGGCACTGCCCGTCTGCGAGGACTGGGATTTCTGGCTGCAACTGTCTGAACATGGCACATTCCGGTTTGTTGCCGAAACTGGCGCTATTTACCGGATTCAAAACGACTCAGGCTCCGGTGTATGGACCAATGCCGACCTTACCCGGCAGACCATGATCAGCATATACCGGAAATGGCTGCCGCAATTGCAGGACAAAACACTATGGTCCATTCTGGAATATGCGCGCTATAAACAGCTTTACGTTGAATTTCATACGCAAGCAAGCATGAGTATTGCTCAAAAGGATGGGCAGATTGCGGGCATGCAACTGTCGATAACCGAACGCGATGAAAGGATTACCGAACGTGATAAACTCATCAAAGAGCGTGATAAACTCATCGAAGAGCGTAATCAACAGATTACGTCGATTTTATCTTCAACAAGCTGGCGAATAACTCGGCCGTTTCGATCAATTATGGTGTTTATTCGCAACCACCTGTTATCCCGAACACATTAACTCGACACACAATCTATTCAATGGAAACTCAAATCCGGCACACTTACGAATATACAGTTGACTTAAATTCCCGGACTGCGCCAACATTTGTCGCCGAACTGACGGGGTCGCACAAACGTGTATTGGAAATAGGCTGCGGACCGGGCTCAATCACCCGGATTCTGGCGCTACAGGGGCAGTGCCGGGTAACCGGCATTGAACTGGACACTTCCGCAATCGAAAAGGCAGCCCCGTATTGCGAGCAAATTTTTCAGGCGGATTTGAATGCTCCGGAGTGGTTATCCCTGGTCGAGGCGATGAATCCTTTCGATGTGGTAGTCGCGGCGGATGTACTTGAACATCTTTATGATCCATGGGTTACATTAAAACGCATGACCACCCTCATAGGCCCAAATGGCTATCTTGTGATTTCGCTGCCGCATGTGGGCCACGCAGCTGTGGTATCATGCCTGCTCAACAGTGACTTTGAATACCGCGACTGGGGACTGCTTGACCGTACACATATCCGTTTCTTCGGCCTCAGGAATATCGAAAATCTGTTTGAGCAAGCCGGTCTGAAGATGATTGATGTCCGCTATGTCACGAAAACACCGGAGGAAACAGAGTTTGCCGCAAGCTGGAACCGGCTTACAGGAATGCAGCAAAAAGCGCTGAAGGAATGCGAATACGCCAATATTTATCAAGTGGTTGTCAAGGCCGCACCGCTCAGCTATCCCGGCGCGATCGTGTCGCTGACGAAAGCGCCTCAGCATGTTGCACCACATCATGGAATATCGTGGAAACACCGTATTTCCAGGCATCTGAGTCATAGAACCAAGCAACGCATTCGGGCAAGCCTCGGTTTCTTTAACATCCGAATCTGATCATCGCTTGATTTGCATTACCGTTAATTCTCGAAAATTAAATTCATGAAACAGTCCACGCCGCCCCGTGCGTTGCCGGAAAACCAGCCTGCACCCCGCTTGATCGCTTTTTATCTGACCCAGTTCCACCCAACGCCGGAGAATGATCAATGGTGGGGAAAAGGCTTTACTGAGTGGACAAATGTCACCAAGGCGCAACCGCTGTTTCATGATCACTATCAGCCGCATTTGCCGGAGGATTTCGGTTTCTACGATCTGCGCGTTCGCGAAACCCGGCGCGATCAAATCAGGGTGGCGAAACAATACGGCCTATCCGGATTTTGTTATCACTACTACTGGTTCTCGGGCAAACGAATTTTAAATCTGCCGCTTGATGACATGCTTGCCGATCCGGAAAGCGACATGCCATTCTGCCTGTGCTGGGCCAATGAAAACTGGACACGCCGCTGGGATGCGGCTGACCATGAAATACTGATCGCCCAGAAATATCTGCCTGATGACGATTTAAATTTCATCAAGTCATTGATGCCGTTTTTCAGCGATCAGCGTTATATCAGAGTCGACGGCAAGCCTTTTCTCATTGTTTACCGGCCGCAGCATCTTCCTGATGCGAAAAAGACACTGGAGATCTGGCGCGAATATTGCCGGTCAAGCGGACTCGGCGAGATCCATCTTTGCGCCGCTTTAACCCATGGCAACGAGGACTATATTCAGTATGGATTTGATAGCGGAGTCGAGTTTCCGCCCCATAATCTAAAAAACAGCAACATCAATGATGAGATCGCGTTTCACGAGCCCTTTCAAGGTAATGTTCTACAATATTCCGTGATCGCGCAGTCCTATCTTGACCGCACCTATGGCACGGACGGGACAGCGCGAGTCTTTAAAACTGTATTTCCTTCCTGGGACAATACGGCCCGAACCAAAAACCGCGCACTGGTCGTGCTGAACGGCACGCCCGAGAATTACGAATACTGGCTGTCGTCCACGATTGATGCGAGTATCCGCTGCGGTGAAGAAGAATCACTGATATTCATTAATGCCTGGAATGAATGGGCCGAAGGCTGCCACCTTGAACCAGATCGCCGTTTTGGTCACGGTTTTCTGGAATCAACACTAAACGCCAGAAATGGTTTGCGCAGATTTTCTTCATTCGTGCACACTGATCTGCCTCGAACCGAAGAAATCCGGCACAGAACATTCTGGCAGGATATTGCACATGTCATTCACTATCATGCTTCCCTTAAGCTGGGCAACCTGAAACTCGCTGTTAATCGCCGTCCATGGCTGCGCAAACTGTTATTGCCCGCTGTCAGGCTTCTGCGTCTTCATCAAGCAAGAAAAACCGGATAATGCGCCCAATTTAATGCCTATAATCACCCGTTTCAATCATTGTTGTTAATTACAATGCAGGCCGGATACTGACCCAGTGTGTTACGCATGCCTTAAAGCAGGCGCGACAGGTCGTCGTCGTTGACAACGACTCCGCAGATACCAGCATTGCTGACCTCAAAGCGCATTTTCCCGATGAAAACCGCCTGATTATTCATCATTCAAGCCGCAATCTCGGTTTTTCCGCCGGTTGCAATATCGGCTGCAAAAAAGCAAACGAACTGGCAACCGAACGTTATATCCTGTTTCTCAATCCGGATTGCATGCTTGAACCCGGCAGTCTGAAACATCTGCTGCAAGCGCTTGAGGCGGATCCGGAAGCAGGCATGGCCGGCGGTCATATACAAAACCCCGACGGTTCGGAACAGGGTGGCGGACGGCGGGATGTGCCCTCGCCCTGGCGCGCTTTTGTACGTGCTTCGGGTTTATACCGCCTGGAAAAATTCTGGCCGGAGCTGTTTCCCGATTTTCATCTGCACAAAAAACCATTGCCGGACAAGCCGATTGAAGTTGAAGCCACCGCAGGCGCGATGATGCTGGTACGGCGTGAAGCCCTACAAGAAGTTGGCGGTTGGGATGAGGGTTATTTTCTGCATTGCGAGGATCTCTATCTGTGCATGCGTTTCCGTCAGAAAGGCTGGAGAATATTATTTGTTCCTGATGCAAAGGCGATTCATTATCAGGGCACCTGCAGTCAAGCACGACCTATTTTCGTGGCCTGGCATAAACATAAAGGCATGATCCGCTTCTATAAGAAATTTTTGAAGAAGGTGCACGCGCACTTCATCCGACAACGATTGGTTATCAAAAAACCAGCGAGCGACCAAATTGAGCCCGTTTTTAAAGCAAATACAAGTCAGGATAGAATAAGCAGAATTGTGCGCCAATACGCATATAGAGCAATTTCAGGCCAGTATTATCGATTTCATGACAGAGTTTGCACGCGCTGTTGATCTGACAGGCTACAGTTTTGAAGACATCAAGCCTTTTATTTTAACGCTCGCCAAGAGAGCAATTGTCTTTCCCACACCTGAAGAAATAGATAAACTCATGCAACTCGGGCACACGGAAGATTTCGGCACCAGTAATGTGATGGGTTTTCGTTATGAAAAATTTGACGTTGGCTGGCTTTATTCAGACCACGCCGTTTATTTAGAAAATTAGCCGTGGCAAACTGGAAATATGGTACGGCTCGCTCACGTGGCATTCCGGGATTTAACATGATTATTCGTTTTTACGATTTGATAAAATCAAAATAATGAAAAAATTATTCTTTAACAAGCAGCATGACCTTGCAGCTTGTAGTTGCGCACAAAATTTCAAAATCATTAATTCAATATCTATTTCGCCAGCCTTCACCCAAAAATAAACGGCAAGCTACAGTATTTCTACTCCATTGGTATGACTTTTTACTCTTGTTCCTGGTACATTATTGTTTTACATTTTTTCAAAATATTAATAAGCTGAGGTAGCTGTTTGTCAAACTAAAACGATAAAGTTAAATAAGCTGAGGTAGCTGTTTGTCAAACTAAAACGATAAAGTTAAGAGTCTTAAGTTATAACATGCAAAGTTTCACTGTATACCCTTTAGGCATCAAATTTCGGCAGTAGATTTCCATATTTATCAATTAAAACATGATGATACCGGACTAAGAAATCGAAATTTGAAGAACAAAAGGTATAGTTTTGTAGTTGCAAATACCTTAGAGGATTTTACTGCAAGGCAGCGGAAAAGTATTTCAATCCAAGCGTAAAATTACAATGTTTGTTTTTTCTGTTAGGAGTTTGTTATGTCTGGTATCAAGACCTTCAACATTTTAATCAAAATTATTCTGCAAATCTCAATAATTTCAGTGTTTTCATTCGCGCATGCAATTGAAATAATTGACGATAAAAGTTTTACAAATGGATTTAGGAAGGCGCCTAGTAGAGGACCTGAGTGCAGTTTTCCTGTGGCAAACAGACCTGCGGGCAGCTGGCACTTTGTAGAAGTTGCCGAAAATACATTTTTTTGTGCAAACCCTGCAAACAAGCCTAATACTGCAATCAGTGCGCGTACCAGCTTAATTTCGTCTAACGGGGCCAAGTCTTTTTCATTTGGGAATGGCGCTGCCCGAATGAAATACAATTCTAAGCAAGAGTGGATAAACGGATGCAATATGCAAAATGCGCCTAACTATGGTGACCCCGTTACTCATTGGCCTCACCTATTGTTTGCAAATACACTTCCAAATACAGATTCAAGTGGTTTTATATCACAAACAGAAAGAAATAGTTTCGGTCTTAATTATTCTTTTACCTTTTCCGCTGAATTCAAGCTAAATAAATTAACTAAAAATGGCAGCGAATGTGATTTAGAAAGCGATCCTTCTTTACACTACGGAGCACAGAATCGTGCGCTCTTCTACATCGGCCTAGTATTAGTAAAAAAACAGTATGACCGCCTAATTGCTCCAGGCAGAAACAAGATTTATTTAGTTATCAATGCCGCACGTTTAGGAAATAATTTTAGTACGCCTTGGCTAGGAAACGACCAATTATCAGACTCCAATCCAGTTTACATTACAGCAGATAATGAATATGGAATCGGCAGCCCCAATGGGCAGTGGAAAAGCGTGACTTTTAATGTCAATAAAGTTGCCCAACAGGCCTTAGACAAAATATACAAGCAACATGGTGAATATCACAAACTAGAAGATTATTATGTTGGTGAACTTTATCTGGGCTGGGAAATTTGGGGGGGATTTGATACTGATATTGAGTTTAAAAATATTTCGTTGCAAAAATCCACCTCCAACGCTTATGCTAGCCTACATCGGTACTGGAACCACCCGGCTGGAGATCACTATTACACCACGGATTATATACCCGGTGGTTTTTTAGGCTATGTATATGAAGGTAATATAGGGCGCCTATCAATAAATCAACCGAGTGGCACCAAACCATTTGTTCAGTTTTACAATGCAGCAAATGCAGACCATGCATACAGTACGAGCCCGACTCAATCTCCAGGAAACGGATACGAATTCGAAAAAACTTTGGGTTATCTCAGTCCTTTAAATACAGGAACAAAGCTGTATGAATATTGGGAGCCCAATATTCGTGATCATTACTATACGCAAGACTATATCCCAGGAGGATTTTCTGGGTATCAATATCAAGGACGCTTTCCTGGTGATTTAAAATAGCAGACTGGATTATTTTAACTAACTGTAAGGGTTCATCGCGCTCTTGCAATCTTATCCACGAAAGAGTCTCCGCTTGCCGGGGACTCGATTCACAAAATGGTTATCTACACTATGGGGCAGATTAACATGTTGCAAGAAGAATCCGTTTAATCACTCAAGTTGCAAACTTAAGCTGATGTTGAAAGGATTGATGGATGGTTTTAAAGGGAAGACAGGAAAATTGGAAGATTCCAAATAATGTATTGTTCACGCTGTAACGCATCATTAATTTGCTTCGCTTCAAACTGAGCTACTTCTGCACAAATCAGTGGATTCGGTCAGCTAAAACTACTCTTTTATATATGCAATATGCGTGTCCCCTTGCTATTTTTAACAATTTATTACATAAATCGGTAGTCAATATTGATCCTATAACCGATCAGTGAATAATAAAAAAGACTTTAGATGAAAACTGAAGCTTACAGAAAAAAATCGATTGTCGCAGTAATTGTTAACTATAACGCAGGCGCTTTGCTGACCGAATGTGTTGCATTGATACTGAAAGCAACCGACTCGATTATTATCGTTGATAATGCATCCACCGATTCAAGCCTGTCGACACTGATTGCTCAATTCCAGCATGAACCCCGGCTTAGTATCATACGCAACACGACCAATCTCGGTTTTTCCGCCGGTTGCAATATCGGCTGCCAAAAAGCAAACGAACTGGCAACCGAACGTTATATCCTGTTTCTCAATCCGGATTGCATGCTTGAACCCGGCAGTCTGAAACACCTGCTGCAAGCGCTTGAGGCGGACCCGGAAGCAGGCATGGCCGGCGGTCATATACAAAATCCCGACGGTTCGGAACAGGGTGGTGGACGGCGGGATGTGCCCTCGCCCTGGCGCGCTTTTGTACGTGCTTCGGGTTTATACCGCTTGGAAAAATACTGGCCGGAGCTGTTTCCCGATTTTCATCTGCACAAGAAACCTCTGCCCGACAAGCCAATTGCAGTAGAGGCCACCACAGGCGCGATGATGCTGGTGCGGCGCGAGGCATTGCAGGCGGTCGGTGGCTGGGATGAAGGTTATTTTCTGCATTGCGAGGATCTCGATCTGTGCGTGCGCTTCCGCCAGCAAGGCTGGAAAATATTATTTGTTCCCGATGCCAGGGCAATTCATTATCAAGGTACTTGCAGCAAGGCACGGCCCGTTTTTGTGGCCTGGCATAAACATCGCGGCATGATCCGCTTTTACAGGAAATTTTTTGGTACGGCATACCCTCCCTTGTTGATGGGGCTGGTGATATGCGGCGTGTGGTTACGCTTCATGCTCACCGTTCTGTACCATTCGCTTCGGTGGGTTCGTCAGTCTTTAAAACCGAAACATGGATAATCGGCTTGTCGGCGTACTGGGCGCAACCAGTCTGGTGGGCGCCTGCCTGCAACAGCTATTACCGGAAAACGGCTGGCGCGTTATGGCGTTTTCGCGTCAATCAATCACGCAGAACAGCAATACTACGCAGGTCACCTGGCGACAGCTTGTGCCTGTCTTAACGGCCGCCGACTCCACCGATGAAAAAATCAGTCTATGGATTTGCGCCGCGCCGATATGGATTTTGCCCGAATATTTCAAACTTTTGTCCAGCTATGGTATAAAGCGCATTGTCATACTGTCTTCAACCAGCAGTATTACCAAACGAAAGTCTACCGATGTCAAAGAACAAAAGATCGTGCAACAACTGATTGAAGGCGAAAACCGCGTCACCGCATGGGCTGCCGCAAATCAGATCGAATGGATCATTCTGCGCCCGACACTGATCTACGGTCTCGGTCGTGACAAAAACATCAGCGAAATTGCCCGCTTTATCCAGCGCTTTGGTTTTTTTCCGCTCATCGGCAAAGCTGCGGGATTGAGGCAACCCGTGCATGCCGGTGACGTAGCGATAGCCTGCATACGCGCATTACAGACCTTAAATCTAAGAAACTGCGCTTACAATCTTACCGGGGGTGAAACATTGTCTTACCGGGAAATGATCCGGCGGATTTTTCTGGCGCTCGATCGCAAACCGCGCTTGGTAACTTTGCCATTCTGGCTTTTCCATTGGACGATTATCGCCATGCGCTGCCTGCCGCGATACCGGCACTGGAATAGCAACATGGCTGCACGCATGAATCAGGATATGGTTTTTGACAGTTCCGCGCTATGGCGGCAATTATTGATTTCTGCCCGGCCGTTCAGGCTGTCGAGAGAAGACTTGCCATAAAAGAATCCGCTTTTTTAGTTTTTGCTTATGATTTTTAATCACATATTTTAATGAAAACAAAACCCAAACGGCAGAATGAAATTGCCGAAGTGCTGTTAAGCTTCAAACAGGCTTTTCGTTCGATCGGCGTGTTCAGCGCCGTGATTAACGGTCTTATGCTGATGCCCGCCATTTATATGTTGCAACTCTACGACAGCGTACTGACCAGCCGCAACGAAATGACACTGCTGATGTTGACATTGATTGTCATCGGTGCGTATATTTTTCTCGGCGCACTCGAATATGTGCGCAGCTTTGTCCTGATTCGCGTCGGCGCAAAACTGGATCTGAAGTTAAACAAACGCGTCTACACCGCGGCTTTCGAGCAATCCCTCAAGCATGGTGAAAGCAATGCCGGACAGGCTTTAAAAGATCTCACCAACATCCGCCAGTTCATGACCGGTAACGCGTTGTTCGCTTTTTTCGACGCGCCCTGGTTTCCGATTTATATTTTTGTCATTTTTATGTTCCACCCCTGGTTGGGTGTCTTTGCGCTGGTGGGTACAGCGGTGCTGATCGTATTAGCCTACATTAACGAAAAAATCTCGCGCAAACCGCTGGATGAAGCCAACACTATGGCTGTGGTATCAACCAACATGGCATCCAATAATCTGCGCAATGCCGAAGTGATCGAAGCCATGGGCATGCTGCCCAATCTTCAGGCGCGATGGAACAAGCTACACAGCCGTTTTTTGAACTTGCAGGCGGAAGCCAGTGAAAAGGCGGGTATCGTTACGGCGATATCGAAATCGGCAACGGTTGCACTGCAATCGCTGATGCTGGGACTCGGTGCGCTGCTGGTGCTGGAAAACCAGATCTCCCCCGGCATGATGATTGCAGCGTCCATTCTGATGGGCCGCGCCATTGCTCCTGTGCAACTGCTAATCAACGTATGGAAGCAATTCGGCGGCGCACGCAGCGCCTACGACCGGCTGACCAAACTACTTGAGCAGCATCCCGCGCGTGAACCCGGCATGACGCTGCCGAAACCAACTGGCGCTGTTAGCGTTGAAAATGTCACCGCCGCACCGCCGGGATCCCGCGTGCCTGTTATCAAAGGCTTGAACTTGTCCCTGACGGCTGGCGAAGTACTCGGCATCGTAGGGCCGAGCGGATCGGGAAAATCCACGCTGGCGCGGCTTCTTGTTGGTGTATGGCCCGCAGCAGCGGGCAAGGTGCGCCTGGATGGCGCGGATGTCTATCTGTGGAACAAGGAAGAACTCGGCCCGCATATCGGTTATCTGCCACAAGACATTGAGTTATTCAGCGGTACGGTTTCCGAGAATATTGCACGATTTGGCGAAGTGGATGCCGGAAAAGTCATTCTCGCGGCGCAGCGCGCGGGCGTTCATCAAATGATTCTGAACATGCCCGAAGGTTACGACACCAAACTGGGCGACGGCGGCGCGGGGCTTTCCGGTGGCCAGAAACAACGCCTTGGACTGGCGCGCGCCATGTACGACGACCCTGCGCTCATTGTGCTTGACGAACCTAACTCCAATCTGGACGATGTCGGCGAGCAGGCGCTGCTGAATGCTTTGATCGACCTGCGCAAACGCCGCAAAACAATCGTGCTGATCACGCACCGCAGCAGCGTGATCAGCGTAACCAACAAATTGCTGGTGTTACAGGAAGGCGTGGCAAGATTGTTCGGTCCGACAGAGCAAGTGTTGGCCGAATTAAAAAAACAACAGCAGGCGCCCCAGCAGTCCGCACAGCAGAAACAACCGACGCCAGCCGCCGCCCAGCCACAGCTTCCCGTACAAACGGTCAACGTGGTTGATACAGAGGCTTAGCAGGTCGTTGAAACAAAAGCACATTACAGCGCTATGCGTATATGACAGGAACAGTTATGAAATTGCAGGCAGACAGTAACGCAGCACCTTCCGGCGCTGCTCCGGCGGCGCAATCGGGACAAACAGAACACGATCAAACGGATGATGATGTCAAAACCGATGAGTCGGTGCATTCCCGGCTGGGCTGGTGGATCGTGCTGGTCGGTGTCGGCGGATTTTTGCTGTGGGCATTTCTTGCACCGCTGGATAAAGGCGTGCCGCTTTCCGGCACGGTCACCGTGGACACCAACCGTAAAGCCGTGCAACACCGCACCGGCGGCATTATCGATCAGATCTATATCAAGGAAGGCGATCACGTCAAGGCCGGTCAGGTTCTGGTGCGAATGAATGATGTCCAGATCAACGCGCAGACGGAAATCACTCGCACGCAACTGATCACCGCACGCGCGGTAAAGGCACGCCTGCTGGCGGAACGCGATGGAAATAACACCATTGAATATCCTGCCGATTTACTAGCCATGCAACATGACCCGCGTATCCAGAACACTATTCTCACGCAGAATCAATTGTTCAGATCACGTCAACTCGCAATGGCCCATGAGCTTGCAGCCATCGACGAAAATATCGCCGGCCTGACAATGCAACTGCAAGGTCTCGAAGCCTCGCAAATCAGCAAAAAGCAGCAGATCGAATTCCTGCAGGAACAATTGATCAATCTGCGGGAACTCTCCAGCGATGGTTTTGTACCGCGTAACCGTGTACTCGATCTGGAGCGCACCAATGTCCAGCTCGCGGGAGAGATTTCAGCTGAAACCGGCAATATCGGACGGATTCAGCGCCAGATTTCGGAATTGAAGCAACGCCGTATCCAGCGCCTTCAGGAACATCAAAAAGAAGTGCGCCAGCAGCTGTCCGACATACAGCGTGAAGCGGATGCGCTTCACAGTCAGCTGATCAGCCACGAATTCGAACTGGACAATGTCCTGGTAAAAGCACCCGCCGATGGCATCGTGGTTGGCATCAACGTTTTCACTGAAGGCGGCGTTATTCAACCGGGATTCCGCCTGATGGACATCGTGCCCAGCGATGACCCGCTCACGATTACCGGCCAGGTGCCCGTGCACCTGATTGACAAGATACATCCCGGCTTACCGGTGGATCTGATTTTTTCCGCCTTCAACCAGAATAAAACGCCGAATATTCCTGGCGAAGTGTTGCAGGTTTCCGCTGATCGACTCACCGACGAACGCACCGGCGAACCGTATTACCAGCTGAAAGCAAAGGTTACCCCCGAAGGCATGGCGTTACTGACGCATCATCAGGTACGCGCCGGTATGCCGGTGGAAATTTTCGTCAAGACCGGTGAGCGCTCTTTGATGAACTATCTGTTTAAACCGATCCTTGACCGGCTTCATGCGGCAATGAGCGAGGAATAACTCTACCCATGACGATAGCGCGCAAAATAACAATCATTGTTTTTACCGCCGCCCTGGCCGGATCGGCCCAGGCATTGAGCCTGCTTGATGCGTACGAAGCCGCGCTGGAGCATGACCCCACTTATCGTTCCGCCATCCATGAAAGTGAAGCCGGACAGCAAACCGAAATTATTACCCGTGCGAGCCTGTTACCCAATCTGACCATCACACATACGGACAGCAAAAGTGTGGGCAATCAGAAAACATCCACGCCTGGCATACCTAATGACCTGAGTTTTCGCAGCCAAGTCAGCGCATTGACCTTGCGCCAGCCGATTATCAACATGGAAGCTGTTGCCGGGTATCGCCAGGGGCAAGCGCAGACCAATTCCAGTCGCGCCCGTTTTTCCGGCCAAAGTCAGCAACTCATTGTCCGGCTGGTTGAAGTTTACTTCGAAGCATTGCTCGCGCAGCATCGGTTGAAGCTTGCGCATGCCCAGCTGGATTCACTCACCGAACTCAAGCGCGTCAACGAAAACATGCTGATGAAAGGCGAAGGCACCACTACGGATGTGCTGGAAACACAGTCCCGCCATGCATTGGCGCAGGCGCAGCTGATCGAGGCACAGGATGAATTGTATGTTGCACAATTGCGTCTGGAGTCGATGATAGGACGGGAAGCAGTGCAACTCCACCATTTATCGGATATCTTCCGTGCCGATATGATATTCCTACCTGGTTTTGAAGACTGGCGCGCACTCGCGATAGATCGTAACGCGGAGCTCGTCACCCAGCGGCATATCGTGCAATCGGGCAAGGAAGAAATACGCAAGAGCTATGCGGGTCACACGCCACGCGTCGATTTTGTCGCCAGTCTCAGCCGGAATAAATCAGCGTCATTTATTACTTTTGATCGTGATGTTGAGCTCGCCACGGTTGGCGTCGAAGTCAACCTGCCGTTATACGCCGGTGGGCGCGTGAATGCGTTGACGGATCAGGCCAAAGCCAATCACGCGCGCGCCGAGGCTGAACTGGACGCCATTATGGATAATGTTTTGGTTGAACTGCGCAGACAATATCAGCGCGTTTACAGCAGTGTACGGCGTATCGAATCACTGGAACTGGCGGTGAAATCGGCCAAACTGCTGGTGCATGCGACAGAAAAAAGCATACAGGGCGGCATCCGCATCAATCTGGATTTACTCGATGCGCAACAGCAGCTTTTTAACAGTGAGATTAATCTGGCCGAGGCTAAATACCATTTTCTGCTTGCGTACCTGCGCTTGAATCTGGCTGCGGGCACGCTGGTACTGGATGATTTGCGTAAAATCGCGTCTTATTTCACACCGGCTGATTCAGCGCCGGAGAATTTGACAACAACCGGCGCAATGCAGAAATAATCAATGCCTGTCAACAGGCAGCGCATTTTTTAGCGCAGCCTGATACGCCATTTTCGCGGTACCGGCAATGGCCAGTCTGGCCTTGAGTTGTGCAATTTCGTTTTCTACAACACGCAAATTGGTAATTTGCGCTTTGGCTTCCTGACTCAGCGATGACAATGGGTATTCAACGCCATCAATGATGATCTTTTTTTCACTTTCCGTCATTTGGTTTCCCGATTCTATAAATTTAAAGAACGCCCATTCTACAAACTCGAAGCCTGTTCAAGCAAGTAAAGTTCGTATCCAATTAAAAAACTGTAACCGGTCAGAATCAAATAATGCAGATGTCTGACGCGCATTCCGCCGAAAACCTTCACATTCTGATGAATCACCAGCATGACAAGCGCCAAAGCCGTAAGCGCCATTTTCACCGCAATGAATTTATCCACGCTGTCCTCGATCAGGGTCAGCATGAACCAGTTCAGTTCTTCGCCACCGCTATCCAGAATTCTCAGCGTAAAAAACGCATCGCACACACTGAGAAGCATGATGCCGATAACACAAAACATCAAGTGATCCGCGTAGCGATCGACATAAGCGCTCCCCCCGCGCCCTGTTTCGGCGCGGCGCTCGCCAGTGCGCCTGCCCGGTTTAAATCCCAGATGGTATGCACAAAAGAAAGGAACATCCCGGCGACGGTTCTGCACACGAGCATTCTCACGAACAGTATAGGCAATGGTCATATAAAAAACTCCTTTTTATCAAATCTTCAAACAGAGTCGGGTGATCGCGGTCACTTGCTTATCGTGTTACGACAATCCGGAAACACACATTATCCTTTCTAAAAATATAGTCGAGAGGCAGTCGATAACCGATAAAAACAGACCAGAAGGCGATGCATATGCCTGATAAATGAGCAACGCCGGGTCTGCTTTAACTCCGCGGCGACACAACACAGATCGTTTTTCATCAGCTTGCTGATGCTATCGTATAGCGCTCATGGCAGCCATCATACTGCACAACAGTACAATACCCCCCGATTTGCTGTAAAATCTAAATCACTTGATGTGTTTCCGGAAAGTGACCACCGCCCTTCAATTTCTTATCAACGCAATGAACAAAACCGCAGCAACCGCAACCGATTACCCGGCGAAATACCGATCATCCGGAATTCTTATTCTGACAGTGCTTTTGATGTTTCTTCTGCTGACCGCCTGCGGTTTCAAGCTGCGCGGTCAGATTTCATCGCTGCCATTCAAAACATTATACGTCGCCGCACCGTCGGGCCACACCATCGGATCGGATTTGCGCCGTGCGGTCGGCGCTTCGACTACTACAAAAATTGTCGACACAATGGAAGAAGCCGAAGCTATTCTGCAAGTCATCAACGCCAGCAATGAGCGGCGGATTCTTTCACTTTCAGGGGGTGGACGCGTTCGCGAGTTTGAACTGGTTTTCCGAATATCCACTCGCCTTCTGGACACCAACGGTATTGAAATTGCGCCACAAACTGAAATCGTATTGACGCGAATTCTGCCATTCCTGGATGCCCAGATTCTGGCTAAAGAAGCCGAAGAACAGATGCTTTACCGGGACATGCAGTCTGACGCCGTACAGCAGATTATCTGGCGGTTGTCGACCATTCGCACACCCGACGCGCCGGCAGGCCTCACGGTCATCAACTGATCACCGGCATGCAGTTAAAAGCAGACCAGCTTGCTCTGCACTTGCAAAAACAGCTGGCGCCACTGTATACGGTTTTCGGCAGCGAACCGCTGCTGATTGCCGAGACCACTGACCTGATTCGCAAAAAGGCGCGCGAAAACGGCTTTACCGAACATGAGATCTACACCGCGGACAGCCATTTCCGCTGGACCGAACTGCTCAGCGCCGGTTGCAGTCCGTCGTTGTTTGGCGATCGCAAAATCATCGACATACGTATTCCCACCGGAAAACCGGGTAAAGAGGGCGGCAAAACCATTGAGAACTACTGCCGGGCTTTGCCCACGGATGCCATCACGCTGATCACACTGCCCAGAATAGACCGGCAGAGCCAGTCCGCCAAATGGTTCAAAGCCATTGAGAATGCAGGCGTCATGGTACCCATCTACGCCATTGAACAGACACAATTGCCAATCTGGATCAGAAACCGGCTCGCCCTGCAGCAGCAAACGGTCGACCAAGACACCCTGCTGTTTATCGCCGGACAGGTTGAAGGTAATCTGCTGGCCGCGAATCAGGAAATACAGAAGCTTGCGCTGCTCTACCCTTCCGGCCATCTGTCGTTCGAAGCGGTCAAAAACGCTATTCTCGACGTTGCCCGCTATGATGTTTATCAACTGGCGGATGCCATGCTGTCAGCCAATCCGGCGCGTTTTACACGCATACTGGCCGGACTGCAAAGCGAAGGCGCCGCGCCGCCGCTCATTCTGACGGTTTTATGCGAACAGATCCGGCAATTGATTTTCCTGCGCAAAGGACTGAATCAGGGCATTCCCGCCGGCCAGCTATTAAAAACAGTCCGCATCTGGGGAGAACGGCAAAACACAGTTATCATGGCCGCAAAGCGAATCACAGAGCAGCAGTTGCTGAAAAGCCTGCTGCGCGCGGCAAAAATCGACCGGATCATCAAAGGCGTGGCTGACGGCAATGTCAAAGACGCCTGGAATGAACTGCTGATCCTCGGCGTCAATCTTACAGTCAAATAAGCGCATCACGATGAAATGGTCATGATTCACAGAACTGAGACCTTTGCACGACTACTACGCGGCACAATAATTGCGTTAAAAATTTGCGAAAAATGCTCATTTACCCCGCATAAACTCCGCTTTTTCGCAAATTCTTGCCTTATTATCGCGCCGCTCATGACGCCGTACAAAGGTCTCAGAACTATGATCCTGACAGCAGTGACCGTCTTCATTTTTCCTGTGTTCAGTTTCGGGGAAACTTCACATTGGAGCCCTGCCGCCGTACCGCAACCTGCAGATTTGATGCCGCTGCCGCCTACCGTAACAAAAGCGAAGGACGTTGACGCCATTCTGTCTGCCCTGATCACTGAAGCGCTTGAGAACAATCCTGAAATTCTTGCCGCGCAGCGCGAGTATGACGCCGCCCGCCAGCGCATCGCACCCGCGGCAGCGCTTGACGACCCCGTGCTCGAGGCCGGCGTGGTCAATGTGCCGCTGGCGTCATCGCCTTTCAACCGGGACGACATGACCATGAAAATGATCGGCCTGTCCCAGCGGTTGCCATTTCCCGGAAAACGTGATTTGCGCAGGGATGTCGCCGCGCAGGATGCGCAAAGTGTCGAATATGGCTACCAGGAAACCATCAATCGCATCATGCGCACGGTCAAAATCGCTTATTTTGATCTCGGCCTCGCGCACGCAACGATTCAGTTAACTGAAAAAAACAAATCCATCCTGGAGGATTTTCTGCATATTGCTGAAGACCACTACGCGCTGGGCATGGGCGGCCAGACCGATGTATTGAAAGCACAGACGCAGATATCCCGGATGCAGGACGAATTGCTCAAACTGGGCCGCGAAATACCTGCAACCGAAGCCGACCTGATCCGGGCGTTGGGACGTCATAATACCGACGGCATACCCGACATAACCCTATCGCAATGGCCGGAAACACGGCTGAACCCGGAGTCTCTACATGAAACCGCACTGACGCAGCGTCCGCAGCTAAAAGCTCTGCAGAGCATTATGGCGCGTACTGCAAAAGAAACGGATCTGGCGCGAAAGGATTATTATCCTGATCTCGATGTACGACTTTCATACGGCCAGCGCAGTTCCATGCTCGACGGCGCGAGTCGTCCGGATATGGTAGGTTTTACCGTGGCGATCAACCTGCCGGTCTGGCGCGACAGTAAACTTGCGCCGCGTATCGCCGAGTCGCTGGCGCTGCGCGATCAGGCCATCCATCTGTATCAGGCGCAGCGCAATGAAATTGCCGCCGGTTTGCGCCAGTACACTGCAGCGGCGGAACAAAACCTGAAATCGATATGGCTTTACCGGACGGCCATTCTGCCGCAGGCGCTGCTCACCGTCGAGTCCGCGCTCGCCGCGTACCGCGTCAACCGCGTCGACTTTCTGACTTTGCTCGACAGTCAGATGACGGTGTTTGAATATGAAATCAGTCTTGTTACGGCAATCGCAAACTATAACAAGGCGCGTGCGGAAATTGATTTCATCACGGGCAGTTCCCTCGCCAACCCGACAGAAAGCAGGGGACAAGGCGAACACCATGACTAAGCCGTTTGTTGTTGTCATGTTGGTCATCACAGCACTCGCCGCCGGCTACTGGTGGGGTAGCGCCGGACAACCTGCATCCACGCCCGCACCTGCAACCGGCGCGGCGGATACGGCGTCAGCCGAACGCCGGATTCTTTATTATCGCAATCCGATGGGGCTGCCCGATATTTCTCCGGCACCAAAAAAAGATTCGATGGGTATGGACTATATCCCGGTCTATGCAGACGAAGCAACATCGGCTGACGACAGCACCGTGCACATCAGTCCTGAAAGAATCCAGAAACTCGGCGTCAAAACCGAACCCGCCGCATACCGCATGCTCCACCGGATGATACAAGCGCTGGCGACCGTACAGGCCGACGAGCGCCTGTTATATACCGTTTCCCCAAAATTCGAAGGTTGGATACAGCGGCTGCATGTCAGCACTACCGGTCAGAAAATTAAAACAGGCGAAGTGTTAATGGATGTCTACAGCCCGGAATTGATTACCGCTCAGCATGATTATCTGATCGCTGCAAAAGGCATGCACTGGGTCAGAGAAAGCGATCCGGATGTCCAGGCAAAAATGCAGCGGCTTTCGGAGAATGCGCTGCAAAGACTGTATAACTGGGATATTGCGGAATCCGATCTGCGCCGGTTGCAGCGCGAAGGCAGCCCGATGACCTACCTGCCGCTGCGCGCCGCTATTGACGGCGTCGTGATTACAAAAAATGCCGTTCAAGGAAAACGCTTCATGCCGGGCGACACATTGTATGAAATCGCCGATCTGTCCCATGTCTGGGTGCTCGCGGAAGTATTCGAGCAGGATTTGCATATGCTGCGCCCCGAACAAACCGCCACAATCACCGTGGATGCCTATCCCGGCAAAAAATTCACCGGCCGGATGACGTTCATCTATCCGGTAGTCACGCCTGAAACCCGGACCACCCGGGTTCGCATTGAACTGGCCAATAAAAAAGCGCTCCTCAAACCGGATATGTATGCGCGGGTTGAGTTTTCCGCGCAACATGGTCTGCATGAAGTCCTGACCATACCGAATTCCGCGGTACTGGATACCGGCTTGAAGAAAATGGTACTGATCGCGCTTGGCGCGGGACGCTTTGAACCACGCGCGATAAAAACCGGCATGCGGGCCGATGAATACACCGAAGTACTGTCCGGACTGGTCGAAGGAGAAGCGGTCGTCACCCGCGCAAACTTTCTCATTGATGCAGAAAGCAATCTCAAGGCAGCGTTATCCGGATTTAATCCCTTTCCTGCCGATGCTCAGCCGGATGTGGATACGCTCGACAGACCCGCCGACACCTCAGCTCGCACACATCATGGCAAAGGCGTGATCCGGTCAATAGACTGGAGCACCGCAACAATTACGCTTGCGCATGAACCGATCGCCAGTCTCCAATGGCCAGCGATGATCATGGACTTCCGCGTGAGCGATCCGGCATTGTTACAATCAGTCAAGCCGGGGCAGACCATCGGTTTCATGCTGACAGCACAGGCGGACGGCGGTTATCGCATCACCCACCTGCACTCAGCGGAAGATAGTGCACACAGTACCGGGCACGGCGGCGGGCACTGACATGTTGAGCAGGCTTATCGAATGGTCGGCCCGCAACAGTTTTCTGGTGTTGCTGGCAACAGTCACCCTCATCGCCATGAGTATCTACGCCGTCATGCGCACACCGCTCGACGCCATCCCCGATCTATCGGACGTGCAGATCATCATTTATACGGAATATCCCGGTCAGGCGCCCCAGGTTGTCGAAGACCAAATCACCTATCCGCTGAGCACGGCGATGCTGGCCGTACCGAAATCCAAAGTCGTGCGCGGCCTGTCGGTGTTCGGCGCTTCGTTCATCTACGTCATTTTTGAAGACGGCACCGACATTTACTGGGCGCGGACCCGGGTGCTCGAATATCTGAATTTCGCCTCCGGACAAATGCCCGCTGGCGTCACACCCACGCTCGGTCCCGATGCAACCGGTGTCGGCTGGGTTTATCAATATGTCGTGCAGTCCGCCCGGCACACGCTTGAGGAATTGCGCACCATCCAGGACTGGTTTGTTCGCTACCAGCTCACTAAAACGCAAGGTGTAGCCGAAGTCGCCAGCGTGGGCGGGTTTGTAAAAACCTATCAGGTCACGATTGAACCGCATAAATTGCAGTCCTACGGCATTCCGATCACCCGGGTCGCAGAGGTAATCCGCGCCAGCAACCGCGATGTGGGCGGCCGCATCATCGAAATGGCGGAGACCGAATACATCCTGCGCGGCCGCGGCTATTTGCGCGGCATAGCCGATATCGAAAATCTTGTCCTCAAGGCGAATGCGGGCACGCCTGTTCTGGTGCGTGACGTGGCGCACGTCGAACTGGCGCCGGACGAGCGACGCGGCATAGCCGAACTGAATGGCGAAGGTGAGGCCGTTTCCGGCATCGCGGTAGCGCGCTACGGGCAGAATGCGCTCGAAGTTATCGACAATCTGAAGCACAAAATCGCCGAAATCTCCAGCGGCCTGCCGGACGGTGTATCGTTACAGGCGGCCTATGACCGCTCCGATCTGATCAACCGCGCCATCGACAATTTGAAGCAAGTGCTGCTGGAAGAAAGCTTCATCGTGGCGCTGGTCTGCATCATCTTCCTCATGCATGTCAGAAGCGCGCTGGTGGCGATCATCATGCTACCGGTCGGCATGTTGATCGCAATGGGCGCCATGCATCTGATGGACATCAATTCCAACATCATGAGCCTCGGCGGCATTGCCATCGCAATCGGCACCATGGTGGACGCAGCCATCGTCATGATCGAGAATGCGCACAAGCATCTGGAGCGCGCCGGACCAGACGCATCCCGTGCGCAGCTAGTGATTGACGCCTGCCGTGAAGTCGGTCCGGCGCTGTTTTTCAGTCTGCTGATCATCACCGTTTCGTTTCTGCCGGTATTTACGCTGGAAGCGCAGGAAGGACGGATGTTTGCGCCGCTCGCCTACACCAAAACCTTCGCCATGGCCGGTGCAGCGTTGCTGTCGATCACGCTGGTTCCGGTGTTGATGCTGCTTTTTATCCGCGGCAGAATCACGCCGGAAAACAGAAACCCCATCAACCGGATGCTGATCGGGCTCTACCGTCCTGTCATCGCCTGGGTCATGCGCTGGAAAAAACTGACCATTGCAACGGCGGTCATCGCGCTGATCGCATCCATTTATCCGGCCCTGAAGCTGGGCGGCGAATTCATGCCGACGCTCAACGAAGGCAGTCTGCTGTACATGCCGATCACCCTGCCGGCGATCTCCGTCACCCAGGCCGCCGAACTGCTGCAAACCCAGAACAGGATCATTAAAAGTTTTTCCGAGGTTGAATCAGTCCTCGGTAAAGCCGGACGCGCCAATACCGCCACCGATCCGGCACCGCTCGAAATGTTCGAAACCATCATCAACCTGAAACCCGAGCATGAGTGGCGCGACGGCATGACCGTCGACATGCTGATCGCCGAAATGGACGCCGCACTGCATATACCCGGCGTCAATAACGCCTGGACCATGCCGATCAAAAACCGGATTGACATGCTCGCCACCGGCATTCGCACGCCGATCGGCATCAAGGTGTTCGGCAACGATCTCGAGGAAATCGAGCAACTCGCCAAACGCATCGAATCGGTGATCAAAACCGTACCCGGCACCACCAGCGCCTACGCGGAGCGCTCTACCGGCGGTTATTACCTCGATATAGAACCTGACCGACTGGCGCTGGCCCGCTACGGACTGGGCATCAACGACTTTTTGGACATTATCTCGCTCGCGCTGGGCGGTGAAATGCTAACCACCACCGTCGAAGGCCGCGAGCGCTTCAGCGTCAACATCCGCTATCCGCGCGAATTGCGTCAGGATCCGCAGGCCATCGCCACGCATGTCCTGATGCCGCTGCCCGATGGCGGCGTCGTTCCGCTGGGACAGGTGGCAAACATTCGGACTGTCAAAGCGCCGCCCGGCATACGCACCGAAAACGCGCTGCTGTCCGTTTATATTTTCGTCGACATCCGCGACCGTGACATCAACAGTTACGTCATGGCGGCGCAAAAAGCGGTCGACGAACAGGTGAAATTTCCACCGGGCTACTATGCTACCTGGAGCGGCCAGTTTGAGTATATGCAGCGCGCCAAAGAAAAACTGAAACTGGTCATTCCATTGACACTGACGCTTATTTTTCTGCTGCTCTATCTCAATTTCAGGCGACTCACCGAAACGTTGATCGTCATGCTGTCCGTGCCTTTCGCACTGGTCGGCGGCGTCTGGCTCATGTGGCTGCTGGATTACAACCTGAGTGTCGCGGCAGGCGTCGGATTCATTGCCCTGATCGGCGTAGCCGCGGAAACCGGCGTCATTATGCTGGTCTATCTCGATCAGGCGTGGAAAAAAATCAAGGCGCAATGCGCCATCAGCGGCGAAAGACCGTCACCGGCCAATCTCTACGCCGCAGTCATGGAAGGCGCGGTCGAACGCGTCAGGCCGAAAATCATGACTGTCGTCGCGATCATCGCGGGACTGCTGCCCATCATGTGGAGCACGGGCACCGGATCGGAAGTCATGCGGCGCATCGCCGCGCCCATGGTTGGCGGCATGCTGTCATCCACCCTGCTGACGCTGATCGTCATTCCCGCGCTTTACGCACTGATCAAGGAATGGCAGCTGCGTAGACAGCACAGTACGGCATAGCGATAAATCATCGCGAGCGATAATCCATTCGCACATGATCTCGACCGGTACTACCGTAGCGAACGGCTTGCTCGCCAAGCCGTCCATATACTGTGAAACAGCTGAATACCGCAGATCGAAGCCGGAAAATTTGATTTCACACATTACGTGATAGACTGTTCCGTCAAACGGAAGAAATCCAGCTTTCCTGCCGACCATGAAACAAAAACCGTTTAACGCCAATATGGATTCCCGGGCCGCACTATCCACAGCCCGGCTTACACACCGGAAAATTCTGGTCCGGTTGTTTATCGGCTGGCTATTTCTTTGCATCGTGATCGGAGGCGCGATTTTATGGTCAGAAGTACATCGCTTTCAGCGGTTTTCCCATCAGCTGGCTTTACATGAGTCGGCCATACTCAGCGATAAATTCATTTATGATCTGGCGCACCTCGATACAGCCTCGCAGCAGCATCTGACCAATCTCGCGCAGCAACTTGTGCGGCAGAATTTCCTCATCGTTGAGCTGTATGATCTCGACCAGCAGCTCAGAGTGGAGGCAGTTCGAGCGGGCGCAGAAGCGACGGAAAACTGGATTGGACAGCATCGTCATCAGTTCCCGCAGCGGGGTGAATTTACGCACGAATTTCACTTTAAGGACGGAAAATTATTCATTGTTGTTCTCGTACCGATAAAAGGCAGTGGAATAACACCGGCGGGAACGGTAGGTTATTTTGAAGGCATCTATCTGATCGACGAAAAAACACTGGCGACGATCAAATCTGATCTGATCCGCACGTTGTTATTTGTTTCCATCAGTATCACATTTACCACGTTATTGATGTATCCCGTCATCATGACGCTCAATCGCGGATTGATCCGGCTGGCCAACGATCTGCTGATGGGAAATCTGGAGTTAATGAATGTCTTGGGATGCGCCATTGCGGAACGCGATTCAGACACCAATACTCACAATTACAGGGTAACCTGCTACGCGCTGCGGCTCGGTGAAGCAATCGGCTTGCCGGGCAATGAAATACGCAATCTGATCATGGGCGCTTTTCTGCACGATGTTGGAAAAATCGGCATACGCGATCCGATTTTACTCAAACCCGGGAAACTGACGCCACAGGAATTCGCAATCATGAAAACGCACGTGCCGCTCGGAGTGGGTATTCTGGAGCAATCCAGCTGGATCAGCGGCGCGCGGGATGTGGTCGAGTTTCATCATGAGAAATATGATGGCAGCGGCTATCCGAAAGGACTTGAAGGTGACGCGATTCCATTGAATGCGCGTATATTCGCTATCGCAGATGTATTTGACGCACTGACTTCCGAACGTCCCTATAAAAAATCATGGCCGATGGATGAAGCGATCAATCATATCGTGCAACAGAGCAACCAGCACTTTGATCCACAACTGGTGGATGTCTTTATAAAAATCGTACCTGCGCTCTTCCATGAGCTACACAGTATGGAAGAACCGCAAATGGTCGCCATGATACAACATTGTATCGCCCGCCATTTTCTGTCCACGATGGTCGATCATCCAGCACCCAAACAAGCCGCACGCCTTTAACAAGTGTTGCACCGGATGCCCGGTATACCATGCTGATTTCATAGACGAGATGTCATACGGTGTTTTTTATCACAGTCTGCTTTTGCGAACACACGTATATTTTTCAGAATATTTCTGTACGGAAACACCCTGATCTATTTCCCCTGCCTATGTGACCAAGCTGCTCCGGAATGCATCCAACTGCCGGAACGATAACATCGGCCAGAAATATGTCATTTCAATTCGCTTTCAGGAGGCAATCATGATGAAAAGCAGATCCGTATCCCCTATTCGTAAAAGTCTATTACTCGCAACCGCTGGACTCGCGTTTGCCACATTGCATCCCGTGTCCGCCCAGGAAACCATCATGTTTCCTTCACGATCATCCGATCTGGCCAACGACAGCTATTGGACAGTCAGCGAGTTCGGCGAAGGCTGTTGCACAATCGACTTCAATATCCGGCGCTGGGATGGCGACAGCTGGAACAAAGGCGCCGGATCAGCCGCCAACAATCAGGACTATGACTGGAATACGCCGCTGTACGCACCGGCAAATGGCGTTATCGCAAGCTGTTGGCGTAATTTCCCGGATGATCCGCAGCCGGGTGTCAATCCACCCAATAACGCTATTTTCACCGGTGGCAATCATGCCGTGATTATTACCGACCAGGGCAATGCCATTTCGATCGCGCACATAAAATCGGGGTCCATGCCGGCAAATCTCTGTCCGCCGGATAACGGCAACGGACAAAACTATCCTTCCACCTTGACCAAAGAAGGCGCATGGCGCATCGCCGCCTATATCCAGCCGGAAGACCGGCCACGCGTCACCGAAGGCGATTTTATCGGCAGAGCGGGCAATTCCGGTAATTCAAGCGGCCCGCACCTCCACATGTCGCTCAGCCCAGTCACCGGAACAGACAGCAAAGGCCGCGAAGCACTTGGATCGTCCGAAGCAATGCGGTTTCGCAACGCCTGGGGACACCGCTTTGAAGCCGGACAGCAGCACACATCCGATGGCTGGTACCGGCTGCGCGGCGGTGAATTCTCGGGAAATCCGGATTGCGCGACCTGGCAGGCGAACTCCCCCGATTGCGGTTTCAAGACGGTGCATCCCTCGCCTTATTTACGCCGCGCGGATGCCGAAGCCGGCGCCATCAAAGGCGGCGATACGCTGTTTATCTCCGGAAACCGCGCGGTGACCGCAACCATTGCCGCAAACGATGACACTTTGAAACTGATCGGCTGGGATCTGGTCGGCGTTAACGCGATAGTCCGCAAGGGCGACATCACAGCGGGCGCAATCAAGGACGTCAAACTGTCAGAACCGACAGACGGCTATGTGCTTGCCGCCGTGCGTCAGTCAAACGACCTGCTGAAAATGATCGCCTACAGAGTGACGGTAACCGGCGGTTTTCAGCGCGTACATGATCTTTCCGCAGGCAAAATCAGTGCGTTGTCCATGGCTACCACCGGCAGCGGAGACAAAAAGGCCGTGACGGCAGTGCGTGATCAGGCGGGTAATCTCAAGGTGATCGCCTGGGATATCGATGTCGCAAACGATGGCACTGCCAAGGTTGTCCGGCTTGGCGACACCTCCGCAGGCCCTGTTTCCGCAGTTTCCATCGCGCGCGCCAGGAATTTCGACGGCATTTTCGTGGGTGTCCGTGACAGCGCGGGTGACTTGAAAGTTATACCGTACAAAATATCAGCGGACGGCAAGACCCTGACGCGCGGCGATGCAGCGCAGGCTGGCGCTGTTGGCAGTGCAATCGCCGTTGCGCCGCTGGCGAAAGGCGTTGCCGCCGCGGTGCGTGACAGCGACGGAAATCTGAGAGTGATCACCTGGTCGGCCAATTCAAATGGCGATATCGGTGCGCGCCGCGACACCGGCCTTGCCGGCGGAGTCAGCGAGATCAGCCTCCTGACCGCGCCACACGGCGGCTCGAACTTGACAACCGTCGTGCGTAATGCCGAAGGTGATTTGATGCTCATCGGCTGGGCAGTCAATGATACCGGCACAAATCTGAGACGTCTGGGTTCTTCGAAAGCGGGCAAAGCATCGCGGATTTCAGCGGACGTCGTTTCCCGTTCGTACCCCGGACTCGACCCACGCGATATGATTCTGACAGGCGTTAAAACCGCATCCGGCGACTTGAAACTGATTACGTGGGATACGAATCTGGTCAATCCGTAAAAATTTCCGGCTCATTCAGATTCAATAGCACGGTAGCACGGTAGGATGTGCCGACGTTAGGAGGCGCATCAATTGTGAATGATGCGCTTCACTGCGTTCAGCACATCCTACGGCCCTGAACAACTCGCGCACAATTGAGGTCAGACCATTTATCGTGCATATCGTATTAAGTTATACATACATCAATCGATGAAATAATTTGCCAGGCATGCAGCGGTTCAATTAACAGAAATCCAATGCTCCTTCCAATCTTGCAAATTGCCGGCTGGCAACCATAGCCGCCTCACGCATGCACATCAATCTACCCGCCTGTAGTCAGAGAGACAGACCACTTATTTCACACCACCAGCACATGATGAACCTTATGATTATAATTATGTCTATAAGCTATAACTTATACACAAGGAATAAAAACTGATGAAATAAAACGATCCATGCCGCTGAATGATGACAGAAATCCAGGTCAATCCAATTGAGTACAACATGACCAAAACTTTTTTATGAAGGTGGTGAAAATGATAAACGACAGCAACCCTGAGGCAACGGTCGAAAACATGGCTGAGGATAATTCAACGATATTGAAAAAGCTGTTTTTCTTCAGTGTGGTTATGTTTGGTTTCAGTTATGCAATGGTTCCAATGTATGAAAAAATCTGCGAAGTGACGGGTATTCGCCAGCCGGTCGCAAATCTGGAAGCAGTGGCTAAAGAAACCCGGGCAGTCGATATGACGCGGGAGATTTCAATAGAGTTTGACGCCAATATCCACAGCGCCGCTTTACAGTTCAGGCCATTACAATCCAGCATTAAAACGCATCCCGGGGAATATACGGAAATCATCTATGAAGTCAGAAACAATGCAAATGTTGCCATTACCGGTCAGGCGATACCCAGCTACAGCCCGCGCAACCTGGAAAAATATTTGAAAAAAATCGAATGCTTCTGCTTTACCAAACAAGTAATCGAGCCAGGTGAAATTAAACAGATGCCGGTTAAGTTCGCCATCGACCCCCAATTCCCTGCCGACATCAACACTGTAACCATGTCCTATACACTCTTTGTCGTGGAATCGGATAGTTAAGCAATACAGGGAGAATTTTCAGTTAAATTGCTTGCATATTCTCCCAACCCGACCCGTGCCGTCTCAGCAGGCGACACGGGTCTTTTTATCAGATACAGGCATCCAAACAGATTGCACTGCGCATCAGCAGTTTCTAAAAGGCACGACTCTGATCAAGTAAGCGTGAACATCAAGGCTTTCACGTTGGAATTCCAGTCCCGGCGTATCCCATTGCGCTACCCAATCCGGCGGACAAGGCAGTTGTACCGTTTCCCAGACTTCAGCTTTGAGACCCACGCGCAACAACATATCTTCTATCGTCTGCCGTGTAAAAAAGCGGACATGGGTGTAACAATGAATGCCTGCGGGCGCCCAGTCCCAACGTCCTTCCAGCAAATCGGCCACCACCGACCAGTGCCCAACGTTCGGCAAAGACATCACGATAGCGCCGGTGGGGCTGAGCAGGCTTTTGGCATGTAACAAGGCCCGCTCGGGGTCGACCAGATGCTCCAGCACATCCAGAAAACTGATGCAGTCGTAACGATCCGAGGTTTGCCAGTCAAAAAACGAGCCGACCCAAACCTGATCGACACCAGACCTGGCGCGTGCTATCGCCGCCGCACCGGGTGCAAGTTCCACCAGTTGCGTAAATACATCGGGATGCGCCGCTTTGACTGCCGATAAAAAACCGCCTTCACCACCGCCCACATCGAGCATTTTCCGCATGCCAGCAAGCAGCAGCGGCAGGACTTCGCGGCGTTCGCAGCCAAAGTAGCCGCTGGCATCGTGTACCCAGGCACCGGTGACACGAACGGCTTGCGCCGCACCGGCCAAATAACGTTGCCATCCGGCGCGGCTTGCCAAACCAAATTTGGCAGTATGATCCGCCGCGACAGGAACGGAACCAACAGAGTGCCCGGCGACAAAACGTTCCATGCCCCGCATCGTTGCGTAACCGGGCGCAGGCATGGGTGCCGGATTTTCCGAATCACAGGCCCAGGCAACATCCACACCCGGATCCAAAGCCTTATGCAGGCGCGCCAGACAATCCCGGTCAGGTGAAATCCACGGACTTTCGACCCACAACACCAAGTCCTGATCGTTGCCGGCGGGTATCAACGCCAAGCCTTGGGCGAGCGTCACCCCCGAGACCACCCGCGTCCGGGACGACCACAGGCTTTGCAACAAACGCATGCCAAACCGGGCATCCGCCGAATCAGGCGGCTCCTGGCCGAGAACTACGGTATCGATGTGTATTGGCTTCGTCATCATATAAAAAAGATCGTGAAAAATTTAAACAGACTCAAAAAAGCAGCAGTGACAAAATGCGTCCGCATGTTTTCGCGGGTGCGATTCTTGTGTCAAAGCCTTATACTGCACGGTTGATTCATCCGGAAATATTTTCCATACGCATCCATGTTTCCTGCGACCTGTAACCCAACAGAATCTGTTTTCGACGCCGCGTATCGTTGCCTGCAGGCGTGTGCGCCGGAAGACAAGGTACAGCTTACCGAATTATCCGCAAAACAATGGCGCGATGGCTTGTTGTCGCTCGCATCATCAGGCGGCCCCGAATCCATCGATGAGCCCGGGCGTCCGGTAAGGCCCGAACTTGTCCTGCCGGGCAATGTGCCCAAGCGGCGGCTGGGTACGCAGGTCGGACTCGCGGCGTTGATTCATGCCGTCACGCATATTGAATTCAATGCGATCAATCTGGCGTGGGATGCCGTGTACCGATTTCGCGGATTACCCGAACCGTTTTACAGCGACTGGGCGCAGGTTGCCCGTGAAGAAGCTTATCATTTCCAGCTCCTGCGCGCGCGTCTGAACGAACTGGGTCACGATTACGGTGATTTCCCGGCGCATAACGGCTTATGGGAGATGGCGAGGAGAACGGATTTCGACCCCATGGTGCGCATGGCGCTCGTGCCGCGTGTACTGGAAGCCAGGGGGCTGGATGTCACGCCCGGCATCATCAAACGCCTGCGCGCCGTACGGGAAGAAAAAACAGCTGGCATTCTGGAAATTATTCTGCACGATGAAATCGGGCACGTAAAAATCGGATCGCACTGGTTTAAATATTTCTGCGATCAGCGTCACCTTGACAGTGAACAGACATTCCGGAATTTACTCAGTCAGTATTTTTCCGGACAGCTGTCCGCGCCCTTTTACCACGAAGCCAGGGAAGAAGCCGGATTCACAGCGACAGAACTGGAGGCGCTGGAATCCATGATTTCATCCGCAGCGAAATAATCTGCATTGACGACAGCACGAAATACATTTCATCCGTCGCAAACGCACTAATCAACCGGAAAAACATAACAGACGGCCAGTTCGCTCTTTTTTCCTTTCACGGCGAGATTAAATGTTTCGCCACATTTGAAACCCAGTTTTTCATCCGTTCCAATGGCGTCACGCATGCTCTGACTGATCAGCACGTGATCCGGACGGCAGTATTTTTCGATACGCGACGCGGTGTTGACCACATCGCCAATAGCTGTCCAGTCCAATCGCTCGGGCGTACCGACATTGCCGATCACCACCTTGCCCCAATGAATACCGATACGTAACAGTAACTGATCAAGATTCGCCAAACTCCGCAGACGATTAATATCGGTTGAATGATTTTGCATTTCAAGTGCGGCAGCAACAGCGGCGCGCGGATTACGAAACAATACCATAATACAGTCGCCCATGAATTTATCGATAAATCCGCCATGCTTTTTTACGGAAAGCGATATTCTGCGCAAAATGGAGTTCAGTGTGTGAATAATAGACTCTTCTTTTTCATTCGCCTCAACGTAAGTGGTAAAACCCACAATATCGCAAAACAGGATAGCGATATGACACTCCTCGTTACTCAACAAATGTCCGCCCAGCCGCACAATTTCCCTGGCTTTCTGTTCAACAAGCTGCGGAACATAATGGCGGGTTATGTTATGCACTTTGGCCTCATTCAATATGGAGCCTTCGGAAAGCCCGCTGCTGTTTTTTCCGTCCAATGCTATTTTCTGCCAAAGTGTATGAATCATGCCCTGACTGTCCCTGAAACCACTGACATTAAAAAGCATCGACACCAATTCGGCAGTACCGACTTTGATACGCACCCGGTAATTCTCGAATCTACCTTGCGCTGAATCCATAGCCACGCCCCAGATCACATCATTGTAAAAATGCTGCGGGAGAATACTTGCAAAGAACTCAATTGAGGCAACGCTTTCTTCGAGTTCAAGCTGCGACAAAAGCGACGGGGACATCGCGTGAATCGTTCCCAGACTGTTAAAACAAATGATATCGTACGAAAGTTGCGTAAAAATATTCTGGAAACTTGCCTCCTTGTCATTCCGGGACATCAACACCGGGGGCTTGAACGCATCCGGATTAACGCTATGCCGGTAAAGCACGGCTGAACAGAAATCCGGTTGGCCGGCAGCTTCCTGTATATCCAGCCGATAACCCAATGCCGCAATGAGTTTGTCATTCAGCTCGACGGCATGACTACAGAAGCAAGGCGCTCTGATCGCTGCGATGACATTTTCTGTATCAGGAAATGATAAAGCCACATGCAGGCCGTTTTCCTTACAGAATTTGGCAATGTTTTTGTCGCCGTGCTCGTTGATTTCACTGTCAAACAACGCGTTGAACTCAACCTCATGCGCCACATCCGCAAAGCCGAAGTCATTTTGAATGTTTTGCTTGAACACATTGTAATGCAATGCCTTGATCGAGACGGCGATCAGCTGGTGAAGCAGAAAAACAGTGGGCTCAAACAACTGTCCGAGCTTGTGCCGGTCAAGAGAGAGTGCCGTTTCAGCCCGGATATCATCCCAGATGTTTTGTGTCATTGATGTAATGACAATGTTATGTTCCAGATCGGGTTTTAATGTGGTTGTCATACCATAATCAGTCAAACAGTTGTTGATGACCAGACGGCCTGTTAGAGACTGTGTAGATAAATATCGCTTTGCTGTAACTTTTGCAGAAAAGCATCTTCCAGCAATAGTTTGCAAAGCTTTTCACTGGCCCCCAGATACATTAATTTTCTCCTGCGTTCAGACAACGCCGGCATATGCGCGCCAAATCCGGCGTTTTTTATCAGAGAGTTTGCGATCGCCAGAGAAAACAAAATTTTATTGTTTGCATAACAGGAATGAAATACTTCAAGATTAATTCCGACATAATCAACAAAATAGCTTGGCAGCTTCCATTCGGCAACAGCGCGTCTGCCTACATCATTATGATTAATTTCGAGAAATTTCTGCTCAGCCTCGGCACAAGAACAGGAATGCTCGAGTACATAACCCAGAATTACCGGATAGTCCTCCGGGCAATTGTAATTCAGCAGCACTTTTCCAATATCGTGCAACAGTCCGGCAACAAAGGCTTCCTCGGCTAATTTTGATTCACCCGTTTCAAAACATATTTGCTGGCAAGCGAGCGCAGTCAACAATGAATGCTGCCAGACATGCTTCTGAAAAAGTGCATTTCCGCTTTTTATGAATATGGCGCGCGAAACAGACAGTATCGCCAGCGAACGAATAATATCGATACCCAGCAGACTGATGGCATGTGGAATTGTCTTGATCGGTTTACCACGATTATACATTGCGGAATTAGCCATTCTGAGCACAAACGATACGCTTCCCTGATCCGAACGAACCAGCTGGTCCATTTCCTGAAAACATTTTTCAGAACATGCATCGACACTAACAATCTGTGCAAGCAAATCCGGACGTGCGATGATTTTTTTATAATCAATCGCATCAACTCTCATCCGGTTCAAATGACCCAATCGAAATCATGTCATCCCCTTAATTAAATAACACTGACATCGCCACACGCCCGCTCTTTAACGCGCTACGGTGTCAGAACGATATTATAAACATAAACGGTTAAATTCCCGTGCTTACCCTCCGCCCTCGCAATCATTGCTGATTGCTGTTGCGCGGATTTGCTGCGCAGCAGTAAATCCACTTTATTTAACGGCTCATGCGGGAAATACATTTGCGTTATCAGTGTCTGGAAACCTCGCCCGGAAATCTTGAAGTGAATATGCGGTGGACGCATCCACGCTTTTGTCGCAGGATAAGCGCCGGGTTTGATTGTTGTAAAATGATAATGTCCTTTTGCATCCCCCCGAATAACGGCCCATCCCTGAAAATCGGGATCGCGCAACGCCGGATTCGGATCACGTGGATGATTATAGCGGCCTGCCGCATTGGCCTGCCAAACATCAAGCACAACGTCAGTCACCGGCTTTCCGGAAACATCCGTTACTACACCTTCAATAACGATAGCTTCTCCTTTTGCCACGCCACTGCGTCCCGCAACCCGGGTCATATCCGCATCCTTATCAAGCTGATCCGCCACCGGATAAAAAGGCCCTTCGACTTCAGCCGGTGTCGGCATCAACCATGATCGCCCCCAGCTTTTCGTCGCGCCGGTCATACCAAAAACCACTCCAGCCCATCCCAATCGGATGACATGCCTTCTGGAAACTTTCTTCATCTCACTCATAACGCGACCCTACCTTATCGATTCAGCTTTGATTGCGTAAACATTTTCCATCATATTGTGCGCCTGTTAAAGGCATAATGACGAAAAAGCATCCTTTTCACTTTTTTTAATAAAAATACAGTGCAGCTCGTGCATTTATTTGGCAGAATTAAGCATTCATAAATAACCTTTCTTATACCGGGGAAATCAAGCAATGAAATATAACAATTTTCAGGAATTCTGCGACTATGTCGCAGGACGTAATCCTGTCCAGCCGGAATTCATACAGGCTGTAAAGGAAGTGATGGGCAGTCTCTGGCCTTTTATCACGGAAAATCCACGCTATGCCGAGCATGGCGTACTGGACCGCCTGGTGGAACCTGAACGTGTCATCATTTTCCGTGTCGCCTGGGTAGACGATCAGGGTGAAGTCAAAGTCAATCGCGGTTATCGTATCCAGCACAGCTCTTCTATCGGTCCTTACAAGGGCGGCACACGTTTTCATCCTTCAGTTAATCTTTCAATTCTTAAGTTTCTGGCATTTGAGCAGACCTTCAAAAACGCACTGACCACACTACCGATGGGCGGCGGAAAAGGCGGTGCGGATTTTGATCCCAAAGGCAGAAGCCCAGGGGAAATCATGCGTTTCTGTCAGGCTTACGCGAGCGAACTGTTCCGCCATATCGGCTCAGACACCGATGTTCCTGCGGGCGACATTGGCGTCGGCGGACGCGAAGTTGGTTACATGGCAGGCATGGTAAAAAAACTGCTCAATCGCTCCGACTGTATTTTCACCGGAAAAGGACTCAGCTTCGGCGGATCATTGGTGCGTCCGGAAGCAACGGGATACGGCACCGTCTACTTCGCGCAGGAGGTTCTTAAACACGCCGGACGCTCACTCGAGGGCATGCGTGTCTCGATATCCGGTTCCGGCAATGTAGCGCAATACGCCATTGAAAAAGCCATGACACTTGGCGCCAAAGTAGTTACCGTCTCAGACTCAAGCGGAACAGTAGTCGACGAAGACGGCTTTACCACCGAAAAGCTCGCTGAATTATCCGAAGTCAAGAATCATTTATACGGTCGCGTCGACGAATACGCACGGCGCGTCAAGGCCACTTTTCTGCCTGACACCAAACCCTGGCATGTTCCGGTTGATGTTGCACTGCCTTGCGCAACACAGAATGAAATCAGCGAGGAAGACGCCAAAACACTGGTTAAAAATGGAGTCGTTTGCGTGGCGGAAGGCGCCAACATGCCATCGACAGCCGAGGCGGTGGAATGCTTTGAACACAACGGTGTACTCTACGCACCGGGCAAAGCCAGCAATGCCGGCGGCGTGGCCACTTCCGGCCTGGAAATGAGTCAACATGCCATGCGCCTTTCCTGGACGCATGAAGAAGTCGATGCGCGTCTGCTGGAAATTATGCAGGCTATTCATCGATCCTGTCTGCAATACGGTACCAAACCGGATGGCAGCGTCAACTATGTAGACGGCGCCAATATTGCCGGTTTTGTCAAAGTCGCCGACGCTATGTTGGGACAAGGTGTAACTTAATCGATTATCGCCGAATTCCAGATTTAAATCTTTCAGTTGTGAAATTCTGAGGCTTCTCTAAAATCCAACGGCTTAAACAAAAAAACAAGTAACACGGCGTTGTGACAAAATTTGGATTTTTAGAGCAGCCTTTCAGCCTTTTTCCTTTGCGGGAAAAAAGCATGATGCGTAATTTTGAATGAAGCGCGATAGCCAGCGCGCGTATTTTCCTGCCATGAGCAAATTCCTGATCAGCCTTTTCATTCTTATCCAGACCGGCGTTTTTCCTGCTGCACAGGCGAGTCCATCCGCTCAGCGTGATGAGGACTTTCTCGTCGCGCGCAAAGCATTCCAGGAAGGCAACGCTGCGCTACTGGCCGAAAAAGCCAGATTACTGCAAAACCATGTTCTTGCGCCCTATGTCGACTTCTACCAGTTCCGTCTGTATCTGCGCTCTGCCAGCACCGTTGCAATACACGATTTCCTGACGCGTCATCACGATACGCTGATTGCTGAACGATTACGCGCCGACTGGCTCAAGCTGCTCGCCCAAAACCAGCAATGGGCGCTATTCGAAAGCGAGTTTGAAAAACTCGAGAATAAAGATACCGAGTTATTGTGCTATGCCTATCAGCATCGCATAGCAATGAATGACGCGGATGCGCAGCAAAAAGCCCGACAACTGTGGTTTACCGCGGACAGCATGCCGGATAGCTGCACGCCCGTTTTCAATACGCTGATGGCCAGAAACAGCATTACCGTCGACGATCGATGGGCGCGTATCCGGCTGGCGCTGGAGGCCGGAAAAACCGGCATGGCGATTTTTATCAATAATCGGATTCCTGCCAGCGAAGCGCTCAATCGCGATGAATTAAACGCAGCCGCGCAAAATCCGCTGCACTATCTCAAAACACGACAGAGCAAAATCAGAACACGCGCAGATCGTGAAATAGCTTTGTTTGCACTGTTGCGTCTGCTCAGTAATGACACCAATCCGGCACTGGCAAAGTGGCTGAAGATTAAAGATGCGCTATCGCCGTCCGACCAGTCCTATTTTCTGGCCAGACTCGGCTACCGCGCGGCGATGCGGCATGATCCACGCGCATTAGGTTGGTTCGCTGCCGCACAGCAAACCCGATCACCGCATCCGATGACGGATACGCTGCTGGCATGGCAGGTTCGCGCTGCACTGCGCGCGGGTAACTGGGACAGTGTTCTGGACGCCATTCACCGCATGTCCACCGATGAACAGGCTGACGGCGCATGGCGTTACTGGCGGGCGCGGGCGCTCAAGGCCAAGGGCTTGTCGCTGGATGCCAACAAGATTCTGATCCCCCTGAGCAGCGAACACAATTATTACGGCCAGCTCGCCAAAGAAGAACTTGGCGCCATCCTCACCGCAGCGAAGGATTCCCGCCCGGCGACCGTTGAGGAAATACGCGCCATGGAAAAAATGCCCGGCGTTCAGCGCACACTGGCTTTCTATCGACTGGGTTTGCGCACGGAGGCGTACCGGGAATGGGTCTGGACTGTGCGCAATTTTAATGACCGACAGCTTCTGGCTGCGGCTGAAGTGGCGCAACGTTATGGTCATTATGACCGCTCAATCAACACGGCAAACAGAACAGTGCAACAACACGATTTCCGGCTGCGCTTTCCCACTCCGCACCGCGAAACACTGCGCCCCGTATTACGTGAGCAGGACGTTGACGAAGCCTGGGTTTACGGTCTCATCCGCCAGGAAAGCCGGTTTCTTGTCGATGTCACTTCCAGCGCTGGCGCTCGAGGACTCATGCAGCTCATGCCTGATACCGCTCAGTGGGTCGCCAAACAACTGGGTATAGACAATTTCCAGCAAAGTCTGGTTACCCAAGTCGATATTAATCTGCGATTGGGCACTTATTATCTGAAACATGTGCTCACAACGCTGAACAACCAGCCCCTGCTGGCATCCGCTGCGTACAATGCCGGACCGGGGCGCGCAAGACGCTGGCGGGATGAAGAAAAAATTCTTGAGGGCGCTATTTACGCCGAAACCATCCCCTTCAGCGAAACCCGCGACTATGTCAAGAAAGTGCTCAAAAACTCGGTGTATTACGCCAATGTACTGGAACATGATCATAATCCGCCGACACTCAAAGAACGTCTGGGTTTTGTTGGAAAAAAATGATATTTTTAATCTCTTTTACGAGACTTTAGTCCGGCTTCCCGGCCTCGCTTAATTTGCTTTAACATTGAACCTAAAAACCGCAGTTGATCGTTATTCGCAATGACTAACGGTATGCACAAACAGAACAACCTGAGCAATATCAGCTCACCCGAATGGTGAATCACACTATGGTATTTATAGCACGCCGCTTTTTAATTCCAGCTACGTTGCAATTCGTTGTCATAACGCGTTATGACAACGAATTGCGCCTTGCGGGAAATAAAAATCAACGCCTCCGAAATCCCATTCAACTGAGGTTTTTAGGTTGAAAACGTACCTGGTGGGCGGTTCAGTACGTGACGAACTGTTGGGTCTGCCCGTAAAAGATCACGATTATGTTGTTGTCGGCAGCACGCCGGAAGAAATGGTTCAACTGGGTTACCGTCCGGTCGGCAAGGATTTTCCGGTTTTTTTACATCCGCTAACCAAGGAACAATACGCGCTGGCGCGCACTGAACGCAAAATATCGCGTGGTTATAAGGGATTCGAAGTTTTCACCACACCGCAGGTTACGCTGCAGGAAGACCTGGTACGGCGCGACCTGACCATTAATGCCATCGCCAAAGACGCCGACGGCAACATCATCGACCCATTCAACGGCGTAGCCGATCTGGAAGCCGGGATTCTGCGCCATATCAGTCCGGCATTTGCGGAAGACCCGGTGCGCATTCTTCGAATCGCCCGGTTTGCGGCGCGTTTCAGCTTCCGCATCGCACCGGAAACACTCGCACTGATGAGTGACATGGTCCATAACGGCGAAGTTGAGGCACTGGTGCCGGAACGTGTCTGGCAGGAAATTTCCCGCGGTCTGATGGAGAACAATCCTTCGCGCATGTTCTATATGTTGCGCGAATGCGGGGCTTTATCGCGCATACTGCCTGAAATCGATGTTTTGTTCGGCGTGCCGCAACCCGCGCACGCGCATCCTGAAATCGATACCGGCGTGCACACCATGATGGTAATCGACTTTGCAGCCTCCAGAAATTATTCCCTGCCGGTGCGTTTTGCCGCCCTGCTGCACGATCTCGGTAAAGGCGTCACACCACCGGAAGAATGGCCGCGGCATATCGGTCATGAACAGCGCAGCGTACAACTCGTGCAGAATTTATGCGAACGCCTTCGCGCGCCCAAGGATGAGCGCAATCTCGCCGTACTGGTTGCGCAATATCACGGCAAAGCGCATCGCGCCGAAGAACTGACTGCGCCAACTATAGCCGACCTCTTTCACGCCACCGACGCCTACCGCAAACCTGACCGATTTCAGTTGTTCATGCAGGCCTGCGCAAGCGATTTTCATGGCCGCCCCGGTTATGCAGAAAGAGCCTATCCACCGATCGCGCTGCTAAACCAATCGCTTAACGCTGCACGAAGCGTTGACGCCGGCGCAATAGCGGCAGCACTCAGAAATAAAATCACCGACAATGCGTTGCTGGCCAACGCCATCAATGCCAGAGTACGCGAAGCGCGCATCGCAAAAATCAAACAAACGCAGAATCGGCCGGCGGACTGACGGTTGTTTCGCGTGAAGTGCGGAAAATCATAACCGCCAGACCAGTAGCGCCTGGAAAACATTCTCGCTCACACGCGTTCCGAATTTATTGCTCCAGTACTGCCATTCGGTTCCGACAAACAATTTCTGTGGTCGGCCCAGCAGGCGATGCCCGAGATCACAACGGAACTGAATCTGATGGAACAGCCAGGCGTGCACCTCGCCAAACGGATTCTGCCGTTCGCCGATGTATTCGATGTGCCCTTCTATGCTGAATCTGGAATTCAACAATTCAAACGGATACCGGCCATTGATGTCGACCATGAAGCTGTTGGTTTCTCGCACCTTGGCGTTACTGTCGTCAATATAAGCCGTAGAATCCGAGTTCAGAAACGCGAATCCAGGCAGATTCCAGGCAATGCGCATACCCGGCAAATATTTGAAGTACATCGGATCCGGGTGCCCAGTTGATGCCCATCAGCACGCCAACATCCTTGATCGGCCCGATTGACAGATCGACGCCGGTAATTTTTCCCAGGCTCAGATTGCCATAATACTCGCCATAATAATCGGCCTTACCGCCATGCGGCATGGCCGTATCAAAAAACAAAAAGTTATCCCCGAAACGCCAGCCGTTGGCATGCTGAAAAGTAACCACTGACGTTCCACTTTCTTCCTGAAGAAAAGGACGCTTAAGATTTCCGTACTGATAATGAATTTCCGATACCGACCAGTCGAAGCCACAAGCCACATCAGACAATAGAAGCAACCATAGACTGAATAGTGCGAACGAAAACATCCGAAATTTCAGGATGCCTCGCGAGATCGCAACGGACACTCGACAATCAGGATGCGCGGCGCGCGGAATACAGAACATATCAGACTTAAACAGACAAAGAATTTTGAGCACGCTCAAATTTTTGGGGTTGCAAGACTCTAACAACGGCGGACTCAACTTTCATGTTCGCCCCGGCGTCTGTCTTATCATCACAAATCTCTCGATCATTATTTTTGCCGTACACAGGCCTCCAGCGCTATTATCAGGTAAACAGGCGCGGTTTACTGGCAAATTTCCATATTGCACGCCATCAACGCCGATCCGCGCTATGTGCAGTACAATTTCAGATTCTGATAAGGATACACTCGACATGATACCGTTTATTTTGATAGTTCTCTTTCTTGGCGCGCCTGCGGCCAATGCCGCAAGCGATCCACCTGACACTATGTTCGAGCGCGTCAAACCTTGCACACTATGTCATGGAGAATCGGATCAAGCCGAGCAGCATGTTTACTACCCGCGTATTGGCGGCAAGCCGGCGGGCTATCTGTACAACCAGCTACGCAATTTCAGGGACGGACGGCGGCATTATCAACCGATGACGATACTGCTGGAAAATATGTCCGATGACTACTTGATGGATATAGCACGCTATTTCTCCGCACAGATGCTGCCTGTGTACCAGCCGGAGCTGCACAGCCTGCAATCCGCAGAACGCGAACTGGCCGAGAGAATGATTTTTTCGGGTGATCCGGACAGGGATATTCCGGCATGCAGCGACTGCCACGGCCGCGCACTAATGGGAAAAGCGCCGTTTATCCCGGGACTGCTGGGTTTGCCGCGCGTATATTTGTCCGCGCAGTTTGGCAGCTGGCGCAATGGTGGACTGGCTCGCGGTCAGATATCCGATTGTATGTCGGAGATAGCGGAGAAACTGACCGACCAGGAAATCAACGCGATTGCAAAGTGGCTGTCGATACAGGTCGTTTCCGGCAACCCGGAACCGGCGGGCAATTTATCACCCGGACTAACTCAACGCTGCAGCAGCATTGTTCAGATGGAGATTGAATCATGAGCAACTTCACGACTTTGATCGACAGACTCAGGAAACCGGTTGCACTTTTGCTTGCGGGTACCGCGCTGCTGCTTCTGGCAACAAGTGCGGCTACGTACAGCAACTCGAACGATTTGTTCAATCGCGCCGGACTTGATTCCCAGCAGCAGCGCGGCGCGTATTTGACACGCGTGGGCAACTGTATGGGATGCCATACCGCGCGCGGCGGAAAGCCGTTTGCAGGCGGACGCCGCCTGACCACCACATTTGGCGTTTTTGTCACACCCAACATAACCCCCGACAATGAAACGGGAATCGGCAACTGGAGCGCAGCAGATTTTTGGCAGGCGCTGCATGAAGGCAAATCACCCGATGGTCAACTGCTTTATCCTGCATTTCCCTACACCGAATATACTAAAGTGACACGGCAGGACGTTGATGCGATTTTTGCTTTTCTGCAATCGCTGCCGCCGGTCAGACAAACCAACCCATCGCATTCCATTCGTTTTCCGTACAATTTCAGACCGTTGCTGCACATCTGGCGTGCGCTGTATTTCACCCCCGGCGAATACATGCCCGATTCGGCAGAAACAGCGCAGTGGAACCGTGGCGCTTACCTGGTGCAGGGACTGGGACACTGCAACGCCTGCCATACCAGCCGCACCCTGCTTGGTGGCGCGGACAATGAATTGACCGGCGGACAGATCATGGGAATGAACTGGTATGCGCCCTCGCTGACGTCACACCTCGAAGCCGGTAACCGCGACTGGACTATCGATGAAATCGTAACGCTGCTGTCCACCGGCATTTCAGACCGTGCGGTGGCTTCAGGGCCAATGGCAACGATTATCCGGCAGAGCCTGCAACACTTGTCCATGGAAGATCTGCGCGCCATGGCCGTGTATCTGCAATCCATATCGGACAGCAAATCGGATTATGCAGCCACATCTGCCGCGCTTGCGCCGGTCAGTGCATACAGCAGCCTGACACATGGCGAGCAGTTGTATCAAACCTATTGCCAGGACTGTCACGGCATTTCAGGAGAAGGCGCACCAGGCATCTATCCGGCGCTGGCGGGAAACCGCAGCGTAGTCATGGCATCACCGCTGAACACGATACGCAGCATTCTCGACGGTGGTTATCCAGCCACGACCAAAGGAAATCCGCGTCCTTATGGCATGCCTCCCTTTCAGCAGATTCTGCACGATCAGGAGATCGCCAATCTCGTATCGTATATCAGGAACGCTTGGGGTAACAGCGCAAGCCGAGTCACCGTCCATGATGTGGAAAAAAGCAGGCGTATCAGGATTGAATAAAGTCTAAAAAAAGAACGGGCGCTATTTCTCTCAGGAAATCCTGCACCAGCGAAAAATATCACCCGGCTTGCAGCGCATGCTCAATCGTTTTTAACAAATTCCGCAAATCAAAGGGCTTGGTGATATAAGCATTAAAACCTGCCTGCATGCCTTTCTCAATATCACTTTCCATGGAAGCCGCGCTTACCGCGATCACAGGAATATGCGCAACAGCCTCGATGCTGCGGATTCTTTTGAGCGCCTCGATACCGCTTATATCGGGCAAATTGATATCCATCAGAATAACCTGTGGTTTTTCCCGCATCAGTGTTGCCAAGCCGGCTTCTGCGCTGGATTCAACCATAAGTTCTATACCGGGAAACTGCGCCATGATCTGCATCATCAGCCTTTGGTTAAACAGATTGTCTTCAACATAAAGAATTTTTGCGCGCAGATGATGCATCGATTCGATATCAGTACCGACGACAGCTTTCGTATTCATGCTGCCGGACTGTTGCTCGCTGCCAACAGCTGCCGGTAATGTGATCCAGAAAACCGATCCTTTACCGAGGGTGCTTTCAAAACCGATCTGACCGTTCATTGTTTCTATCAGGCTTTTGGTGATGGTTAATCCGATTCCTGTCCCCTGGATTTGCGAACCTTCAATACCGAGGCGATTAAAAGGCTGGAAAAGCTGATCCTGCTTCTCCTCAGGTATGCCAAACCCGGAATCCGTTACCGTAACACGAATCTGGTCTTGATCGATTTTACCGCACGAGACAGTGACTTTTCCACCCGCCCGGTTATACTTTATCGCGTTGGAAATCAGATTCAGCAACACTTGCTTTAAGCGCTGATGATCCGCCCTGACATAAAAGTCATTGTGCTCTGCGCATTCGCACAGCAACGCGATATCATTCGCAAAGGCGAGCGGCTGGGAAAGTGCCAGACATTCATCGGTTAAATACCTGAGCGAAATATTTTCCAGGTGAAGATCGAATTTCCCCGCATCGATTCTGGCCAGATCCAGCACTTCATTAATCAGCGACAGCAAATGATGTCCACTGTTCAGAATATAATCAACATATTGTTTCTGCTTGGAATCATCAGACCGCGACGCACTGACTTCAAGCAAATGACCAAAACCAAGAATCGCGTTCAGCGGCGTGCGCAGCTCATGACTCATCCGTGACAAAAACTCCGACTTGGCGCGATTGGCGCGCTCAGCAGCCTGCTTCGCTTCTGCCAGCGCATTACGCTGACGGATTTGATTGCTGAACCAAACAAAAACCAGCACACCGGCAACTAAAGAAAAGTGCCCTCCCAGGATCCATATCCATTTGTAATAGGGCGAAGATTGTTTCCATCCGCTTTCAGGAATCCCGCCCAACTGCCAGGAACCGCTGGGCAAGGTCGTATCCATCAGTATGGGGTATTTACTGAACAATGCCGAATCGCCATAAAAAACAGCGCCCTGCGCGCCTGTTCCATCGACGCCCCGGATCGCAAGTTCTATATTACGTCCAGCAGACACTATACCGGCTTTTTTATAAAGCGTTTCCGCATTGATAACAAGACTGCTAACACCCCAATAGCGTTCTTTTTCTTTATCTTCCAGCAGTTTTACCCAGATTGGCGTTATACTCATAAACGCAAGATCCCCTTCCACCAGTGGCAAAGGTCCGGATATTACTGTTTCCCGCAGCCGGACAGCCCGTTCAACAACAGGCCACTGCACAGGATTATCCCGATATACCAATCCGATGGCCATCTCATTGCCTTCCACCGGATAGATGTACTGAAGAATATCATCCGGCGCCAGACCGACATTCCGCACCGTGGTTTTTCCACGCAACAGAATCTCACCCACTTCGGCAAACTTGTCAGCAGTAATATCCGGATAGGCTGTGACCAAGCTGATTACACCCTTGGCAAGATGAAGATTGGCGTTAATCTCCAGTTCGAGACGCGCGCGCACCTGACTGAGCTCATGGATGACTTTTACCCGTAAATCCTCCTGATAGCGCATCTGTTCCTGCTGACTAATCAGGGTGACGATAATGAGCAGAAAAATTGTGACTGTGGCGGCTATCCAGACAGGATTATATTTAACGTTCATGGTTTCTCAATCTATGTCAAACCATTATATTTGCATTTACAGAAAAATAAATTGTTCCCTGTCAATGATGCCGTCAAAAAAAACAATCCTTCTCCAGTCAAACAGAAAACTTCAGAACCAGCTATAGCCAGATCTCTGAAAGTACAGGTTGCAGCACATTCACAATATCTTGTGAAACAAAATTGTCGACGCCTACCGGCATCGTATATTGAGACATGGCCGAAACCAGCTGATCAAACTCGTCATTTGACACCAGCGAAGCACCCGCAACAACATAATCCAGCTGGTAAGCATTATTGAGATACCAATTACTGATTGTTACTCGATCGTTTGTTCCAACTACATTGATTTGCAAATTATTGAGACTCCGACTGAACCAGAGATTTTCGTACGTTATGCCAGTAAATTGCAAGATATCAATACTTGCCGCGATGGCATCATAATTGTTAATGGTATCCACACCATCACCGGCCGCAAACAAATAGGTATCGCTGCCGGCGTCTCCACTTAATGTATCATTTGCACCTTTACCGCCGCTCAATATATCGTCCCCGGAACCGCCATGGATTCTATCGGCGCCTTCTTCGCCCTCAAGAAGATCATCCCCATTAAAACCATGTAAATAATCATCGCCAGTCCCGCCACGAAGCGTATCATCGCCATCTTTACCATAAATAATATCGCTACCATCGAGGCCGTCTATCGCATCATCGGCTGCAGAACCATTAATGACATCAACACCATCGGTGCCTTGCAGCACTTTCTGCATCACAGTATCCGGATTCCAGCGGGTACCGTCAGCAAATTCTATTGCATCGAGCCTATACGAAGGGTGGGCGATATCCAGATAGAAGAAATTTGAAACCGTGATTTTTTCACCGATACTCTGTAAAGTCAGTAATAAATCAAAACTTCCGGTTCGCGTCGCGGAAACGGAGTTGGGCGATATCTCCGCATTGAAGCGCAGCACATCGTAACTATTCACACCGGCGTCATAATTACTGATCGTGGTATTGCCGTCGCCTGCCGTAAACAGGTAAGTATCATTGCCTGTGCCACCGTCCAGCGTATCGTTGCTACCGGTACCACCGCTGAGAATATCATCACCCGAATTGCCGAAGAGTCTGTCGGTACCATTGCCGCCATTAATGATGTCGTTGCCATCTCCACCGGACAATGTATCATTGTCACCCAGACCGTTGATCGTATCGTCCGTCGCAAAACCAATGATATAGTCAGCGCCTTCGGTTCCCATCAATATCATTAAAGCCAGTACCGAACTGTCCCAACTGGCGCCATCCGCAAACTTAACAGCATTGAGCCTATACTGATTACCGATAACAAAGTGGTTCTGCACCGTAACAATCTCACCGGTGCTTTGTATTGTAAGTTTCAGATCATTGCCAAAGCGTGAAACCAATATATGGCCGGGCGTGATTCCGGCATCGAAGAGTAGTACATCAATACGGTTCGCACCAGTGTCATAGTTGTTGATCGTGGTATTGCCATCGCCAATTCCGAACAAGTAGGTGTCGTTACCCGCTTCGCCCGATAAAGTATCATTCACACCAGAGCCTCCACGCAGCCTGTCATCACCCGCGCCGCCGTAGACCAAGTCAGTGCCATCACCGCCGTTAACGATGTCATTCCCGCCATCGCCACGCAATGTATCATTACCGCCCAGACCATTGAGCGTGTCATCCGTTGCAAAACCGGTGATAATGTCCGCACCATCAGTACCGGTCAGCACCATCAACGCCAGGGCGGCACTGTTCCAACTCGTGCCATCGGAAAATTCCACAGCATTGAGCATGTACTGGTTACCGATGATGAAATGATTCTGTACCGTAATAACCTCACCAGTACCTTGCGCCGTGAGTTTCAGATCATTGCCAAAACGTGATACCGCCACGTTACCGGGCGTGATTCCTGCATCGAAGCGTAACACGTCGTTTCGATTCGTACCGGCGTCATAATTGTTGAGAGTTGTGTTTCCATCACCTGCGGCAAACAAATAAGTATCGTTTCCCGCTTCCCCCGTCAGCATGTCATTTACACCGTTACCTCCGTTGAGCGTGTCATCGCCCGCGCCACCCAAGACCAGGTCAGTACCATCACCGCCGTTAACGATGTCATTACCACCATCACCACGAAGCGTGTCGTTACCACCCAGACCGTTAATCGTGTCATCCGTTGCAAAACCGGTGATACTGTCCGCACCATCAGTGCCAGTCAATACCATCAACGCCAGCGCCGCACTATTCCAACTCGTGCCATCGGCAAATTCCACGGCATCGAGCGTGTACTGGTTATTGGTGATGAAATGGTTAAATACCGTAACAATTTCACCCGTACTATGCAGTGTGAGCTTCAGGTTGTTGCCTGCGCGGGATACCACGATATCATCAGGCACAATCTCTGCATCGAAAAGTAATACGTCGTTACGATTCGTGCCGCTGTCATAATTGTTGATGTTTGTGTCTCCATCTCCACCTGCAAACAGATACGTATCGTTACCCGTATCTCCCATCAACGTGTCATTAACGCCGATTCCCCCGCTGAGCGTGTCATCGCCCAAACCACCATAGACGACATCGGTACCTTCACCGCCATACAACAGGTCGTTCCCGTTCACACCATAGAGATAATCATTTCCCGAACCACCGTACAAAGTATCGTTGCCTTCCCCGCCATTGATGGTGTCATTACCACCCAGACCATCCATTGTGTCATCAGAAGCGAATCCATACATGAGGTCGGCGCCTGCTGTTCCGGTTAGAATCAGTCGGTTGACTATTTCTGCATCCCAACTCGCGCCATCACTGAATTCAATCGCATCCAGAACATAAGTATTACTGGTATCCAGATAAAAATAATTGATTACCCTGATCTTTTCTCCGGTACTCTGCACCGTCAGATATAAATCATGCGTATTGCGTGACACTGTTACATCTGCAGGCGTAAGACCTGCCATCAATCGCAGAACATCATGACTGCTTCCTGCATCATGGTTGTCAATGGAAGTATTACCGTCCCCCGCCGCAAAAAGATAGACATCATTACCGGCATCGCCTCTCATATAATCATTCGCACCGGCTCCACCTCGCAACATATCATCACCCTCTCCGCCATAAAGCATGTCTGCGCCATCACCGCCGTCCAGCGTGTCATCACCTTGTGTACCATGCAGACTGTCGTTACCATTTCCTCCCTGTAGCGTGTCATTACCTTCGCCGCCGGTTAACGTATCATTGCCGTCACCACCGTTTAGGCTATCATCACCGCCTACACCCGCTAAAATATCATCGCCACTTAAGCCATCAATGCTGTCATTGGTTTCAAAGCCTGTCAGATTGTCGTTACCGACAGTACTCCGCATCACCATTGATTTGATCGCCGGAATATCCCAACGCGTGCCATCACTGAATTCAATGCCATCGATTAAATATGGGCCGGTAATGCCACCGTAAAAATAATTCACCAGCGACACCACTTCTCCGGTAGTTTGTACAGTCAGATCGAGGCTGTTCCGGTTACGTACCGCCGTAACCACTTCCGGCGATATACCTGTCATGAAGCGCAATACATCCTGATCAACATTGCCATAGTTATTGTCAATCGTGGTATCGCCATCACCCGCAGCGAAAAGATAAGTATCGTTGCCACGATCACCGCGCAAGTGATCATTCTTACCGACACCGCCACGCAGCACATCATCACCGTCACCGCCCATCAGCAAATCGCGGCCAGCTCCGCCAAACAGGATATCGTTTCCACTGCTGCCACCTATACTATCGTTACCGGCACCGCCATTCAGAATATCGTTACCTGAAGAACCGCTGAAACCACGATTACCCGGTGCACTGAAAACAATATCGTCACTTGCGCCGGTCGCCGGATCGCGCCGGACGATACTCACACCCATATCCTGCAGAATCGTAGCTGTCTGTTCACCGGCAACGTTTGCATCAATCCAGCCCCGCAGCAAACCCAATCCATTCCAGCCATTTTCCTGCAAGACCTCGCCGGCATATTTATTCAGCTCGATCAAATCCCCCAGTGCAGCAGCAGGATCCGCAGTTTTCTGGCTTTCCAGCAATGCATTCATTGCCGCGAAATCCACAGACACCTCGGATGATTCACTCACTCTCAACGTAATTTCATCGAGATAGGAAGAAAGGCGCGTTTGCAAGAGCAAACTGCCATAGACCGATTCCTTGAGCGACTCGTAGCTCTGCTGCATGAATTCGATCTGCTGGGTCGACAAGGAAACATAGACTCTTTTCGTTCCCGGCGCATCGGGCACCGGATTAGCCGTACTGCTAAGTCCATTGCCTAGCGTTACCTTGTCTACGCCTACAATCACAAAAGGTGTACCGTTAAAACGTTCCAGAATACTGATCGTCTCACCGACCTCCTGTTGCTGCTGTAGTATTTGCTCGTATTCGGCACGTTCTTCCGTGCTCAGTGAATTCAGAAGAGCGCTATCTGTCGTATTCCAGTAAGCCAGATGGGTATCATAATTCGACCAGGATTGGTCCGGCATCAGGTATAGCAGTAAAAAATTCTGGTCTGCGGCCTGCTCGACACTGGTTTTCATTGTCGATGTTTGCGCCCAGGCAAATAACAAATCATCCAGTAACACTCTCTGCTCGGCAGAATCGGTCTGACTGGCATAGTCAGCCAATATATCCGCCAAGGCCGGGGACAGGCTCGCTGCTTCGCGCAAGTCACGCACCATGCCGGAGGCTTTGCTGTCGGGCAGATTTTGCGCCGCTTCGGTAAGCGGAATGCTGTCGGTAAATTCACGATAAAAAGGATTATTGGCCAAATCCAGGTTTCCTGTCTGTCCCTCGCCATCGACAGTCAAATGCGCCGCGGCAGCGGTCTGCACATTGCCGTTACCGAAATTAACATTCTGCCTGTTGGCATTCAAATTGACACTGACAACACCCAATTCCGATAAAGAAAACAGCTCATTAGCTGTTGAAACCCCGTTCTGATTGATATCGCGCCATATCTGCACCGATGCAAACGCTTCATCGTTCGCGTCAAACACGCCGTCTGCATTTGAATCCAGATCGCGCAATGCATCAAAACCATCGGCCGCCAGCACGCCATCGGCTTTTACCGTATCGACGCCGAACAATTCCGCACCGGTATCAATCGCACCGTTGTCATTACGATCCAGCACCAGAAACCCATCATCGCTTTTAACCCAGCCGGTGCCGGTCTTGATACCGTCACCATCGTGGTCGAACACCACGACTGCGCCACTGATGCCGATGGTTTCAATACCATCGTTGTCCAGGTCAAGCACCAGCGGATCCCGGCGCGGCGGCATGAAGTTTTTGAACTGGAGGTAGAGTGAATTGATGAGCGGATTATCCAGCACCCCGGCGAGCTCACCGACATGCTGCATCAAAATTGTGGCGATCTGGTTGAATGCCCAGGAAAAATCTGCCGCAAGATTCTGAAAGAAGAGCGCCATATCGATACTTGCAACATTCATGTACAAGTCGTGAAATAACTTTTCACCCGCCAGACCGCCGAAATACCCGCCGGATAATCCGGCCAGCCCCGTCAGCGCTATGCCAGCGCCCACGGCAACATTCACTCCCGGCGTAAGCAGTAACCCTGCCACTAATGCGGCAGAAGCGGTTCCGGCAATAAATCCGACAACCAGTCCACCCACATGCGCAGCCAGGATAGCGCCCGCTTGGACAGAGTTTCCATTATCGTACGCCTGCTGCGCCTGTGCTATGGCTATCGCCGTACCGAGAACATCGCCGACAATCCCTGCTTTGTTTAACAGGTTGGCATATTTGCCATAAAGCGCCATATCGGCGCTGCTGGGATGAATACCACGCTGTGTTGCAAAGGATTTTGCATCAACATCCGGCGGAATTCCATTGCCCGGCAAACCCAGCGCCTGTCCCAGATAGTTATGCGTGTCAAGGTGTAGCTTGCCGGTAGCGTCACGTCCTGCAACCATATCTGCAAGCGCCGCTTGCGATGTCGCGCGGATTAAATTATCGATTTCCGCCTTGGCCGCAATTTCACCATTCAACAGCTTTTCGACGTTAAATGCGTCTTGCCAGCGCTTGATATCAATCCCGTTGACATGCTGCCCCGGGAGCATCTCCTTGTTCAATAGCGCGGGGATCTCTGTCTTTATCGCTACGCTGTCGTCTGGCGCGTTAGGCATGATCAGATGAAAATCACCGGCATGGCCATTGACAAGCCTTGCTGAAGCAACATCCCAGAA
>JADZAR010000134.1 GCA_020852475.1 Nitrosomonas sp.
GAATCCATGGTTCGGTGAGGCGAGGATTGTATGCAAGCTGTGGCAGCTTTGCATACTCACCTTTCCGGAAAACAGTCAATAACCGCCGTATTCAGGCGTCAGAACGCCATCCTTGAGTTGAATGATGTCACCGCGATGCAGGCCGGTGATGTCCGGGACCATGATAACTTGCCGGCTGCCGTCCTGCATGGTGACGCCGACGTGATAATGCTGCTGATGTTGTCCTTGCCCTTGCCCTTGCCCCTGATAAGCGTGTCTGCCGGGTGTGTGATCGGGTTGCGGATGTGCGCCATGTTCACCGATTTTTCGCGCGATGGTGCCGGCGATGATGCCGCTGGCCATGGCGTTGATGGCATTGCCCTGGGCGATATTGATGAAATCAATGATGCCGCAGTTGATGCAGTTTGATCCTGATTGCGGTAGCGGTGATAGCGGCGCGGATGGTGCTGCGGGACGATGAACGATGCCGGCATCGGTGCTTTTGATGCTGACGCTGTTTCTCGCGCCGACGATGGCCGTGCCGGTGCGCTGCATGGTTCTGACCGGCATGTGCGGGTCGGGTTTAATGCCGGGTGTGGGCGGCAGTGAACGGGTGGAGAGTGTTTTCTGTTGTTGCGGCAATTCATTCTGATCGTACACATCGCCGGTTTGCGCGGCGGCATGCTGACTGGCGAAAAAAATAATCATGCTGATCAGGGTGGCGTGTAAACATGTTTTTTTACGGGTACTGGATGGCATGGCGTGGTCCTTTTAATAGTGTGAGCAGGTGTTTTGCTATGGTTGATAACGTCACAAACTATATCTTTTGAACCCGAAGTGCTGTTTTGGTTGCCCGGCCGGATAGCTGTTGAAACGCATTGACGCTACCAGGTAGCGATTATTTATTTGATTCGTCGTGTTCAGCCGCTGCTTTAGCGGCGGATTCGTCCGATTCCGCGGAGCCGGTTTTGGCGTTTTCTTTCGCGGCTTTTTTCAGCGTCGCATTGGCGATAATGATGCCGACTTCATAGAGCAGACATAACGGAACGGCCAGCATGAATTGGGAGATAACATCCGGCGGGGTGACGATGGCGGCAATGACAAACGCGCCGACAATGACGTAAGGGCGGATTTCACGAAGTTTTTCAATGCTGATGAGATTTGTTCTGACCAGTATCATGACGATAACGGGTACCTCGAAAGTTATTCCGAATGCCATGAACATCGACAGCACAAAACTCAGGTATTTATTGATGTCGGTCATTACCGCGACACCTTCCGGCGCGAAGTAGGTAATAAATTCGAACACCAGCGGCAGGGCGGCGAAATAGGCGAACAGCATGCCGGAGAAAAACAGCAGGCTGCTGCCAACGATCAGCGGCAACGCCAGTCGTTTTTCATGCGTATAAAGACCGGGGGCGACAAACGCCCAGGCCTGATAAAGCGTGTGTGGCAGGGTAATGACGAAGGCCAGCATCAAGGCAACTTTCATTGGCACGAAGAACGGTGTTGCCACATCGGTCGCGATCATTTGTCCACCCTGAGGCAGTTTTTCCAGCAGTGGCTGGGCCAGAATGGTATAGAGTTCCCGTGCATAGAATGCGCAGGGGATAAAGCCGATCATCATAACGCTGATAATGCGGATCAGGCGTGTGCGTAGTTCCAGCAGATGAGATAAAAGCGAACCTTCAATCATCGGATAGCGAAAATTAATACCGAATTGGGCGAAACGGTAAAACGCGAATGCACTAACTTGTGTTGATCGATAGTTCCGGAAGTCATTGTGAAGATGTCTGATCGTGGCTGGATGATTTTGTCTGGCCGGATTCAGCGGTAGTTGGTTTTCCGCGAGAATCAGTCAATTGCCGGGAGCTGGCAGCCGTCGTATCCGGCGCTTCAGCGGGTGAGTCCGGTGGTTGTGTTGCCGATTTGATTTCGTTGATCTCCTCGCGCACGGCGTTTTCGATGGAGTGCACGGTTTCCTGCATCGAATTGTGCATGTTTTTCAGTTCTTCCATGCGCAGCTCGTTGTGGATATCCGTTTTGATGCTGTAGACAAACTGCCGGCATCGTCCCATCAGATGACCCAGGGTGCGCGCTACCTGCGGCAGCCGTTCCGGGCCGATAACGATCAGTGCGACCATTGATATGATCATGATTTCAAAAAAACTGATATCGAACATGATGCTGCGAATCCGTGGGCGGCGTTATGTTTTGGTTTGCGTGTTTTCCTGCGTTGTTTTTTCAGCGGAAGAATCACTGTTGCTTTTTTGTGTATCCTCCTTTACGGGCGTGGCTTCTACGGTGATGGTTTCCTGTTTTTTCGCTGTTGACATGGTGGATGCGGCTTCCTGTGACTGAACGCCTTCTTTGAAGGTGTTGGCTGTCGTATTCGCGCTGTTTCTGATTTCGTCTTCAAATGTCAGGTTGCCCGTGTTGGATGACGGTGTGGAGGAAGTGTCGGTGCCGGCATCTTTCATGCCTTCCTTGAATCCTTTGATGGCGCTGCCGAGATCGCCGCCCAGATTACGCAGCTTCTTGGTGCCAAAGACTAAAACAACAATAACCAACACAACCAGCCAATGCCAAATACTGAATGTACCCATTACGTTCTCCTGTTGATATGGAACATAGCCAAGTATAACCCGATATTAATACGAGAATATTACTGTGACACAAAACCGTCAGTGGATTTCTTGTTTGCTATTTGAAAATACAGTTCAACTCAAAACGGATAAGCCGCGAGTAATGCTGCTGCGCGGATTCGGATTTACAGGAATCGCTACGTTTTATGAATCATTCCGGGGAGGCGATTTTTTCCGCCAATAATATGAATGTGCAGATGGAAAACTTCCTGCCCACCTACCCGGCCTGTATTGATGATAGTGCGAAAACCATCCGTACAGCCTTGTTCTTTGGCAATTTCTGGGGCCAATAATAGCATTCTTCCCAATAAAGCCTGGTGTGTTTTCTCACAGTCGAGCAGTGAGGTAATGTGAATTCGGGGAATGATCAGGAAATGTATGGGCGCGGCCGGATTGATATCGTTGAATGCGATGACGTCGTCATCTTCATAAATTATCTTGGCCGGGATTTCACCGCGTACAATTTTACAGAAAATACAATTTTCCATATGGTGCTATCCTGTTTTGTTCGTATTGCGCGCGGCTTTTTCGGTAATTCCCGACAGACCCTCGCGCCTTTCCAGCTCCTGAAGCACATCTTCAGGCGACACGTCATGATACGACAGCAATACCAGACAATGAAACCAGAGATCCGCGGTTTCGCGAACGACATGTTGAGAGTCGCCGTCTTTGGATGCCATGATGGTTTCGGCGGATTCTTCAGCTATTTTCTTGAGAATTTTGTCTTGCCCGCCTTGCAGCAATTTCGCGACATAGGAACTGCCGGCATCCGCCTGTTTGCGTGCTTCTATTGTTGCGGCCAAACGATGCAGAATGGTTGATGAGGTCATTTTTTGTAAATGGTGTCCGGATCTTTGAGAACAGGGGACGTGATGGTCCATTGATCGTTTTTCAGTTTTCTGAAAAAGCAGTTGTGCCGTCCGGTATGGCAAGCGATGCCGCCGACTTGCTCTACTGTCAGCAGGACGACATCACTGTCGCAGTCCATGTGGATTTCTTTAACTTTTTGCGTGTGACCTGATTCTTCACCCTTGTGCCAGAGTTTTTTGCGCGACCGCGACCAATAGACAGCCTCGCCTTTCTCTGCTGTGAGCCGGAGCGCTTCGGGATTCATCCAGGCGACCATCAGAATTTTTCCGCTGCCAGCTTCCTGGGCGATAGCGGGAATTAATCCGTCATCGGACCAGTTAATTTCATTCAGCCAAGTCGTGGCCATCCGTGTTTAACTTCGCAAAAATTATAGGGAGTATATTCTAGCACTACAGACGAACCTCGATGCCATGTTCCGCCATGCGCTGCTTGGCCTGCTGGATAGTGTACTCGCCATAATGGAAAATACTCGCGGCCAGTACCGCGTCAGCATGGCCCTGTAAAATGCCGTCGACGAGGTGATCCAGATTGCCTACGCCACCGCTGGCGATGACGGGGATGTCGACGGCGTCGGAGACGGCGCGTGTGAGTGGAATGTCAAAGCCGTTTTTGGTGCCGTCTCTGTCCATGCTGGTCAGAAGGATTTCGCCTGCGCCAAGCGCCTGCATTTTTTGCGCCCAGGCAACGACTTCAAGTCCGGTCGATTTGCGACCGCCGTGCGTAAAAACTTCCCAGCGCGGTTCGCTCTCCGGTGAATTGCATGCATCAACGCGTTTTGCGTCAATGGCGACGACAATGCACTGCGCGCCATAATGGCCTGATGCATCGGCAACAAGTTGCGGATTGAGCACGGCGGAAGTGTTGATGCTGACTTTATCCGCGCCGGCATTCAACAATCTGCGCACGTCTTCAACCTGTCTGACACCGCCGCCAACAGTCAGTGGAATGAAAACCTGGGAAGCGACATCTTCGATGATGTGCAGAATCAAATCACGGTTATCCGAGCTGGCGGTAATATCGAGGAAGGTGAGTTCATCAGCGCCCTGATCGTTATAACGCCGCGCAATTTCCACCGGATCACCCGCATCGCGCAGCTCAACAAAATTGACGCCTTTAACCACGCGCCCGTTGGTAACGTCCAGACAGGGGATGATGCGTTTGGCAAGACTCATACGGGGAGTTTCCTTAAAACCTTGTCAAGGCAGTGAGCGGCAGGGTAATCAAATATTGTTTTCATTGTGGAGCTTGTCGGCTAGTGTCTGCGCCTCTTTAAAATTCAGCGTGCCTTCATAGATGGCGCGCCCGGTTATCGCGCCCATGATACCTTCCGATTCGTTCTCGCACAGGGTTCTGACATCGTCAAGGTTGGTGATGCCGCCGCTGGCGATGACCGGTATGGTCAGTTTTCTGGCCAGCTCCACAGTGGCCTCAATGTTGATTCCCGAAAGCATGCCATCCCGTCCGATATCGGTATAAATGATGGCATCGACGCCGTAACTCTCAAATTTTATCGCCAGATCAACGACATCGTGACCGGTGACTTTGGACCAGCCATCGACGGCGACTTTGCCTTCTCTGGCATCCAGACCCACCAGAATCTGGCCGGGAAATGCGTTGCAGGCATCGTGCAGAAAACCGGGGATCTTGACGGCTGCAGTACCGATGATGACGTAGGACACGCCCTCATCAAGATAGCCTTCGATCGTATCCAGATCGCGAATGCCGCCGCCCAGCTGGATCGGAATTTCATTATTGATGGCCTGTACGATTTCACGAATTGCGGATTTGTTTTTGGGTTTTCCGGCAAAAGCGCCGTTTAAATCCACCAAATGCAGACGCCGCGCACCCTGTTCCAACCAATGTGCCGCCATTTCACCCGGATTCTCCGAGAAAACCGTTGCATCCTCCATAACACCCTGTTTCAAGCGAACGCAGTGTCCATCTTTGATATCTATTGCAGGAATAATCAGCATAGCCTAATTTAAATTGATAATCGGGTTAAAAACTGTTGTTTATGCTCTGGTTTTTTATTTGTATCTATTGTACCGGAAATAATATTTCCCTTGATTGGGTTCAGGCGCCGGGTGACCATGCTGAGAAATTACGCAAAAGCGTTAATCCGGCAGTATGGCTTTTTTCAGGGTGGAACTGTACCGCGAAAATATTGTTTTTTGCAACCGCACAGGTAAACGCAAAGGGATATTTACTTTGCGCGGCGATACAGTGTTCGTCGGGTGTTTCGACGTAGTAGCTGTGAACGAAATAAAAACGTGCATCCCGAGGTATTCCCTGCCACAAGGGATGATCGATGGTCTGATAGACCTGATTCCAGCCCATGTGCGGCACCTTGAGTTTCTGTCCGTCGGGTGTGAGCATGGCTGCCGCGGGAAAGTGTACAACCTTACCGGGTAACAGATTAAGACCCCGGACGTGTCCTTCCTCGCTTTCTTCAAAAAGCATTTGCAGCCCGATGCAGATACCCAGAAAAGGTTTGCTTCTGGCCGATTGTATGACCGCATCCTGTAGGCCGCGCGTTTTGAGTTCGTGCATGCAGTTGGGCATCGCGCCCTGACCGGGCACAACGATACGTGCAGCCTGACTAACGACTGAGGGATCATCGGTTACCACTACTGAAGCATCGGGTGCTACATGTTCAAGTGCTTTATGCACGGAACGCAGATTCCCCATGCCATAATCAACAATTGCAATATCAATCATACTGTTTTGATGAGTAACGATGCCGGCTTTATAGTGCGCCTTTGGTGGAGGGAATAATATTCGCGGCTGCCGAATCAATTTCAAGCGCCATGCGTAGTGCGCGTCCAAATGCTTTAAAAATGGTTTCAGCTTGATGATGCGCGTTCTTTCCGGCCAGATTGTCGATGTGCAGGGTAATCAGTGCATGGTTGACGAATCCCTGGAAAAATTCATTGATAAGATCGACATCAAAATCTCCGATGCGGGCGCGGGTAAATTCGGTGTTCATGACCAGCCCCGGGCGGCCGGATAAATCGATTACCACGCGTGTCAGTGCTTCGTCAAGCGGTACATAGGCATGGCCGTAACGGCGTATGCCTTTTTTGTCGCCAACGGCTTTGAAAAATGCCTGGCCGAGCGTAATACCGATATCTTCAACCGTATGGTGCGCATCGATATGCAAATCGCCTTTTGCGTTGATTTCAAAATCCAGCATACCGTGACGCGCGATTTGATCAAGCATATGCTCGAGGAAAGGGATACCGGTATTTTGAACGGCTTTTCCCGTGCCATCCAGATTCAGGTTGACGGTGATCTGGGTTTCCAGGGTGTTGCGTGTGATCTGGGCCTGACGCATAAAACTGAAAAGGGTGTGTTAGAGTGGGGGTTACTTAAGTTATAAGTCAATGATGTCGGTGAATTTCAGTGCTTTTCGTTCAACAGATTCTGTAGGGTTGCTATAAATTGCGCATTTTCTTCGAATGTACCCACGGTAACGCGCAAGCAATTATCCAACAAGGTATGGGTACTATCAAGGTTTTTAATCAAAATACCTTTTTCTTTAAGCATCTGGAATATCCGGGTAGCATGATTAACACGGAAAAGGATGAAATTGGCATCGGATGGAAAAACTTCAAGTGTGTTCATTGCAGTCAGCTGTGCATACATTCTGGCGCGCTCTGCTTTGATCTGTTCAGCCTGTCTGAGTAACACGTCGATATGGCGAAGCGCAATTTGCGTGATATGTTGCGTCAGTACGCTGACATTGTACGGGAGGCGTATTTTTTCAAATTCGTTAAGCCAGACCGGGCGACCGGTGATCAACCCCAGGCGCAGGCCCGCAAGTCCAAGTTTTGACAGCGTACGCATCAACAGTAAATTGGGGTGCTGTTCCAGCGCATCAATCACACTCGCGTTGGCAAAGGCGTGATAGGCTTCGTCAATAATCACAATACCCGGCGTGGCCCTGATGATTTGCATCAGAACATCCTTGTCAAACAAATTGCCCGTGGGATTGTTCGGATAGGCCAGGAATATGACTGCGGGCTTGTGCTGCTCGATGGCTTTGAGCATGGCATCGGCGTCAAGCGAAAAATCCCGTTTTAGTGGTACGCCGACATAGCGCATATTCGCGAATGTCGCGATCATGCGAAACATGACGAAAGCAGGTTCCACGCTCAGCAGGACGGCGCCCGGTTTTGCCGTGGCCATTGCAATGATTTGAATAATTTCATCCGAACCATTGCCGAGCATGATCGGCATGGATTCCGGTATGCCGAGCGTTTGCCGCAATGCGGATTTCAATTCGGTAGCATTCGGATCCGGATAGCGGTTAATCGGTGCTAATGCCGCGATCTGCGCCACTTCGCTTTGCAGGGCTTCCGGCAAGGTGTACGGATTTTCCATTGCATCCAGCTTGATCATGCCGGTGGCTGGCGGTACGTGATAAGCCTTTAATTCAAGTATTTCAGGCCGGATGATATCGGTGGGTTGGTAGGAATGCATCATTTGTCTATTTTAACCCGGAAAACCGGTTATTGCTGGTTTTTTAAGCGAGAATATTGATTCTTGATTTATTTTTTACCCCGCCAGCCTGCAATCAAGTCCTGCTAAATGGAAAAAACCGTATTGTATACTGTTTGAATGCGGTGAGAATGAATGATGATGACGTGTTCAGCCGTGAATTGATCCAAATTGCCACTGGCAGATGGCATCATCCGTAAATTGAGACGATGCCCCGCTCACCTGCCGATTTGAGTGCGCTCTGGAAAATTCGGAAAGTCCGGCATGCTTGATGCGTTGCCGGGTATCGCGGGCTGCTGCTACTGCAAATTACAGTTTACAAATGGCTGTCAATCATTATGATTGGAGAATGTTGACCAGTTATGCGGGAGGATTTTTATGAGCAGTTGGGATAGCGGATTCCGGGGAAAGCCGGGGCAGGGGATGTCGCATACATTGAGTTTCGGGGGGGCGGCGAGTTTTTTTCGTGCGCCTTACCAGACCGATCTGGCGGGTGTCGATGTGGCTGTTTCAGGCGTTCCGCTGGATATTGCCACAACCAACCGCCCGGGTGCGCGGCTGGGGCCGCGTGCGATACGCAATGCATCGCTTTCGCTGGCGTGGGAGCGTCCCTGGCCGTGGCGCGTTGATCCGCTCGCTGCGTTGCGTGTCGTCGATTATGGCGACTGCGCGCCTGTGAACGATCATCTGCAGGATGTTGCGCATATCGAGCAGCATGTCGCGCATATCATTGAAGCAGGCGCGGCATCTTTGCTGCTGGGTGGTGATCATTTCATCGCTTACCCCAGCCTGCGGGCGCACGCGGTCGCTTATGGCACCATCAGTCTGATTCATTTCGATGCGCATACCGATACCTGGCTGCCGTCCGGCAAAGATATCAATCACGGCACCATGTTTTACCATGCGGCGCATGAAAATATCGTCAATCCCGCAACATCCACGCAAATCGGCATCCGGACTGTCAACGAGGACACGCTGGGTTTCAACATCATTTCCGCCGCCGATGTCCATCAGACGAACGGCAGCATAATCGCCGCGCAGATACGCGAGCGCGTCAAGGATACGCCGGTTTATATTACTTTTGACATAGACTGTCTCGATCCGGCGTTTGCGCCGGGCACGGGCACACCGGTGCCCGGCGGGCTGTCCACTTTTCAGGCTTTGAATATTATCCGTGAATTGCGTGGCATTAATCTGATCGGCATGGATGTGGTCGAGGTTGCGCCCGCATACGATCATGCTGAAATTACCGCGCTGGCGGCGGCGCAGATTGCGATCGAATTGTTATGCCTTTTTGCGGAAAACCGCGCGGAATCGAGTATTAAAAATGCAGCCGACGATGCGTGACGATACTTTGGAACCCGGGTGGAGTCATGCCGATGCCCAGGCGTTGTACGCCATGGACAACTGGTCGGATGGTTTTTATTCCGTGAATGAGCAGGGGCACGTTGCAGTTTGCCCTACTTCTGACCCGGCGTTGCGGATCGATATCATGGATGTCATTCGCGCGGCCCGCGCCGAAGGTGTTTCCCTGCCTTTGCTGATTCGTTTTCAGGACATCATCAGCGCGCGCGTGCACCGCCTGAATCTGAAATTTCAGGACACCATACAGGAATGCGGCTATGCGGGAACTTACCGCAGCGTCTATCCGGTCAAGGTCAATCAATTGCATGAAGTGGTGACTGAAATCCTGGATGCTGGCCAGGCCTTCAACATCGGACTGGAATGCGGCTCGAAGGCGGAACTACTGGCGACATTACCGCTGGTGGGTGACAAGACTTTGCTGCTTTGCAATGGCGTCAAGGACGATGTCATGCTGAGTTTGATGCTTAATGCGCAGCAGCTCGGCCAGCAGGTCGTGCCGATTATCGAGAAATATTCCGAATTCGAGCAGTTGATGGCGCTGGCCAAAGCCCGGTCTTTGCGGCCGCGCATGGGTGTGCGCCTGAAGCTCGGCACCAGAGGATCGGGGCACTGGTCAGAATCGGGCGGGGCGCGATCGAAATTCGGGCTGACCTTGCCCGAACTGGTCATGCTGGTGCAGCAGCTTGAACGCGATGAAATGTCAGAACAGCTGGAATTGCTGCATTTTCATCTGGGCAGCCAGATATCCGACATTCAGGTGCTGCGCAGCGCGGTGAAGGAGATTACACAGATATACGCCGATCTGACCCTGCGGGGATTGCGGATCAGGTGTCTGGATGTCGGTGGCGGACTTGGCGTCAATTACGGCGCGGATTACAGCGACCCGGACAGTTTTATCAACTACGGCTTGAAAGAGTATGCCAATGTCATCGTTTACAGCATCAAGGAAATCTGTGATGAGCGCGGCGTGCCTGTGCCCGATCTGCTGTCTGAGAGCGGACGGGCGTTGACCGCGCATCATTCCTTGCTGGTTGTTCCCGTACTGGGCGTGCACAAACCTGACAGCACGCCGCTGACGCAGGTTCCTGACGATGCGCCGACCGTCGTTGCGCGGATGAATGCGGTGTTTGGTGAAGTGAAGCTGACCGAACATACCGCCGCTGTGCTGGAGTGTTATCATGATGCGCTGGAAATCCACGAGGAAGGCGAGCAGATGGCACGGCTGGGCTACCTGCCGGTAGAACATGCGGCGCAACTGGAGACGATATACTGGAGCATCTGTCGTGTTGCGCTGCGCAAGCTGGCGGCGGCTGAACTGAATCCGGTGCCTGCGGAACAACTGGAACTGGAGAAACAGCTCACCGATCTTTATCTGGGCAATTTTTCGGTGTTTCATTCGATTATCGACCACTGGGCGATCGGTCAGACTTTTCCCGTCATGCCGCTGCACCGGTTGCTGGAAAAACCCGAGCGCAGAGGGCAACTGGTCGATCTGACCTGCGACTCGGATGGCAAGGTCAGCCAGTATATTACGTCATCCGGCACGGTGAATTACCTTCCGCTGCATGATTTCAGCGCCAACGAACCCTATTATCTCGGCATATTTCTTGTCGGCGCCTATCAGGAGATACTCGGCGACGCGCATAACCTGTTCGGCCGCGTCGATGAAGTGCATATTTACGCCAGAACGGAGGAGGAAGGCGGGTTCTGGATAGAGGAACTGCTGAAAGGCGTCAGCGTCAAGGAAATGCTCAGCCAGGTACAGTACTTCCCGAATGACCTCGATCGGCGCATGTCGGAATTTGTCCGCCAGCAGGTGAATGCAGGCCGCATCAAACCAAACGACGGCACCCGGATTCTGACCATCTACAATCGCCATCTGGAAGACACGACGTATTGTAATGCGCGTAATAACACTACCGTATGATTGAATATGACAGCGAAGTGCATCGGCTTTCTGATTAATCCGGTTTGCAGGCATCGACGGAACTGCGTGGGATATTCGCTGCGTTACTGGTTCCAGTTTTGCGTTCAAGCATTTTTTGCAAGTGATAATGTTGTACGTTAGCCAGTAGGGCAGGTAATCGTTCACCCATCCGAATAAGAACTATGAAATACCGCGAAAGTCAACGAGATAAACAGCTTCGAAAACGTTTTGCAAACGACAATGCTCATTCGTTACTGCGGCAGATTGTGCTTAAGGAGGGGACACTTCGTGGGCTTGATGCTTTAAATATCTCATTTCAATATCCAATTACTGCAATTGCAGGTAAGAATGGCGCTGGAAAATCGACAATCCTTGCCTTGGCTTGCTGCGCATATCACAACAACAAGAATGGCTTTAAGCTTCCGAGACGCAAGAATACCTACTATACGTTCTCTGACTTCTTTATCCAGCACACGGAGGAAGTTCCCCCGGAAGGAGTCGAGATCGAGTATTACATCGCACATAACAAGTGGAAGAAAACTCCATCATTGCCAGATGGTGTTGGCATTGGGAAGCAACGTCGTCGGAAGAACAAGGGCGGCAAGTGGAATGACTACGCCAGCCGCGTACGAAAAAATGTAGTCTTCCTAGGAATTGAACGAATTGTTCCCCACAGCGAGCGTAGCCAATCACGTTCATATTCGAGAGTATTTAGTGATAGGACCGTGAAAGGATGGGAAGATAAGGTCAAAGATGCCGTGGGGTCTGTGCTAGGGCGAGCTTACGGCAACTTTAGATACCTCGAACATTCGAAGTACAGCCTGCCGATCGTACAAGTTGGCGATACGACGTATTCCGGCTTCAATATGAGTGCCGGCGAAAACGCATTGTTTGAAATTTTCTCGACTATCTACTCATGTGGCGCAGGTTCTTTGCTCGTACTGGATGAAATTGAATTAGGACTTCACGCAGAAGCTCAATGTCGCTTCATTTCGCGCCTTAAAGATGTTTGCGACGAAACACACACGCAGGTAATTTGTACAACCCATTCGCGTGAAATTCTTGACTGCTTACCCTATGACGCACGTTTTTTTATCGAAAAGGTGAATGGCAAATCTAAGATCACGGAGGGGATTTCGTCGGACTTTGCATTTTCTAAACTTGCAGCTGTTCCAGGTACTGAACTTGATCTTCTAGTTGAGGATGAAGTCGCGAAAACCATTCTTCTTACATCCTTGCCAACCGCGATTCGTTCTCGTGTCGCCATCACTGTTATTGGATCAGCAACTGCTCTTGCGCGCCAACTTGCTGCTATTAACGTTCGAGGCGAGAAGCGTCCTACACTTGCTATTTTTGATGGCGATCAACGTTCAAAACAAAATGATAATTTCACGCACGCCAAAGACATGTGCGAAAATCCAAAAGGTAATTTTGATGAATGGTTTGCTACTCACATTGACTACTTACCGGGTGATACTTGGCCAGAGGCTTGGCTTGTTCAACGTGCAACCGAATGTATTTCAGCGCTTTCGTCCGCCGTATCATGCGAGACTGACATGCTTAAGGATATTCTCGAATATGGCCTTCAAGCTGGGAAGCACAACGAGTTCTACGAAATTGCAAAACAGCTTGGAGTTGAACGCGAGATGTGTTTGCAGTCTATAGCTATGACCGTCACGAATACATTTAATCAGGAATTTATCCCGTTAATTTCTCATATTGAAAATGCACTGAACGATGCTGGTTAACGAAAAAGATTGACAAGGTAGGGTGTAATAACCAACGGGCATGCACCTTATTTTCTACCTGCGGCATCCATCAAAGATTCAGTCATCTACCGGCAGTCTCTCAGACATTTGCCGCATTTCAGGTTCCTTTCTCAATATTCATATGAATGGATTTCGTTGAATGATTGCGCGTCAAATCCCGGTAATTTCGCCATCATCGGTCAGGCCGATGCGGCACGCGGCTGGTTCGCGCGGGAGTCCGGGCATGGTGACGATATCACCGGTCAGCACCAGCAGGTAACCCGCGCCGGCGGCGATGCGCACTGACTCAACCGGCAGTGCGAAGTCGAGTGGATGGCCTACCAGCTTCGGATCGCCGCTGAGCGACAAATGGGTTTTGGCGATGCAGACCGGTAGCCGGTCGTAACCCAGCGCGCTGATACGTTCGAGATCCTTTCTGGCGGTACGGCTGAATTCGACGGTGCCGGCGCCGTAAATCGTCCGCGCTACGGCGGTGATTTTTGCTTCAGGGGTAGATTCCAGTTCGTAGAGAAAGCGCGCGGCGGGCTGCGGTTGCGCGGCTGCGTTGACTACCGTATGCGCCAGCGTTTCGGCTCCGGCGCCGCCATCAGTGAATCCGGTAAAGCGGGCCGAATGCAGCCCGCATCCGGCGCACCAGCGTTCAATGGCAGTCAATTCGTGCTGGTTGTCGTCAGGGAAACAGTTGATCGCAATGACCGGCTCAAAGCCAAATACGCGCACGCTCTGGATATGATGATTCAGGTGTTCCAGTCCGCGTTCGATTTCGCCGCGATCATCGTTATTGCCGATAAAGTCCGGGCTTCCGCCGCCGTGAATTCTCAAGGCGCGCACGGTTACCACCAGCACGACGGCGCTGGGCCACAGGCCGGCGCTGCGGCATTTCAGGTCGAAGAATTTTTCCGCGCCCAGATCGAAGCCAAAACCGGCTTCAGTCACTGCGTAGTCCGCGAATGTGGCCGCGGCGCGGGTGGCTATCACGCTGTTGCAGCCATGCGCGATGTTGCCGAACGGCCCGCCGTGAACAAAAGCGGGAACGCCTTCGCTGGATTGCACCAGATTCGGTAGTATGGCGTCGTGCAGCAGTGCCGCCATTGCGCCGGTGGCTTGCAGGCTTTGCGCCGTGACCGCTTTTTCCGAGCGGTTGAAGCCGACCAGAATGCGCCCCAGCCGCGCTTTCAGGTCAGCGGTGTCTTCGCTCAGGCACAGAATGGCCATGATTTCCGAAGCGGCGGTGATGTCGAAACCGGTTTCGCGCGGTACGCCATTGAGTCTGCCGCCCAGTCCGATGACTGTCTGGCGTAACGCGCGGTCGTTGATGTCCAGTACCCTGCGCCAGAAAATCTGGCGATGTTCCAGATCGAGCTCGCTGCGAAAATGTATCGCATTGTCCAGTAGCGCAGCCAGCAGATTATGCGCCGCGCCGATGGCATGCATGTCACCGGTGAAATGCATGTTGATGCGGTTCGCCGGTTCAAGCTGGCACCGGCCGCCGCCCGCGCCGCCGCCCTTGACGCCGAAAACCGGACCCAGCGAGGGTTCGCGCAGCGCCAGCGCTGTTTTTTTGCCGATACGGGCAAGACCTTGCGCCAGACCGATGGCGACGGTGGTTTTGCCTTCACCGCTGCGGGTCGGGTTGATGGCTGAAACGAGGATGATTTTGCCTTCCGGTGCTCTTTTGTCGGGCAGGGCGTGTTGCAGAAGCTTGGCCATATGCGCACCGAAGCACATCAGTGCATCGGGTTGCAGACCGAGGGTGGCGGCGACTTCGTGTATGGGACGCATGATTTGTGTGTCAGGAATTCGTTTTTCAGGTTAAATCAGCAGTGATGCGCATCGTGTTACGAGCATACAATGCGGTTACGGATATGTCGACAAGGTGGAAACGTCAGGTAAGCCCGGACGGCCATTAAAGCCATATTATAAGATCGTGTAAAAAAACTTTTTTCTGCTAACATTGCATCAACCACAAGAGAGGGGGGATCCGATGAAATTTTATATTCTGCTGATCAGTTTATTGTTGAACGGCTGTTCTGCCTTGCCGTCTGTTTTCAGTGATGCGCGTATCAAAGATGTCGCTTACGCGCAGGTGCTCGCTGATGCGGAAAGCCATACGAATACGATGGTGCGCTGGGGCGGCGTCATTATCGATCTGGAGAATGCAGAAAGTCAGAGTACGCTTAAGGTCATGTCTTATCCATTGGATTATTACGGACGCCCGGATATTGACAGCGAGAGTGAAGGCTATTTTGTCATCAAAAGTCCTGAGCGGCTTGATCCGGAGCAGTATACCGCAGGGCGGGAACTGGTCGCTGTAGGCGTTATTGAGGGCAAAACAACACCTTCGCCCGAACAGGATGGCATCGGATTGCCGGTGATCAAGGCCAGTGGCATTCATTTATGGCCGGTGGCGTATCGCAGCAATTATTACTGGCATTGCCCGTCCTGTTATTTCCAGCAGTTGTACTGGTAGACAGCAAATAGGTGATTGGCGATGCTTTATATACTGTTAAATTGTTAGTCGGACCGGAATACTATGTTGAATGTGTTTATCACCGTGGATACGGAAATCTGGTGCGATGGCTGGGAAGATCTGGATCGCAAATTTCCGAAATATTTTAAATCGTATGTTTATGGTCCGACACCGGATGGCAATTTTGCATTACCGGGGACACTATCTATTCTTGAGGAATACAATATTCCGGCTGTATTTTTCGTTGAACCGCTTTTTTCCGAAAAATTCGGCATTGAGCCGCTGAAAGAGATCGTTGGTTTGCTGCAGGAAAAAAATCAGGAAATCCAGCTGCACATGCATCCCGAATGGGTCGATGAAGTCGGCGACCGCCTGTTGCCAGCGATTAATGAGAAGATCCCTAATATGACGCATTGCACGCGGGAGCAGCAGTCGCAGTTGATCAGATGGGCAATACAGCGCATGAGTGAAGCCGGTGTCAGTCATATCAACGCGTTCAGAGCAGGCGGTTTCTGCGCGAACCGTGCCACGCTGCATGCGGTGGCCGAGAACCATCTTACCTTCGACTCGAGTTACAATCTTTCGGGACCCATAGGCGTGAGCGATATCGCTGCAGGTGAGTGGTTACATCAGCCCCGTTATGTCGATCATGTCTATGAATATCCCGTATCGGTCATTAAGGACCCTATCCGCGGGAGATATCGGAATGTGCAGATCAATGCGCTGTCACTGGCCGAGTTGGTAAATTGCCTGGAAACTGGTTTCGCGGAAGGCTGGGATTCGCTTGTTGTCGTCACGCATAACTTTGAATTGCTGAGCCGTGACAAGACCAGGGTCGATAAAATTGTCCGGAAAAGATTTCAGCGATTTTGCCAGTATCTGGATAAAAACAGGGATCGCTTTAATGTCAGAGGGTTTCGCGAGCTGCCGCCGAAAGATGTGCAACCCCAGCCACCAGCCATGTCGAGCAGTCTGATTCCGGCTGGCTTTCGGTATGTGGAGCAGGCATTGCGGGGGCTGTTGTATCATTGAGTACAGCTCGATTATTGAATTGCTGGATCGCCGGTTAATCTGATTTATTCGGAAGGAGTTTTTTTGTGCTGCAAGAGACTGGCTACTATACGATTTCAAAACAGCAGAGTGATGCCTTCGCCGAGCTGTCCGGCGATTACAATCCGCTGCATGTGGATGCTGTTTATGCGCGGCGATTACAGTTCGGTCATCCGGTTATTCACGGTATTCACCATCTGCTGAGTACCTGGGATGCGATTAATATCGCTGAACTGCAACAGGGCAGTCCAGTACCCTTGCAGCTCAGTGAGCTTGTCGCTACTTTTCCGAATCCGGTGAGAGCGGGGCAGCGTATTGATTATCGCTGTGAGCTGTTTCCCGAGCAGCGAAGCGCAATGATTTCCGCTGTTTGTGAAGATCAAAGAATTCTTTCGCTGCGACTTAAGTTTTCCACGGATGATAGGGCGGTGCCGGGTGCATTTTTACCAACGTGTCCACCGAAAGAAACGCCCGTTCATCAGGATTTTCCACTCACACACGATTCCGGACAATGCCAGCTTTACCTGGATCAGTCTCTTGGGAAACAGCTGTTTCCCAATCTCATGCGTTATGTTTCACCGCAGCAGCTGGTGCAGATCATCGCGTGTACGCGCATCGTCGGTATGAAGTGCCCCGGTTTGAACTCTATTTTTGCGGGGATACGATTGAACTTCAATGCAGATATTGCTGGCAGCGGTGGTGATGAAGATGAAATCCGCTTTTCCGTGACATACCGGGATGAACGCGTGAGGATGCTGAAAATTGATGTTGAAGGGAAGGGCATGAAAGGCATGCTGGATACATTTTTGCGTCCTGCGCCCGTGAAGCAGCCGTCATATGCCGAGGTTTGCGCGACAGTTGCCGATTCTCAATTTGCAGCGCAACGCGCCCTGGTCGTCGGCGGCTCCAGAGGTGTTGGGGAAACCACCGCCAAACTCCTTTCCGCGGGTGGTGCGGATGTCATCATTACTTATCATCAAGGGGTGGAAGAAGCGGAAAAGGTGACGAGGGAAATCAATGATGGCGGCGGGCGCTGTAAAGCTGTTCCGCTTGATATGAATGCGCTGTCGGAGGCGTCGCTGATTTTATTTGGAACGCAATTGCCGACGCACATTTATTATTTTGCGTCACCGCATATTTCGCTCAATCGCACCAAAATCTGGAACACAACACTGTTCAGCCAGTTCTGCCGATTCTATCTCGATGCATTTGCCGGTCTGGTGTCTTTGTATGCCGATC
>JADZAR010000135.1 GCA_020852475.1 Nitrosomonas sp.
GGATCTGTTCCAGATCGTTTTTAAGCCCGACCGACAAGCCTCTTTTATGCGCTTCGTTGGCAATAAATTTATTGAAAGCCAACTGATCCCTAGCGGTCAGTTCAAAGCCACTGTCATTCAAATAGCCGTCCATATTATCCGGTTCCACGCCATCACAGCCTTTTTGCAAAGCCAGATTAAGTCTTTCAGTCATAATTTCAGCCACATTCAGTGAACGGATGTCCAGCCATTGCTCATCCGGCCAGCCATCCAGCAGATTGCCAAGCGCCGCGGGATCGAATCTGTCTTTGTCTTCTCTGAAATTCTCGTAAGAACCGGCGGAGAAATAGCAAATGACTTTTTTACCTGAAGCCTTGAGTGAATTGATCAACGTTGCGGAAGAATCGAACAGGTCAATATCGTATAACGCAACCGGATAATCCGGATTAACTGCACCGTTCAATTGCCATTGCCAGGAAACGGATACCGGTGGTTTGTACCAGTCCATGCCGGCGACAACAGGCAGGACGTCCGGATCGAGCACTGGCGCGGCAGACAGAAAGAACAGCGCTATGTTTGAAAAATTGCTGCTGGTACTGCCATCATAAGCCGTTACCGCAACATAAAACGATGCGCCATCCCACAGCGCTGCCGACAAAGCCGTTTTATCACCCACATCGATCGATTGAATACTGTCCGCGCCGGTATACGGATAGGGCGCATACAGCAGCCGATAACCGAGCGCATCCGGAACCGGTGCCCAAGTGACTGTTACAGCCGTGCGCTGCTGCGTGACTTCAATCGCAGGCGGCTCCAGCACCTGCGCGCTTGCAAAACCGGAATAAAATAGAAAAAGAATCGTCAATAAAATCGTGTTGTTTGTTTTCATGATTGGGTGAGTCATCTGGAGCACATTTTCTGTGCGATAACATACAAATGTTTTTCCGGATATTGATCGTATTCAAGGTGCCGGCAGATGCATCCCAGACTTCCCAGCACGGCTAGCAATTCAGGAATTCCCAGTGCACTGTAATACATTTCCGGCCCCATGAACGAATCAGTTTTCTCTTCCGGCGCATCCACGCCGCCGGTAGAAAAGATGAATATCCCTCGCGGTTCCAGGCTTTGAATGATTTTTCCGAGAACCTGTTTTTGTGACGAGAGCGGGATGTGCCAGATACTGTCCCATGCGGAAATAAATTCATATTTGCGGAGAATGTTCCAGCTACAGATGTCTGCGTGATAGAAAGTGACTTCTGGATGCCTTTCCCGAACAAGAGATAGCATCTTCTCCGAGATATCGACGCCCTCCACACGGAATCCACGCCTGAGGAGCAGATCGATGAACCTGCCATTTCCGCCGCAACCAATTTCCAGCGCATAACCTTTTTTGTCAACGAAGGACAAAGCTCGCTCGTGCTGGACAATGCCGTTTTCCAGGGGAAAAGCGTCGCTTACCCATCGGTCGGCGATCTGATTATAGCCAGCGGCTATTTTGTCAGGCGTCATAGCGGCCGTCGTCGTCCCGTTTGCGCGTAATACAGGAATATGGGTATGGACATAGGCAGAAAATTTACTGCATTGAGTGCAAACCGATCATGTTGCCTTCGGTATCGTGCACCAGCGCAATAAATCCATGTTCACCGATAGACATTTTTTCCTCGACAATACTGCCGCCATGTTCAGCGGCACGGGCAGCCGCTGCCGCGCAGTCTTCACAGCCAAAATAGATCAATGTACCGCCGCTGCCTGGATTGTAGCCATCCATTTTTACCAGCATCCCATTTGCGCCGGGCGTGGTCATGGCGCTATCTTTATCCATGGGAAAGCACCACATTTCCATATTCGCTTCCTTGCACATTGCCTCGGTCGGCGCAGGCATGATTTCCAGCTTGACTTCAAGGGTGGCTTCGTAGAACGTTTTGGCGCGCGCCATGTTATCGACATAAATTTCAAACCAGACAACGGGATTGCTTTTCATGCGGTTACTCCTTTGGTGGGTTAACAGTAAATCATGAGTGATCAATGCGCATTTTGCGCCTGCTTTTAACGCCGCAGCGGCAACGCAGATAGTTTCTCAACATCCTGCTGGTCTTATGTCCGGCAGACGCCTAGCCACGAACCGCCGCCTCGATCGCGGCGATGTCGATTTTTTTCATCGTCATCATTGCATCGAAAGCCCGCCTGGCGGCGGAGCGATCGGGACTCGTATATGCCTTGGTCAACGCGATCGGTGTAATCTGCCAGGACACGCCCCACTTGTCTTTGCACCAGCCGCATTCGCTCTCCTGGCCGCCATTGCCGACGATTGCGTTCCAGTAACGATCGGTTTCGGCCTGATCCTCGGTGGCAACCTGGAACGAGAACGCTTCAGTCTGATTGAAAGCAGCGCCGCCATTGAGCCCCAAGCAGGGAATGCCCATCACGGTGAATTCTACCGTCAACACGTCACCTTGCTTGCCCGACGGAAAGTCGCCCGGTGCGCGATGTACCGCGCCGACCGACGAATTGGGAAAAGTCCTGGCGTAGAACTGCGCCGCCGCCTCGGCATCGCGTTCGTACCAAAGGCAAACCGTGTTCTTTGCGATCTTCGTCATGTTACGCCCCCGTCGAAATTAAAATGAGCGTCAGCATCGTTTCCAGATCGCTTCAAAGACTTCATCTCCTGATATGGGTTTGACCGTACCCGATTGCACTTCGTCCAACCGCCGCCTGGCGACTTCCGCCCACTTTTTGTCGATTTCCGACTCCGGTGGATTCAAACTCTTGAGCAAAGAATCAGCTACCCGTGCACGTTCTTCTACGGGGAGTGATTCGATTTCTCTCAACAAATCTTCTGTTTTCATGGTGTTTTCTCCGTGAAGCGCTAATTGTGCAGTACCCAGGTTTGCGGCTTTGTGGACTTCTTACCGGTATGTGTTATTGCAAGACCTGGTAC
>JADZAR010000136.1 GCA_020852475.1 Nitrosomonas sp.
GGAAATTATCTCGGATGGCACAGAATGATTGATCGTCTCGGTCAGAATATTACGCCAACGCTTTGTTTCCTGGCATCTCTTGGAAAAATAAGACAGTTTCAACAACTAACTGTGACATAGCCTAAAAAAACGTTCAGTTTGATGCATCGCAATACAGCAGGAAGCATCTGTTCACTGATGACCGAATTAAACGTGTGATATAGCTTGTTTTATCTTTTCCTCCCAGGAGGTGATACAGTGTATATCCGGATTTTTACAGGTTACCTCAATTCATTAGTTGCTCACTAAAAGTTGAAAAAACTGACAAATCCGGCAGCAGCCCTGTACCACCTCCACCTCCACCTCCACCCCACATTCCCTGCTTCACTTTGTTTATCACCATAATCTGGCTTTGCAATTGTTCGTACGGCGTATCTCTTCATGGAATTTCACTGATTGACTCATTGGTGTTTAACCGGCGTTCGATCATATGTGACGATCTGTCGCGTGCGGCAATATGCCACATTGATTTGTGAGTCCTTTTGCGCGATAGTAAATAAACGTTCAGTTTGATGCATCGCGATACAGCAGGAAGCATCTGTTCACTGATGATTGAATTAAACGTGTGACACAGTTTTGGTAATTTTTTGTATTTTTAGTATTTTCCTCCCTGGAGGTGTCGTAGAGTCTGTCCGGGTTTTTCGGGATTTTATCGATCAGTATGCGTTGCTCACTAACCAGCTTCACTATCCTGATGAATCTGACAGCAGTCTGCGCCACCTCTCTTTTTGTTCGTACCCCGGATTTTCACATTGACAACATGTTTGTGGCATGCAATCTCGATTCTCGAGTTTCCGGAACAGGGTTGATATCAATACTTACACATTCACGGCAGGACTACGAAAAATGGACTGCGACAATTTGCCACATTGTTTTTCCGGCTTTTTTGGTAGAAGCTAAAAAAGGATCAGAAACGATGGTGTCAAATGTACGTTGTACTTTTAAAAGCGTTCTGCATGTTCATTTCTCGCGTCGTGAACTGTGAGCGTTGCCGTCGCGACTGATCCTTTCGGCATTAATATGCTGATTTATAAGTCTTCTCGTGGAAGCGTTGCATGCATTCATCAAAAAATTCGGTTTCGTCGGTAAAATTGGATAGCCCGCTGATTGCCGTTCGGATCGTTTAAACATGAATGTGTGCAAAGCTTCCTCCCGTGACTTTACATGTTGATCGTGGATACAAAACCTGATTTTTGCCTTAGCGCCACAGTGTGTGTGAATAATGAAATGCAGGATTTTGAAAAAATTGAAAATATTCGATTGGGAGAATAAATAAAATGATAAATGGTATTGAAAAAATCGAACGAACAGAAATGAAAGCAACGAAAGCAGTGTTAGCGATCGCAGCAGTTTCACTGGTTGGGCTGGCAAGCCAGGATGTTTCCGCGCATACCCGCCTGACGGTTGCGACGGCGAAGGAAAGCTCCGCGGCGCATGGTACGACTTCGACAGCAGTAAATATTCCGCATGGTTGCGGCGATAATGCCGTGATCGGTAATGTTTTTTTTCTGCCGGATACCAATGCCAATCCTGTCATTCAGACTTCAGCGGACAACTTTACCACGGTTGAGACGCCAGAAGGCGCATCTGCGCTCGATTACATTGTCAATGCGCCATTCATCCGGTTGATTAAAAGCCGCGATGTATTCGAAATGGTCGAGTTCATTAACGATCCATTGGGCAATCCGATCGGATTCTGGGCGGGTGACGGCGAACTGCCCGCGCATAACTGGGTGGCGCAAATGCCGATAAACATCACCGCAGTGGCCATTCAGCCGGCGTCCTGCGCCACAGAAGTGGTCTTTGTCCCGGCAATCGCGAATATCTGTAAATTGTCATCACTGGCCGACATTGACGGCAAAAATGCGGACGATCCCAATGTTGATTTCTGGACTGCGCCCGATATTGGAACGCCGTATGATTCACCAAACTGGTCTCATCCGGCAACATTTACCATAGAGCGGGATCTGGTGAATAATCCACTGCCGGCAAACTGCGGTGACGGTATTGCCGCACGCATCATACCTTCGGCGGCGCAGCTCAATCGCGATATGCCGGTCAAAATCAACGGGCAACAAGTCTGGCCATTACCTTAACCAGTGACTGGCAATCGTTTCTCCGAGTTTTTTGATTGATTTTCCTTGTCTGGATGGATAACTATTCGCTGAAAAAGCGGATAGTTATCCGTTTTTAATAAGCAGGTGCGACAATTTGCCGCATTGTTTTTCTCTTCGGAAAGCCAGATACTTTAACTAAGTAGCGCAGTGAAAATCGAAGGGACTTCCGTTTTCCAGTTACGACGTTTTATTTTATTGAAATAAGGGCTATAAAAATGAACAAAATTAAATTACTTTCCGGAGCGGTAGCAGGCGCGTTGCTGGTGGGTCTTGCACAAAATGCGGCGGCGCATACGCGGTTGAATATTCCGACCGCGACAGAAGGTCAGCGATCAATCAATCACGTGATTATCGGGCACTCGTGCAGTGATACATCAACTACCATTGGCACTTCGGTTGTCTTTCCGGATGGCGTAGGTTCTACCATATTGGTGGATGGTGCGGCGCATAATGGCCCGATAACCGATTATTTGACGAACTACGGCAATAATGCCGCACTGTTTTTCGATCGCGCGGCATTCGATTACATGGATGAAAAAACCGTCAACGGCAATGTGGTCGGTTTCTGGGCAGGCGGTGGCCCGGGTATGCCAGCCAATTTGAATGTGGCTGTGCCATTTCGACTGACTGCAGCGAGCATAGAACCAACATCCTGCGCGACGAGCGTCAAAGTTTATATTTCTATCGTGGATATCTGTCAAATTACCGGTGTAGACGGTTTTGGCGAAGGTACGGTTGAACTATGGACGCACGCCGGTTTAGGCACACAGTATGATCGCGATCTGCATTTCGATGTGCCGGCAGGTACCGATCCGGGTCCTGCGTCATTTACGATCAACCGTGATCTGACTGCTAATCCGCTTCCAGAATCGTGCGGCGGCACCGGTGTTGCAGTCGAGCTGAAACCTTCAGCCGCGCAAATCAACCGCGATATGCCGATTAAATTCAATGGTCAGCAAGTGTGGCCTCAGCCATAAGTCGCTGTACCAGCTGAGATCTTTCTCTCTTGGGATAAAAAACGCCGTTTTATAGCGGCGTTTTTTATTGAGGTGCGACAATTTGTCGCATTGCCATTTGTTTTGTCGGAAAGGATAATGGCCCATTATCTTCGCCATTCTGATCTACCGCAGCATTCACTATGATGCGGTCATATAGCAGCACACGATGGCGCAAACACAGAGGAGAGAAAGATCATGCTTGAGCGATTTCGTTATCTGAAAAAAAATGCTTCCGGTTTTGTTGCCGGATCTTGCCTGTTGCTCGGTAATACCGGCTTTGTTCACGCGCACGGCGGCGGTGCAGTGCTTGGTGATCCGAGATCATTTACCGGCGTGGCGGTTGTCAGCTGTTTTGATGATGGCAATGGACCAGCGGAAAATCTGATTATCCGGATACGGGATAATTCTCCAGCCGTTCCCGGACTCTTAATCAATGCGCATATATTTAAAGGCAACAAGGCGGTGAGCATCAGCGACACGGTTTCCGGTGATGCCGACTACAGTCCTTTTGTGACGCTGCATGGCGGACCAGGTGCTTATTTTGTGATCGTTAGCAAAACGGATGCCGGAGAACGCGCATTTGACCTGGAGTGGCACTGCAACACCGTCAATGATGTCCATACCGGTACTGATATTGGAATTACCCAGTTTGGCGAACCATAAGGAAATAAATAGCGCCGCAGTTTTTTTATGATCAAGTGATATGAAAATTGCGAGAACCTTATGAAAAATCTGCTTCGTATTCTGTTGCTTGCAACGCTTCCGGCTTATTTGTTGCTGACAACATCAACCATGGCCGCGCAATTGATCGACCGACCTGCACCGGCATGCAATCTGACTGCACTTGACGGCGCACCGGTTGACAGTCTTCAGGCATTGAAAGGTGAAGTGCTTTATGTTGATTTCTGGGCATCCTGGTGTCCGCCGTGCATACAGTCTTTTCCCTTTCTGACCGGATTGCAGCAGGAGTATGGCAAGCGCGGGTTGCGCGTTATCGGCGTCAATCTCGATGAAAAAATTGCCGATGCGGAAAAATTTCTTTCTGATTATCCGGCCGGGTTTACCATTGTCGCCGATCTGTCTAAGCAATGCGCGAAAGATTTTGACGTCATTGCGATGCCGTCTTCTTATCTGATCGACCGGGAGGGCATTGTTCGCTATATTCATCGTGGTTTTCGGCAAGGCGAAACCAAAGAACTGCGGCTGATTGTTGAACAACTTTTAGACCATTATCCTGACTGATTCCAGTGATATAATCATGAGATTAAAACGTTTATTTATCCTTGGCCTGACAGGAATCGCGCTGTTGACACTATCGGCCTGTGCCAGTGTCGCGGCATGGGAGCGCGGTTATCTGGCCAAACCGCAGATGGCCATTGAACCTAATCCGTTGCAACATCATATTCAACTCCATAACTATTTCAGCCGGGAAGCGGCTGCCAGTACGCATTCCGCAGATGGCGGCGGTGGTTGCGGCTGCTACTGATCTGATCCCTTCAGATGGGACTTAAGCAAGAAAAGCCACTGCAGGGCAGGGTTTCTGTCGTACGCTTAAATTCCCCGCAACACCGGCACTCCAGGACACAAACCCGATTGTCGCAGCCCGTGGATACCGCGAGTAAGGCGCTGAAAGCCTTAACATCGGCAGCTATTGTTTTGCCAGGATTGATGCTGTCATCCGCGCAAGCAGCAGATGATGGGGGGCGTATCAATTTTCAGTTCAGCCGGTATCAGGAGGGCACGCGCAATCTTTTTGGCGCGCCGAACAATTTTGATCCTATTCGTGCGGATGTTTTGCATGGCAACGGACTTTTTCCACTGACCGATCGCGCCAAATTTTCGTTTAATTACACACAGGACACCTGGTCGGGCGCAACGCCGATTACAACATCACCACTGGCGGCTAATCCTTATCAATTGATTCGAGCAAATACACCTTCAGGTACGACTGTGGTTGGCGCATCACCGCTGATATTTCCCAGAGGACTGTTGCTCGATCGCGATTTAAATCCGCTGCGCAAAAATTCAGAGGGGGTGCTGGCACAAGACACACGATCCGTATTGGTGCTTGCTTCAGCGTCTCCGGAAACGCGACATCAGGCTAATTTTGGCTTGGGATATGAATGGGATGAAGCGGCGATCAACGCCAGCGCCGGATTTTCACTGGAGAACGATTACCGCTCCAGCTTCGGCAATCTGGGCGGCCGGCTCGACTTTAACCAGAAACTGACCACCGTCAAGTTCGGCGCAGGATACACCAGCAGCAATATCAGCGCGATACTGGATCACGACGCTTCGCCTTATCTGACTAAAACCGCTTTCACCAGACAGATCGAAAGACGCGGTGGCTCCGAAATACTGCATGGCGAGCGACAGGACTGGTCAGCCAATCTGGGGCTGACGCAAGTGCTCAACAAACAGGCGCTGGTTGATGCGAATTTCGGCTATACACACAGCCAGGGGTTTCTGGAAAATCCTTATAAAGCGATGACGGTTATTTTTGTCGATCCTGACATTCTGAATAACGGTCAAACGACGCCCGTGCCGGGTGATGTACGCGCTTTGCTCGAGCAGCGCCCCGGCCAGCGGAATCAGTTTGCGTTTAATACCAAATATATTCAGCATATCAATCTGCTCGATGCCGCCTTGCATCTGGATTACAAGTTTACTGCCGATGACTGGGGCATTAAAACGCATACTTTTGACGCCAGCTGGGTGCAACCGCTACCGTTCGGCTGGATGTTCACGCCGAGGATCCGTTATTATTCGCAGGATTCGGCCAGTTTTTATAATCCCTATCTGATTTCCCAGCAAAATTTTTCCCGGCAGGCATTCGATAGTCTCGGACGTGAAGTCTGGGTGGACTCGCTGAATCCGGCTACTGAGTATTTTCGCGATGCAAATTTCAATCTGGTCGACGGCGCGGGAAATCCGGTTAATGAAGCAACACTTCTCGTTGAACCCAAAACCGTTGCGTTTGATCCTGGACAATTACCGGGTAATTTTTCCAGCGATCACCGGCTTGCCGGATTCGGTGCACTCAGTGGTGGTTTCACGCTAAGCAGGCAATTCGCCAAAGGTATCGCACTCGAAGCCGGATTTGAATATTACACCCGCGCCAGCGGATTTAAGCTGGGCGGGGGCGGCGGCAACGGTTTTGCCGATTTTGATTATTATGTCGCCAATGCGGCGTTGAAGCTCAATCTGGAATCGATGTCGCCCTCAAATCCACTAGGTATAACGCTGCATGGCCACCACCGCAGTCATACAAAAGATGATGGCAGTTCAGATCATCATCGCCACAACCAGCCTGCAGGGCTGATGTACGCGCATATGCTGGATAAACCGGGCCAGTTTATGGTGGGCTACCGTTTTATGTATAGCCGCCAGGATGGCAGAATGCACCATGGCGCACGTGCAGTCAGCGATCAGACGGTTGTCGACCAGGGGTGCAGTGATGAAATTTTATGCCGGTTTACGCCAACGTATATGAATATGCGCATGCACATGCTTGACCTGATGTATGCGCCGACACGCTGGTTGAATCTGATGGTCATGCCCACCTTCATGGACATGGATATGAATCTTCGCGAGCTCGACGGCAGGCCCCCGCGGGTGCTGGGGGTACACGAACATACCGGCATTGCCGGACACTCGACCGGCGTTATCGGTGACACGCTGATGGCCGCATTGCTCAAGCTCTATCAAAAACGCGGACATCGTCTGCACGCCAGCCTTGGATTGAGCGCACCTTCCGGCAAGACGGATATAGAATTGCGCCGCATTTTTCAGATAGATGGCGGCGCGATTCATTTTGGCATGCAGTTGGGCAGCGGCACCTGGGACTTCGTGCCGAGCCTGACGTATACCGGTGAGCATGATCGCTGGTCTTGGGGCGCGCAGGTGAGCGGCACTAAACGCATGGAAAAACAGAACGACTCAGGCTATCGTCTGGGGGATGCTTTTCAGGCGACTACCTGGGGCGGAATTGACCTGTCGCGTTGGCTAAGTGCTACGGTGCGCGGTGTTTACACCGTACAAGATCGTATTCATGGCGATTTCAATACGTTTAACGCACGTATCGGCCCGATGGATTTTCCGAAAAACTATGGCGGTGAATTCTGGAATATTGGTGTGGGTGTGAATGTCAACATTCCGGGCGGCCGGTTTGCCGGAAATCACCTGGGTTTTGAATGGTTGCAACCGGTGCATACCGATGTCACTGGATTTCAATTAAGTCCAAAAGGCGCATTGGCTGCGTCGTGGAGCTATACGTTCTGACTGTGACGGCGCGCTTACGCTATTATCACTTCGATTTCAAAGCCATGGGTTCGCCGTGCACAATCCAGTTGTATGCACGCAATGCGGGAAAAGGCGCGGCAGCAGCGGAAATCGCAATGAGTGACGTGCGGCGTCTGGAATCGCGCTATTCCCGTTATCGCGAAGACAGTTTTTTATCCGCGATCAATCGTGTCGCTGCAACTGGTGGCGCTGTGTCTGTCGATGAAGAAACAGCCGGCCTGCTGGATTATGCCGATACCTGTTATCAACAAAGCGATGGCCTGTTTGACATTACCTCCGGCGTGCTGCGCAGGGCGTGGGATTTTAAATCCGGCAAGCTGCCGGAAAGCCAGACGATTGAATGCGCACGAGAAAAAATCGGCTGGCATCATGTCAAGTGGGTACGCCCCGTTTTATCATTCGATCTGCCGGGGATGGAAATTGATTTTGGCGGCATCGTCAAAGAATACGCAGTCGACCGCGCCGCTGCGCTGTGCCGGGAAGCCGGAATTGTGCATGGCATCGTCAACCTGGGTGGTGATATTAAAGCGATCGGGCCGCATCCTGACGGCAGCCCCTGGCGAGTAGCGGTGCGCCACCCTCGTCAGCCAGATGGAGTCCTCGAAACATTATTGCTTTATACCGGTGCGCTTGCCAGCAGCGGCGATTATGAGCGTTGCATCATTGTCAATGATGTTCGATACGGTCATGTGCTCAATCCGAAAACTGGGTGGCCGGTGAGCACGATGGCGGCGGTTAGTGTTGTGAGTGATTACTGTGTCGTGGCCGGCAGTGCATCGACCATCGGTATGCTAATGGAAGAGCGCGGTCCGGATTGGTTGCTTGAGCTTGGCCTGCCGCATATGTGGGTCGATGTAAATGGCCGGATTGGCGGCACATTAATCGAGAATCAGAAAGCAGCAGATTAATGCTCAAGCGCTGAAAAACGTATCCCGCGAGTAATTGCCGGCATGCTGGAGACTACGGATACCTGCGCAAAAAAGCCCACCAAGGTGGGCTTTTTTGTTTTGGCGTTTCAGGTAAGGTTTTGGTGTTTCTTTGGTGTTTCTTTGGTGTTGCTCGGCTTGTTTCTTAACTTTTCGTTCTGCCAGAATGAACTGAAGCGGGTCGTATTGATTGTCCAGCAGCCATTTTCTGGTGGTATTCAGCTTTTTTCAGATTGTCTGCGATAGCCATTTCATATTGATGGATCTTAAATTCCACATGTTTTTTGATATGTTGGCCATTTCTTCCGAGGAAACTGGATCTTGGTTTGTGTCTGAGCGCATTGATCTGATCTTCGATTTTGGTCTGCAACACATCGGCTTGATGCTTGTAGTATTGCGCCTGTGCAGTGTGGTCGCCGCCATTTCGATCATTTAGCGCCACGGCATCAAGAACTGCGTCATGATCCGCTGCTAAAGCCTGAACGGGTAAAGCGATTAAAACAAAAGCAAGTAAGGATAAAGCAGTAAGATTTTGAGCTGTTCCGGTTTTCATTATAGATACCCCTATAATTAAATTCATCATGGAAAGCAGTGTAAACAAATCCATGCACCATGAATATTGGGGTAACCATGAATTTAAGCTAAGTAAAACCATTAGAGACCTTTGCACGGCTACTACGCGGCACGATAATTGCGTTAAAAATTTGCGAAAAATGCTCATTTACCCCGTGTAAACTCCGCTTTCTCGCAAATTTTTGCCTTATTCTCGTACCGCTCATAACGCCGTGCAAAGGTCTCCATTAGATGGTCAAAATAGGGTAATAATTATCCAGGAGTCTGTCGAATAAGACAAA
>JADZAR010000137.1 GCA_020852475.1 Nitrosomonas sp.
AAAGTGTCCGTTTTCACGAAACCAAAGCAGATGAATATCTGACTGTTGCAGTGACGCCGCATATTGAAATTGCTTTAGATACCGGCAGTTCCATCGCGATCACAGACCGTCAGCCGCTATTCATGGAATTATTCAAGGGAAATGTCTATTTCAATATCAGCAGGAACGCCATGGAACAAATCAGAATAAAAGTTGGCGAAGCGCTGATTGAGGATGCCGGTACGCGTTTCAGTATCCGCATGAACAAGGACGGCAGCAGGATTGTCTCCGTTGCGGAAGGACAGCTCAAAATTAATGTTGCATCGGGCGCATACCAGATCAGTGCTTTGGAGCAGGCTGATTTTGATAATGTTAAAATCAGCAGACATCGCCTGATTAGTGAACGGGAAGTCGCGCCGTGGACCACGGGTTGGAATAGCGGTTTCTGAGTCGCTTTCTGCCATGCGCTTTTTTAGGAATATATCATGACGCATAATCTGTTTAACAGCAAGCAAGACCTGACAATTACCGGTGAAAAGACGGTGTCTTTTTATTCATTACCGGCGCTGGAGAAAAATGGTGTTGGAAAGATTTCGCGCCTGCCTGTTTCTATTCGAATCATTCTTGAATCAGTATTGAGAAATTTTGATGGCAAGAAAATAACAGAAATGCATGTCAGGCAGCTGGCGAACTGGATGCCGAATGCCGCGAGAATTCATGAAATTCCTTTTATTGTTTCGCGTATTGTTTTGCAGGATTTTACCGGTGTGCCGCTGCTGGTCGATTTGGCCGCAATGCGCAGCGCCGCAAAAAGACTGAACAAAAATCCTGAACGCATCGAGCCCCTTGTACCCGTCGATCTGGTTGTCGATCATTCGATACAGGTTGACCACTATGGTAATCCGGATGCACTCAAACTGAATATGGAAATCGAGTTTGAACGTAATCGCGAACGTTATCAGTTTATCAAATGGGGCATGCAGGCATTTGATACATTCAAGGTCATCCCGCCAGGAATCGGTATTGTGCACCAGGTTAACCTCGAGCATCTTGCGCGAGGTGTGCACCAGAATAACGGAGTCGTTTATCCGGATACATTGGTGGGTACTGATTCGCATACCACTATGATCAATGGCATAGGGGTTGTCGGATGGGGAGTCGGTGGTATCGAAGCGGAAGCCGGTATGCTTGGGCAGCCGGTTTATTTTCTGACCCCCGATGTAGTCGGCGTGAATTTAACCGGACATCTGCGTGAGGGTGTAACGGCAACGGATCTGGTGCTCACGATTACTGAAATGCTGCGGGGCGCCAATGTGGTCGGCAAGTTTGTGGAATTTTTTGGTGACGGTGTGGCATCCCTGACGTTACCGGATCGCGCCACCATTGCCAATATGGCGCCGGAATACGGCGCAACCATGGGATTTTTTCCGGTGGATGATGTGACAATTGAATACTTCAAAGGCACCGGGCGAAGTGAGGAGGAAATCGCAGCGTTCCAGCGTTATTTTCAAGCGCAGGAAATGTACGGCATTCCGCGCCAGGGCGATATCGATTATAGTGATGTTCTGGAACTTGATTTAAGTGCGGTTTCACCATCACTGGCTGGTCCGAAGCGACCACAGGATCGCATAGACCTGGCGGAAATCAAAAATCGCTTCAGCACGCTTTTCTGTAAACCGACCACTGAGAATGGTTACGGCAAGTCGCTGGATGACATCGATCGACGCTATCCGACACGTCATGCGCTAAATGAAGACAAGGATGTCTGTACACGTATCAATGCGGATAACCCTGACGGGCGTGGCCAATCCGTCGAGAAAGAGCGGCATATCGCTGAAATGGTCAGTAATCATCCCACACCGGATGTTTTTGATATACCGGTCAATAAATTTGACAGGGTTGTCGATCTTGGCCATGGGGATGTTCTGATTGCTGCAATCACGTCCTGTACCAATACATCAAATCCAGGTGTTCTGATTGCAGCGGGTTTACTGGCCAGGAAAGCTGTTGAAAAGGGACTTGCGGTCAAACGTCACATCAAGACATCGCTTGCACCGGGATCACGAGTCGTGACCGAGTATCTTATCCATACAGGGCTGTTACCTTATCTGGAGAAACTCGGTTTTAGTGTTGCAGGATATGGTTGTACGACCTGTATCGGTAACGCGGGCCCGCTGGCCGAGCCTATTGAAGAGGCTGTCGTAAAGAATGATCTGATATGCGCTGCGGTGTTGTCCGGGAATCGCAATTTCGAGGCGCGCATTCATACCAATATTCGCGCCAATTTCCTGGCTTCGCCGCCGCTTGTCGTGGCTTATGCGATTGCCGGTACCGTTCTGAAAGACTTCACAAGCGAACCTGTGGGTATCGGGAGCGATGGTCATCCTGTCTGGCTCAAGGATATCTGGCCAACCAGTGACGAGATTCAGGCGCTGATGAAATTTGCCACCAACGCAGATACATTCCGCAGACTCTACAGCGATATGACCAAAGATCATCCGTTATGGAACAGTATTACTGCCGCGACGGGCCAGACTTACGACTGGCCGGCATCGACTTATATCGCTGAGCCGCCGTTTTTTGATGATTTCTCGCTGCAACCCGATAAAGCAGAGTGCAAGGGTGAGATCAGAAATGCTTACGCGCTGGGCATATTCGGCGACTCGGTAACGACAGACCATATCAGCCCGGCAGGCGCTATCAAGAATTCCTCTCCGGCTGGTCAATACCTGTTGGCTAATCATGTTCAACAGGCCGACTTTAACAGTTACGGCGCTCGCCGTGGTAATCACGAAGTCATGATGCGCGGGACTTTTGCCAATGTGCGCATCAAAAATCTGATGGTGCCGGGCAGCGAAGGCGGCGTTACGTTCTATCAGGCTGGAGAACAGCCAGGAGAGCAGATGAGTATTTACGACGCTGCAATGCGTTACCAGCAGCAGGGTATTCCTACGATCGTGTTTGCCGGCAAGGAATATGGCACCGGTTCCAGTCGGGATTGGGCGGCGAAAGGAACGCAATTGCTTGGGGTCAAAGCGGTTGTCGCCATCAGCTATGAGCGCATTCATCGCAGCAATCTGATCGGCATGGGCGTACTGCCGTTGCAATTCAAGGATGCTGATAGTGCGCAATCACTTGACATTCGGGGCGATGAAACATTTGATATTCTGGCGCTGGATGATCTTAAACCGCAGCAGGATGTAACGCTTGTCATACACAAGAAAGATAGCGCGCAAAAAACAGTTCAGTTGTTATGCCGTATTGATACCCCAATCGAGATTGACTATTACCGACATGGCGGTATTTTGCCGTATGTGCTCAGGTCGCTGATCAATCAAGGGGATTAAGCCGCATCGATTTCGCTTGTTTCTGATTTTACGCACTGTATTGAAAACCAGCTATTCATAGCTTGTTTCGCAGGGATGGGGCTGGCATAGACAGTAGCGTTACGTTTCATACATGAAATCTTCACGTCTGGAATGACATGAATATTTTCTGATAGGTAGATAGCATTATGAAAAAAACAGTATTTGCAGTTTTTTTATTGGGCTTCTGTGACATCGTTTCAGCAGAGTGGGTGTTGGTGAGTTCGGATGGCGTCAAAAAGGTTGAACATTATTTTGATCCCGATACTGTGCGTAACAGCGGACAGAACTATAAAAAAGTATGGCTGTTATCGAGTTATAGCGAGAAACAGCGCGGTGGATATCAGTCGTTAAAAACTTTCTATGAATTCGATTGCGGAGATGACCGGGCGCGCTCCTATACGATGCTGCTCTATTCCGGCGCCATGGCAAAAGGTAATACCATCGGTGCGCACCACGATGAATTAAAGGAATGGTTTGATTACCCGGAGACTTCCTTTTTCAAACGAATTTCGTCGGCAATCTGTGAGCGATAAATGCAAGCAACGGTACAATCATTCGAAATTGATGACAAAGGCGTGTCGTGAGAAATAAGCATTTGTTTAATCTATTTGTTTTATGCGCTTTGCTGCCATTTCTAACGGGCTGCTGGATGATGGTAGCGGCAGGCGCCGGTGCTTATGGCGGCTACAAAATGAAGGAAAAGGGTTACACGGTGCAAAGTCCGATAACCAAGAAGAAAAACTCAGAAAAAGAATCCGATTAATGCGACTTCGTTCTTGAGCAATTTATTCGGCTTTTTCTTTTTGCTCGACGGTCTGTTCGACATCTTTTTTCTCCGTGCTGTTGAAGCTTTCAACGATAAGCAGAACTGCGCCGATGAAAATCGCCGAATCGGCAATATTGAAAGCCGGCCAGTGATAATCACCAATATAGAAATCCAGAAAGTCAACAACATGTCCCAGTGTAATCCGATCCCATAAATTTCCAAGCGCGCCACCGAGGATCAAGCTGAGTGAAAGACAGAATAACGTTTCTATCCGGTATTTATGCAGCAGATAAATGATGACGATTGACGCGGTAGCTGCGATAGCGCTTAAAAACCAGCGCTGCCAGCCCGATGCTTCGCTTAAAAAGCTGAATGCTGCGCCAGTATTATAAGTAAGCACGAGATTGAAAAATCCGGTGATCGGAATATGCTGTCCGTAGCTTAATATCGACTCGATCCAATACTTGGTCGCCAGATCAACGATTAGCACGATCAAGGCAATGCCCAGCGAATAGTGTAATTTCATGAATGCGTATTCCGATGTTTGTTTTAAAGTGCTAATTTTAAGCTGCTGATTTTGTCATTACTGCGACTTTCTGGCGTCAGGCAAATTCGCGATGTTCACCGTCGCCATAAAGATTGTCAATGCAACGATTGCAGAGCGTCGAGTGTTCTGCGTTACTGCCGACATCAATCCGGTAATGCCAGCAACGCTCACATTTCTGCTGTCTGCTCGGCGTGACAATCACTTCAATCCCCGACAGATTGTCAGTTTGCAGTAACCGGGTTTCAGACGTGATCAGTACGAATTTCAAATCATCACCGAGCGAATTCAATAATGAGAAGTCAGCTGCTTCGCTCCGTATTTCAACGGTTGCGGCCAGGGATGAGCCGATTTCTCCTTTTGTCCGGGATTCTTCCAGTTTCTTGAGCACTTGCGCGCGCAGTGCGCGGATCTTGGTCCACCGCTCGAGTAACTGTTGCGAATCGGACTGTTCCGGAAATTGGTGCCAGGTGTGCAGCAGCACGCTGTCTTCAGGTTGTCGGGTGAGGTGTTCCCAAGCTTCATCTGCCGTGAAGCTGAGTATGGGCGCAAACAGACGCACCAGACTATGCGTGACATGGTGAAGCGTGCTCTGGGCGGCGCGGCGCGGCTGACCCCGGGTAGCGGCGGTGTATAGACGGTCTTTGAGAATATCCAGATAAAAACCGCCCAGGTCTTCCGAGCAGAAATTATGCAGTCTGTGAACGGCCTGATGAAATTCGTACTGTGCAAAGACTTGTGTCAGATCCTGTTGAAAGGCCGCTGTGAAGGCCAGCATATAACGGTCTATTTCCAGCCAGTTTTCGACCGGCAGCATATCTTTCTCAGCATCAAAATCGGCCAGATTGGCGAGTAGAAAGCGAAGTGTATTTCGAATACGCCGATAACTTTCAACCACACGTTTGAGTATTTCATCGGAGATTGAGAGTTCGCCTGAATAATCGGTCGAAGCAACCCATAACCGGAGAATGTCGGCGCCGTAGGTATCCATGACCTTCTGCGGTGCGATGACATTGCCTTTCGATTTGCTCATTTTATGGCCATTGCCATCGACAACAAAACCGTGTGTGAGTAATGCGTGATACGGCGCACAGCCATTAATGGCGCAACCGGTGAGCAACGAGGATTGAAACCATCCACGATGCTGATCAGAGCCTTCCAGATAAAGGTCAGCCGGATGATTCAGTGCATCGTTGGGCTTGACCACTGTATCGTGCGTTGTGCCTGAATCGAACCAGACATCCAGGGTATCGGTGAGTTTCTGATAGTCCTTCGCGTCATCGCCCAGTAATTCTGCGGCATCAAGTGAGAACCAAGCTTCTATGCCTTGCTGTTCGACACGTTGTGCGATCTGTTCAAAAAGCTCCAGCGTGCGCGGGTGCGGCTTCTGTGTTTCTTTGTGTACAAAAATCGCCATGGGAACACCCCAGTTGCGCTGGCGCGATATACACCAGTCGGGCCGGTTCTTAATCATCGCCTCCAGGCGTGCACGTCCCCATGCCGGAAAGAACCGGGTCGCATCAACTGCCTGCATGGCAAGATCACGCAAGGTTCCTGGCGATTCTGATCTGTCTGGATTTTGCTGAAGATTCATACCGATAAACCATTGTGGTGTTGAGCGGAAAATAATCGGTGTTTTATGTCGCCAGCAGTGCGGATAGCTGTGCTCGATTTTTTTGCAGCAGAGCAGGTGGTGATTGTTTTTCAGTGTTTCGATCACGACATCATTGGCTTTCCAGACAGACAGACTGCCGACCAGCGGTTTGTCGGCAATGAATCTGCCGTTGCCATCGACAGGGCTCTCGCTGGGCAGATCATACTGTTGACCGACAAAGTAGTCGTCCAGACCATGAGCGGGTGCAGTATGCACCAGACCTGTACCCGCTTCCAGTGTGACGTGTTTGCCGCAAATGATTTTGACAACACGATCCTCAAAAGGGTGTCTCAGCGACAGGTGTTCCAAGGCAATTCCTTTGCAGCATCCCAGCGTTTTTCCCTGCAATCCGTATCGTTCGAGGCAGATCTGCGCCAGTTCTGCCGCAAGAATGAGCAGGCCTTGTTCGGTCTGGATAAGCACATAGTCGAAATCGGGGTGCACGCAGACAGCCTGATTAGCGGGTAATGTCCATGGTGTTGTTGTCCAGATAACTGCCATAACAGGAGTATCAGCAGGAATTTCGGCGATATTTTCACCAAACGCTGCAAGTTGGTTCGTGTCTGCAACTTCAAAACCGACATCAATCGCGGGAGAGATTTTGTCTTCGTATTCCACTTCCGCCTCTGCAAGCGCCGAGCCGCAATCGGTGCACCAGTTGACCGGTTTCTGTCCCTGATACAGATAGCCATTACGATAGATCTTGCTCAGCGCACGAATAATGCCTGCTTCGGTATTGAAATTCATTGTCAGGTAGGCATGCTCCCAGTCGCCAAGTACACCGAGGCGAATGAAATCGGCTTTCTGCCGTGCGACTTGTTCGCTTGCAAATTGGCGGCATAACTCACGTACTTTGTCGGCCGGTAATTGTTTGCCGTGTTTTTTTTCAATCTGATGCTCAATCGGCAGACCATGACAGTCCCAGCCGGGTATATACGGCGCATCAAATCCTGCCAATGTTTTGCTTTTGATAATAATATCTTTCAGGATTTTATTGACGGCGTGTCCAATATGAATATCGCCGTTAGCATAGGGTGGACCATCGTGCAGAGTGAATTTCGGACGACCTTTACTGATTGCGCGTATTTTCCTGTAAAGCTGTTTATGCTGCCAGGATTCCAGCATGCCGGGCTCGCGCTGAGCAAGATTACCGCGCATGGGAAAAGGTGTATCAAGTAAATTGAGTGTTTTTTTATAATCTGTCATGAAAAGTGTTTGAAAGCGTTTAAAACCGGTTTCTATCCGTTGCTGTTTGACAAGTAAGCGACTTATAAGCAAGATTCGTAATGATATACGAATTTTTCGCGGGCGCTAAATGGCGTTTGGACTTATCGTGTCATTTCAGATACAGCAGGCTTGTGACTGCAGGAGTTTTCGCGCTGCAAAGACATCCTTTCTGATTTGCGCTACGAGTGTACTGATGTCCGGATATTTTTCCTCATCGCGCAACTTGTGAATAAAGTCAACCTGAAGGTGGGCGCCATAGATAGTCTGGTCAAAATCAAACAAATGGACTTCCAGTGTCGGTTGACCATTGTCGTGTATCGTAGGCCGCGCGCCCAAACTGGCGACGCCGTCGATGACCTCAAGCGGCGATGTTTTATTCGCGCCGCGCACTCTGACTGCAAAGATACCCGACAGTGGCGGGCGGTTGAGCCGGAGTTGAATGTTGGCCGTTGGGAAGCCCAGTTTCGCGCCGAGTTTGTCGCCATGTATTACACGGCCGCTCATGCTGTAGGGTCTGCCTAGAAAGCGTTGTGCGGTTGGCAAATCCCCTGCCTCCAATGCTTCCCGGATGCGTGTGCTGGATACGCGTTCGCCGTCAATTCGTATACTCGGCATTTTTTCAACTTCAAAATTTAATTTTCTGGATAATTCCTGCAATAAAGCAAAGTCGCCCGCACGCCGTGCGCCAAACCGGAAATCATCGCCAATGAGCAACCATTGCACGGTGTGATTTTCTTGAAGTATTTTGGAAACAAAAAATTCCGGGCTGATTTTTGCGAAATCATAGTTGAAGCGGTATACTCTGACATAATCAATGCGTGATGCGGCCAGTTGTATGAGTTTTTCACGCAAACTGGTCAGTCGCGTTGGTGCTTGGTCTGGCGCAAAAAATTCGCGCGGATGCGGTTCAAATGTCATCACGCATGTGGCGATTCCGAGATGGTCTGAAGCAGACTTCAGTCGGGCAAGTATAGCTTGGTGACCTAAATGTACGCCGTCGAAATTGCCTATTGTGAGCGCAATGGGTGTCTTATGATGTGGTGAAGACCTGCTTCGCCAGATTTGCATGTATAAAGCTGCCTGAAATTATCAATTCTAGCTTGTTTTGCTTGAACAGGTCTATATCATCGTCACCAGACCATGCGTTATTGTTTTTGATTCTGGATTTTTTCCGGTGTCTATAGTGTGTTGTTTTGATCGCGATCATTGCAGCAATTTTTTAAACCACACGAATACTCACGGAGAATCATATGGTTCATACATCTAAAAAAGCAAGACAGGATTATGGAAGTGATCCTGTATCAGTACGAAAAACAGATCAATACCGTGCAGAATATGTGCATGCCTTTGTGCAAAAGTGGGATTCATTAATCGACTGGAATGCGCGTATAAAATCTGAAGGTTCATTTTTTATCGATAAACTTAAAGAGCGTGGATGCCGACAGGTACTTGATGTTGCAACGGGGACCGGTTTTCATTCTGTGCGCTTGCTTGAAGCAGGGTTTGAAGTGGTCAGCGCTGATGGTAGTGCGGAAATGTTATCCAAAGCATTTACCAATGCCCGCACCCGTGGACACATTTTGCGGACAGTCCAGGCAGATTGGCGTTGGCTGAACCGCGATGTGCATCAGAAATTTGATGCCATTATTTGCCTTGGTAATTCGTTCACGCATTTGTTCAATGAGAACGATCGCCGCAAAGCACTGGCCGAGTTTTATGCCGCTTTGCGCCATAACGGCGTATTAATATTGGATCAGCGTAATTACGATGCTTTGCTGGACAATGGTTTTTCCAGCAATCATGCATATTATTATTGTGGTACAGATGTTTCTGTTAAACCGGCGCATGTTGATACAGGTTTGGCAAGATTTGAATACCGTTTTTTAGACGGCGAATCTTTTTTCCTGAATATGTATCCCCTGAGGAAGAGCTATACAACACGTTTGATGCGTGAGGTTGGTTTTCAGCATATAGAGACTTTTGGTGATTTTCAGCAGACCTATCGGGATAGTGAGCCTGATTTTTTTATTCATATTGCTGAGAAAGCCTATCAGTCTTCAGAAAAAGACAGGCGCACGGAAATCAGACGGCCGACTGCTGTTGAAACAGCGCGGGAATACTACAATAGTGAAGATGCGGACTACTTTTACAGTACGATATGGGGCGGCGAGGATATTCACATCGGTTTGTACCGGAGTAGTAACGAGTCGATAACGACGGCGAGTCAGAGAACGATACGAGCGATGGCTGAATGCCTACCCAAGCTTGATGCTGCATCAACCCTATTGGATCTCGGCTCGGGGTATTGTGGTTCTGCGCGCTATCTGGTAGAAAATTACAATGTGTTTGTCAGCGCGATAAATCTGAGTGAGGTTGAAAATCAACGTGCGCGCGCCTTGAATGCTGTTGCCGGGTTATCTGAGAAAATTCAGGTTATTGATGGCAGTTTTGAGAACTTGCCTTTTGAAACAGCTGGACACGATAGTGGTTTTGACGTTGTCTGGTCGCAGGATGCTATCTTGCATAGTGACAGACGTGAGCATGTGCTAGCGGAAGCATTTCGTGTACTAAAACCTGGTGGATATTTTGTTTTTACCGATCCAATGCAGGCAAATGATTGTCCCCAGGGCGTATTGCAACCGATTTATGACCGTATTCATTTAAGCTCACTGGGGTCGCCGGATTTTTACCGTCAGACGGCTGTGCAAACTGGTTTCGATGTGGTGCAATTTGATGACCTGACGTATCAATTGATCAATCATTATCAGCGTGTACTTGAAGAAACCGAGAAGAAGGCCGATGAACTCACTGAGAATGTGGATCCGGCTTATATTGACCGTATGAAAAAAGGGCTAAAGTACTGGGTAGATGGCGGAAAAAACGGATATCTGGCATGGGGAATTTTCTTGCTGCAAAAACCACGCGGCACTGATCAATGGTGTGAGATAAACCGGTAGGTAGTGTATGTCATAAATCGTAAAAAGCTTATTCGGTCGATCGGCATATTGGACACGTCGGATCCTGATGCAGTCGAGTCGTGCGCCAGTTCATAGTCAGACTATTTAAAGACTGTAATCTGCCGTTGAGCGTTTCGCCAAGGTTAAGCAGTATTTTAAGTACTTCAGCTGCTTGCATGCTGCCAATAATGCCAACCAGGGGTGCAAAAACACCCATCACTGAACAGGGCGTTTCAACGGATTCTCCCGTTTCCGGATAAAGACAATGATAACAGGGACTATCGGAATGTCTTAAATCGAAAACAGATATTTGTGCTTCAAAGCGAATGGCGGCGCCTGAAATCAGCGGCTTGTGGTGCTGCACACAGGCTTTGTTGACTTGATATCGCGTGATGAAATTATCGCTGCCATCAACAACCGCATCGGCTTCGCGAACAAGTTGCTGGAGTTCAGTTTCGCCAACAAATTCAGGAATAGGAACGATGCTGATTTCCGGATTGATTGTGGTTAATGTGCGTTTTGCTGACAGTGCCTTGGACAAGCCAACAGCTGTTGTTGGATGTAGAACCTGTCGTTGGAGATTTGTCAGATCGACTTTGTCGCCGTCACAGATAGTCAGTTTCCCGATGCCACTTGCCGCCAGATAAAGTGCTGCCGAAGATCCCAGTCCGCCTGCACCGATAATTAGTACATGTGATTGAAGCAGTGTCTTCTGGCCTGATATATCGATTTCAGGCAGTAGTATATGCCTGCTATACCGAAGCAGTTGCTCATCACTCAGGTTGCAACCGCTTCGGATACTAGCAGTGTTATCGGTATCGCTGGTATTTTGATTCAACTAAATCCATTGCCATTAGCTTTCGGATTGATCGCTCTTCTTTTCGGATGATGAAGAGATGCCCTTGAAATAATTTATTGCCTGGATCAGCAATTGATCGTCTTCGGAGCCAAATTCAATCGGTGCAGCGTTCTTCTTGTTCTTTTCCTGTGCGTTATCGTCATTGATTGTTGATTCCTGTTTCTTTTTCTCGCGCGCACTTTGCTTTTGATCTTTTTGACCATTGGTTATATGGCGATTCAGATCGGATTCACGCAGTCGTTGTTCATCGCTGGCGGATTCGTCGAGAACATCGGGGGTAATGCCCGTGGCCTGTATGGAATGGCCATTTGGCGTATAGTATAAGGCTGTAGTCAGCTTGATTGCGGTTTCGTTGCCTAATGGCAGAACAGTTTGCACGGAACCTTTGCCAAAGGTCTGTGTGCCCATGACAATAGACCGTTTATGATCCTGCAAGGCACCGGCTACAATCTCTGAAGCGGAAGCCGATCCGCCATTCACTAATGTAATCATAGGCACTGTTTTTACACCCGATGGTAAATCCTGCATATAGTCTCTGCCATGTCCGCGCAGGTAATATTCAGGATTGGCGTGCAATCTCATTTTGGCATCGACGGCGCGCCCTTCGGTATACACGACCAGTGCATTTTCAGGTAGAAAGGCAGCGGAGACAGCAACTGCACCATTGAGTAAGCCGCCGGGATCGTTGCGTAAATCCAGTATCAGACCTTTCATTGGTTCTGTACTTTCCGCAAAAAGTGTTCTAATGGCTTTTGCCAGATTTTCCCCGGTGTGTTCCTGGAATTGAGTGATACGGATATAAGCATATCCAGGCTCGATCAACTTGGATTTGACACTCTGGATTTTGATGATGTCGCGCATTAGTGTGAACACCAGTGGCTCGGTTTCGCCCTCTCTGATAATGGTAATCGAGATCGGTGTTTTAGGTTTTCCGCGCATGAGTTTTATTGCTTCATTCAGAGACATACCTTTAACCGCGGTATCATCGAGCTTGATGATCAGATCGCCGGTTTGAATGCCAGCGCGGAATGCCGGTGTATCCTCAATCGGAGAAATAACTTTGACCAGTCCGTCTTCCATGGTCACCTGTATGCCTAAGCCGCCGAACTCGCCATGTGTGCCGATCTGAAGTTCCTTATATTCATCCTTGTCGAGGTATGAAGAATGCGGATCCAGGCCAACCAGCATGCCATTGATAGCTTCCGTGATAAGTTTTTTGTCTTCTACCGACTCGACATAATCGCTTTTTATGCGTCCGAATACTTGAGCAAATGTGCGGAGTTCTTCAATTGGAAGTGGATGAATGGCTTCTACGGCGTCTCTTTTTGCAATGGCGGAAAAATTCAGGCTGAGCATCACGCCTGTGATTGCGCCAACTAAAACGAAACCTGCTTTTTTGATTATGTTACTCATGATGCTGTCTCCGCACTAACTAACTTTTAAATTTTGAATATTCTAAAATCATCCAGATTTGATTCAAGCAAGTATGATCTGGTCGAACATTAATGTATAACACGAATTCCGTCGATCATACATTAAAAAAAAACCGAAAGTCCTGTTAATTGATTCTGAATGCATTCTGATAAACAGTCAGTAAGACATGTTGAAGTGATTTAAGTTTTTTTATTCTATTGTTATCCAACTCAGTGGATCAAATGCTTTGCCTTGGTATCTTAGTTCGAAGTAGAGGCCCGTATCCGGATTGCCACCGCTATTGCCAACCGTTGCGATTGTATCGCCGCTATGCACCATGTCGCCCACTCCTTTGAGTAATGCCTCGTTATTGCCATATAAACTCATATAACCTTGAGTATGCTCAATAATCATTAAATTGCCGAATCCACGCAGCCAGTCAGCGAATACTACCCGCCCATGTGCAATGGATTTGACATTACTGCCACTGGATGCGCTGATAAATAATCCTCGCCACGTCAGTTTTCCGGATCGCTGGGTGCCGAAACGGTTCACCAGTTTGCCGCGCACCGGCAAACTAAGCTTACCTTTAAGCGACTTGAAATTGATTTGATCACCGGTTGAGGCGGGAAGTCGATTATTGTAAACTGCATTGGAACTTTCTTGTGTGAGCAGTTTGTTGATTTCTGAAACGAGATGGGATATGCGTTTCTCATCTTGTGTCAATTTGTTAACTTCATGGTGTTGGCGTGTGATTTCCTGAGAAGCTTGATCGAAAATCGTTTTGTGTCTAGATTTTTCTTGCGTCAGCTTATTACTTTGATTGGTATATTCAGTTTTTAGCGCCTCAATCGTCTTTCTTTTTTCGAGTATATCCTGAGTTAATGCGTTCAACTGGTTCAGTGTGCTTTGTAATAAATTTATGCTGGTAGAACGCGCCAGTGATAATTGTCGGTAATAATACATTTTCCGCATCGCTTGCTCTGGATCTTGTTGATTCAGAAGCGCGCGCAAGTAGTTTTGCTCTTTACCGGTGTATTGTTGATAAAGCAATACATTTAATTGATGCTGCTGCAATTCAAGATCGGTTTTTAATTGATTGTATCGTATTGCGAGCTGATTTAATTCCTGGTCGAGTTTTTGTTGATTTGATTTTAGCTCCGTAAGCTTCCGATTAATGGTGCTGATTGATTGTTCCGCATTTTTTAGGGCGTCGGCGGCAGCTTTCTTGATTTTTTCCTGTGCAGCTATTTGTGTTTGTATGGTTGATATCTGCTGACGCAACGCTTCCAGCTTTTTCTGGTTCTCGGCGGCTGTGGCTGGCGCACTGAGGAATAACAATAGACAACCAAGCAGCATGCAAGCCCGGGAGCAGTGATGATGTAATCGGCTTGTGACGTTTTGAATGAATCTCAATCAGGATGATGCTGAAATTAATTTAAATAAAATCAAATGTTTTTTTGATTAATTTTTCTGGCAAGCAATAGGTCTTCCCTTAAAGGTATTGGGCTTATGATTTAATCATAAAACTATCCACTCGATTTGCCTTGGCCAGCGACTTTTTTCATGGCATCCTGAATTTCCGTTTGGTCACCAAGATAATAACTTTGGATTGGACTAAGCTCTTCATCTAATTCATAAACCAGCGGCACACCAGTAGGGATGTTGCAATTGAGAATATCAGTATCAGAAATATTGTCAAGGTATTTAACTAGCGCGCGCAGTGAGTTGCCATGTGCTGCGATAATGATATTCTTGTCTGCAAGTACCTGAGGCGCTATAACTTCTTTCCAGTATGGAAGAAATCGCATTACTGTATCTTGCAGGCATTCAGTAAGCGGTAACTCCGAACTTTTAAGATTTTTATAGCGTATGTCGGCGCCCGGGTAGCGTTCATCATCGACAGATAGTGCGGGCGGTCGGGTATTATAGCTTCGCCGCCAAGTGAGAACTTGATCGTCACCATATTGGGCGGCAGTTTCGGCTTTATTCAAGCCTTGTAGCGCGCCATAGTGTCGTTCGTTAAGACGCCATGTGTTGTTTATCGGCAACCACATGAGATCCATTTCATCCAGCGCTATCCATAATGTTCTGATTGCGCGCTTTAGAACAGAAGTAAATGCTATGTCAAAGCTAAAGCCATTTTCTCGCAACAATTTTCCTGCGTTCCGGGCTTCTTCGATTCCTTTGGGTGTTAGGTCAACGTCTGTCCATCCGGTAAACCGATTTTCTTTATTCCAGATGCTTTCTCCATGTCGAAGAAGAACAATTTTTTTCATATTTTTGTTTAAATGGCGTTCTTTTTGATCAAAAACTAATGTTGTATTTTAATATATCCGATTCATTTTCGCAGCATATCTGTTTGTTTTTTAAACTGCTGTAATCGATTTGATAGAGTGACTGTGTGTTTTAAGAGACACATATTTGTGATGGTTGAGCATGCTATGTAAGCGTTTCTGTTAGAATTCAAATTCAAGAAATAATATTAAATGTTAACGGGTCAATAGCGTTTTATGGAAGAAACATCTATATTTCAACAATATTTTTTATTAAGAATCGAAAATATTTTTTTTGTACTGGCTGCAATCATCAGCGCGGCGATGCTCATCTGGCCGGCAATCAGTCGAAGTGGTGCTAAGGAGATAGATACTAGTAAAGCAATTGAGTTAATCAACTATCAGGATGCATTGATACTTGACGTCAGGGATGATAGTGAATACGAATCAGGTCATTTGCCCAATTCAAAACATATGCCATCTGAAAAAATGGAAGAGCGCTGGGTGGAAATTACAAAATACAAAGATAAGCCGATCGTAGTCATTTATAAAAGCGGCATAAGATCGAGTCATGCGAGTAATGTTCTGCAGAAAAATGGTTTTAAGCAGGTGCATAATTTGATAGGAGGTATCGACGCATGGAAGCGTGCAAGCCTGCCCATCGTTAAGAGATAAAAAATGGTCAGAATTATTATGTACACGACCGGGTTTTGTCCTTACTGCAAAATGGCTGAAAATCTGTTGCGTTCAAAAGGTGTAACGGATATAGAAATGATACGTGTTGATCTTGATCCGGAACAGCGTGCAGATATGATGAACAAAACAGGGCGGCGAACGGTGCCGCAAATCTATATCGGTGATAGGCATATCGGCGGCTATGATGACTTGGCTCGGCTTGATCATCAGGGCGAGTTGGCTTCTTTGCTGGTATCATGAAGGATGAAGGCGCGTACGGCAGGTTTGAGATACTTACTTATAGTGTATAGTGGCAATTTAAAGGTGAAAAATGAGTGAACAGCAGCCGCAACCGGCATTTAATATAGAAAAAATTTATGTCAGAGATTTGTCCTTGGAGATTCCGCATGCACCCGGAATTTTTTTGGAAAGGGACGCCCCTCAGGTTAATTTACAGCTCAATACGCGTAGCGACACCATTGATAAGGAGCTTTATGAAGTACAGGTTGTGGTTACCGTAACGGCCAAGATTAAGGAAAAAGTGATGTTTCTTGTGGAAGCTCATCAGGCTGGTATTTTTCGTATTCAAAACGTAGCAGATAGCGATATTGGTCCCGTTCTGGGTATTGGTTGTCCAAATATTCTGTTTCCCTATCTCAGGGAGACGATATCCGATATGGTGACTCGTGCTGGCTTTCCGCCTGTTATTTTGAATCCTGTTAATTTTGAGGCCATTTATAATCAAAGTCAGCAACGGGCGCAGTCGGGAGCGACGGAGACCAAACAATAAAATCCAGAAAACAAGATTCTCTTATAACAGCAGTTGGCGGTAAGCATGGTAAGTAGATCTGGTCTGCTCAAATACTATAAGCGCGTGTGTTGTTCAAAGCGATTTGGCTTGTTTGGTGCCTGTGTCGTTTTCTTGATCTATTCGTATCATGTAAGTGCAGGTGTTGATTATTACTCAGTTGCCAACAATGCAGCTATTATGTATGACGCACCGTCAACAAAATCAGGCAAGCTTTTCGTTGCCGGTGCTAATTTGCCGGTCGAAGCAATTGTTAATGTCGAAGGTTGGTCGAAAGTACGCGACAGCAGTGGCAATCTGGCGTGGATCGAGCAGAGTGCATTAAGTACAAAACGTTTTGTTGTTGTGATTGTCCCGTTGGCGGATATTTATCAATCAGCTAATGAGAGTTCGGAAATTGTTTTTCAGGCACAGGAAAATGTTGTGATGGAGTGGCTTGATTCGGATACGCCCGGATGGGTACGATTACGGCACCGGGACGGACAAGCAGGACATGTAAGATCAAATCAGGTCTGGGGCGCATGAAAATAGCCGTACTGGGCGCCGGTGCATGGGGTACGGCGCTGGCGATTAATCTGTCTGCACGACACTGTGTTACTTTGTGGACGAAATTTCCAGAGCATTTGTCCGAGATGGTCACGCATCGCGTTAATGTAAGTTTTTTCCCTGATTTTCACCTTCCTGAGTCGTTGTTGCTCACGGCATCTTTGGTTGAGGCACTGGAGACATCGGATCTGGTGGTTCTTGTGGTGCCTGTGGCAGGTTTGCGGGAAACGCTGCAAAGCATAGCTAAAACAGGCATCAAAGTACCCATTATCTGGGGATGTAAAGGATTCGAATCGCAAGCTGCGAAGCTGCCGCATCAGATCGTGGCGGAAGAGCTGGCTGGTGATATACCGTGCGGTGTAATATCGGGACCAAGTTTTGCGCAGGAAGTAGCGCAGGGATTACCAACCGCATTAACATTGGCTTCAAATGATGCGGCTTTTGCGCAGGAAATGGCTGGTCAGTTGCATAGCGCTAAATTACGCATTTACACCAGTCACGATGTTGTTGGTGTTGAAACGGGTGGTGCTGTAAAAAATGTCATAACGATTGCGGCAGGGATATCCGACGGTTTGGGGTTTGGGCATAATGCGCGAGCGGCGCTGATAACGCGTGGTTTATTGGAAATGACCCGTCTGGGACTGGGACTGGGCGGTAAGGCTGAAACGTTCATGGGACTGGCCGGAGTCGGTGATCTGATATTAACTTGTACCGGAGATCTGTCAAGAAATCGCCGTGTCGGGTTGATGCTGGCAGCAGGTGGGGCGTTACCGGAAATTTTAAATAAATTAGGGCATGTTGCTGAAGGTGTTCATACAGCGCGGGCTGTTTTACATTTGAGTAGAAAATTGAATGTAAGTATGCCTCTTACAGAATCAGTGTGTAATATTCTGCATGCCGGCATGCCAGCAAGAGAGGCCGTGGAACAACTGTTGAATCGCGAACCAAAAGCGGAAATCTACTGACGCCTGAAGCTCAAGAAAAATCTGAACGGTACCAAGCAATTTCAACAGTTTTGCGCGCTATCGCAGTGTTTATTTTCAGGTATGCCACGCTGTGAAAATTTCCTGCCAATATCCGCGCATAATAAAGTTTATTTTGATTAAGGAATCGTGTAACCTCTTGACCTAGTACGGATGGCTTGATATAAGTGCGTTTGTGCAGTGCTGCTTGTGATTTGATTACCAACAATTTAAAGGGGAATTTTATGAACAAATCCGAACTTATAGATGCAATTGCGAAGTCTGCAAATATTTCAAAAGCTGCGGCGGGTAGCGCGCTGGATGGGACAATTTCTGCTATAACGGCTGCACTTAAAAAGAACGATACTGTAACGCTGGTCGGATTTGGAACATTTAAAGTTGGTAAAAGAGCTGCGCGCACGGGCCGCAATCCACGAACAGGCGAGGAAATCAAAATTAAAGCAGCAAAAGTTCCCAAATTTAGTGCTGGTAAAGCACTTAAAAATGCAGTAAACTAGCTGGCTTTAGAAAACTGGGTGCTTAGCTCAGCTGGTAGAGCGTCGCCCTTACAAGGCGAATGTCGGCGGTTCGATCCCGTCAGCACCCACCAGTATAGCAGCAAACGAGTTAATCGCTAGCAAGGAGTGGTAGTTCAGTTGGTTAGAATACCGGCCTGTCACGCCGGGGGTCGCGGGTTCGAGTCCCGTCCACTCCGCCAACATTTCGTCGCATCTTTTGCTTCAGTGAGATTGTTTTGTCACTGAACTTTCATAGTGATGCTCCTAAGAAGAAAAGATGTCATGCAACGAAATGCCACGTTGCTTAGCATTGTCGTTGTTTGTGCCTAAGATTTATCCTTTCCAGCTTTATCCTGTTCCTTGTTCTGATTATTAACTTCGGATTATTAGACTGTGTTTGATTTTGTCAATCGTAAAAAGCGAATCGTTCAGATTGTTTTGTTTTTGGCTGTTCTGCCATTTATGTTCTGGGGGGTACAGTCTTATCGGAGTGATGGCAGCGAAGGTTATGTTGCCTCTGTTGACGGCGATGAGATTAAGCGTCGGGAGTTTGAGCAGGCATTGCGTGATCATCAATCGAGAATCCGTGCCATGTTTGGCGGTAATTTTGACAGTGCGATGCTGGACAGTTATGAAATTAAGGATTCGGTGCTGGAGCGATTGATTCAGCAGCGCTTGCTGTTTAAAGAAGCTGTCAGCAATGGCTTTACCGTTCTTGATTCGCATTTGGTCAATGAGATAAAACAGATACCAGATTTTCAGGTCGACAATCAATTTTCCAAGAAGCAGTATGAAACACTTTTACGAAATAATGGACTGAGCCCGTTAGATTTTGAGGCAGGTAAACGTCAGGAATTACTATTGGAACAATTACTCGATGGTTACAGTGAAAACAATTTTGTTTCAAGTAATGTGGTGAACAAATTTCTATATTTAAGTGAAGTGCAGCGGGAAATCGAGCAAAAACAAATTCGACCAGAAGATTTTTTCACTGAAATAGAGCCAACTGAGGATCAGATTGCGGCCTACTATAATGATCATCAGGCAGATTTTTATCTGCCAGAGCGCGTTCGAGTCGAGTATATCGTTTTGTCTTTTGACGCGCTTGCTGACAATGAAGTCGTCAGTGAGGATGCCGTACTGAATTATTATCAGACGCATCAGCAGGAATTCGGTCAGGCGGAAGAACGCAAGGCAAGTCATATTCTGATTTCTGTTTCAGCTGCGGCCGCAGAAGAAGAAAAAAAGCGAGCACTTGAGAAAGCGGAGGACGTGCTTGAGCAAGTGCAACAGAATCCAGAACGTTTTACTGCGCTGGCGGAAGAATATTCGGATGATCCCGGTTCGGCAAGTCAGGGTGGAGATTTGGGTTTCTTTGGACGGGGTGTTATGGTTAAAGCTTTCGAAGAAGTCATTTTTGACATGCAACCGGGAGAAATTCGCGGTCCTGTCGAAACTGACTTCGGTTATCACATCATTCAGTTAACTGAAATTAAAGAAGCCACGACTGCTGATCTGGAAGAGGTTCGGAATCAAATTGAGAAAAATTTGAAAATAGAGATGGTTGGCAGTATTTTTGGTGAAGCTGTCGAAGATTTCGGTAATACTGTGTACGAACAAAATGATAGCTTGCAACCGGCGGCAGATAAATTTGAATTGACAGTGCAACAAAGCGAATGGATAACGAGAAATTCGGCTGAGTCTGCCATGCTTCAGAATCCGGATCTTCTGGCGGCGATTTTTTCTGACGATGCTATTTTGAAGAAGCATAATACAAACAGTATTGAAGTGGCGCCGAATACATTTGTCTCTGCGCGGATTCTCGAGCATAGACAGGAAACATCGCAATCATTGTCGATTGTCAGCGACGAAATTGTTGAGCGGCTTAAGAAACAGCTGGCGGCGGAAAAGGCGCTTAAGCGCGGTGAGGAGATGCTTGCCGGACTAGTATCGGGCAAGGCTGATACGATTGAGTGGAGTGAATCCAAACGGGTATCTTATATGCAATCACAAGACCTCAATCAAGACACGATACGCGAGATTTTTAAGACCGATGCCAGCACCCTGCCTGCGTATGTCGGTATTGCAAATCCCGAGGGTGGGTATAGTTTGATTCGAATCAGTAAGATCATCGAACCTAAAGCTGTTGCTGAAGATAATCGCACGAATTTCAGCAGACAACTGCAGCAAATGATGGCGCAGGAAGAAACCGCAGCGTACTTGAACGGTCTGCGGCAGCGTTATGACGTAATTGTTAAGCGGGATAGCTATTAAGAGAGGGGTAAGTTGTTGCTGTCAGGTATCATGCGACTTAATTTAGGTTCCGATTGATACCTGATGCTTTTGTATGTGATTAGCATTAATCGGGTAGATTGAAGGCCACAGTGTTGAAGCCGGCGTCAACGTAGGTAATTTCACCCGTAATCCCGCTGGCCAGATCACTACATAAAAAAGCCGCCGTGTTGCCGACTTCTTCGATGGTGACATTGCGCCGGAGCGGTGAAACGCGTTCAGTATATCCCAACAGTTTTCCAAAATTTCCGATGCCTGCCGCGGCAAGCGTTTTGATCGGCCCAGCAGATATAGCGTTGACGCGTATCCCTTTCGGACCAAGACTGGAAGCCATGAAACGTACATTGGCTTCCAGACTCGCTTTTGCCAGACCCATGACATTGTAATTCGGCATCACGCGTACTGCGCCAAGATAGCTGAGCGTCAATAGTGCGGCATTCCTGTTTTCCATGAGCGGTAATCCTGCTTTTGCGAGTGCTGCAAAACTGTATGCGCTGATATCATGCGCGATGCGAAAAGCATCCCGGTTGACACTCTCTAAATAATCGCCTGTCAATGCTTCGCGTGGCGCGAAAGCGATAGAATGAATGATGCAATCCAGGCCGTCCCAATGTTTTTGTAAAGTTTCAAAGCACTGCGTGATCTCGCTGTCGCTGGCGACATTACAGGGAAATAATAATTCACTCTCAAATTCAGTTGCCAGCTTCTCAATTCTGCCGCGTAGCTCTGCATCCTGATAAGTAAATGCAAGCGATGCGCCTTCACGCTTCATCGCTTTGGCAATGCCGTAAGCAATGGAACGATTGCTGAGTAGTCCGGTAATGAGGACGCGTTTGTTATCGAGAAATCCCATAAAATGTCCTTGTAAAATTTTTTGTAATCATGAATTATAGCCGAAGCGAATGGACAGTTGAACGCGGTTGGTTTAAAGCAGTTTGTTGGTGAATGGTTTATTCTGATCTTGTCGGTAATTCGGATTACGATCCATGTCTTTTTTGAACCGTGTGTGGCGAAATATCCTGTATGTAAATGTATGTAAACGATCACAGGTGTCGCAGAAAAGACAGGCAAATAATAACTTGTTAAGTCTTGTTGCAAGAATGATAAAAAAAATCGGTGCTGTTTTGTTGATCTGCGTTTTGATCCGTATTCTCACAGGATGCGGAGATCCAGTTGTCTGGAATAACCCGCACCCTACATCGGAATCGGGTCAAAACATTCTCTACAGCGTTTTTACAGAGCGTCCCAAGCATCTGGATCCGGTGCAGTCGTATAGCAGCAATGAGATTCAGTTTACCGCTCAAATATATCAGCCGCCACTACAATACCACTACTTGAAGCGGCCTTTTACTTTAATTCCAAGCACAGCTGTCGATCTGCCGAAAGTTACTCATTATGACTCGAACGATCAACCGATGTCTGATGGTGCCACAAGTGATGACATTGCCTATACACAATATGAAGTCTCAATTAAACCGGGTATCTTTTATCAGCCTCATCCGGCCTTTGCAAAGAGTGCGCAAGGAGACTGGCTGTATCATCAATTAAATGATCAAGATCTCGCCATGGTTTATAAATTGTCAGATTTTGCCATAATGAATACGCGCGAACTAACCGCACATGATTATGTTTATCAAATCAAGCGTCTTGCGCATCCCAGGTTGCATTCCCCGATTTATGGATTGATGGCGGATTACATTGTGGGTTTGCGCGATTACGCGGCAGAACTCAGAAATGCGGAGCGTTCGCTGGAAGGAGGGGCATTTCTGGATTTACGTAAATATTTTTTGGGCGGGGTAGAGGTCATTGATGACTATACTTATTACATAAGAATTCGTGGTAAATACCCGCAGTTTATCTATTGGCTGGCAATGCCATTTTTCTCGCCCATCCCATGGGAAGCTGATTTGTTTTATTCTCAAAAAGGGCTGGTTGAAAAGAATATTACGTTGGACTGGTATCCTGTGGGTACCGGCCCTTACATGCTGACAGAGAATAATCCGAATTTGCGCATGGTGCTGGAAAAAAATCCTAATTTTTATGGTGAGTTCTATCCGGAAGAAGGTATGCCGGACGATCTGGAGAATGGATTGCTAAATGATGCCGGAAAGGCTATACCCTTTATAGACAAAATAGTCTATGTGCGTGAAAGAGAAGGTATTCCACGCTGGAATAAATTTTTACAGGGTTACTATGATGCCTCTGGTATAGGTTCGGATAGTTTTGATCAGGCTGTGCAGTTAGTCGGACAGGGTGAGGCGACTGTAACGGACGAAATGATGGTGCAAGGCATCAGGCTCGAGACTACTGTAGCGGTGTCAACATTTTATATGGGATTCAACATGCTTGATCCAATGGTAGGCGGAACGAGCGAAAAAAACAGAGAATCTGCACGTAAACTCAGGCAGGCAATTTCCATCGCAGTGGATTATGAAGAGTTCATTTCAATTTTTGCCAATGGAAGAGGGTTGCCGGCGCATGGTCCTATAGCGCCAGGAGTATCCGGGTATCGATCGGGTAAAGCGGGTATGAATCCGGTAGTCTATGAATGGGTGGATGGCGAAGCAAAGCGAAAATCCCTGCAGGTTGCTCGAAGATTGCTGGCTGAGGCTGGATATCCCAACGGTATTGATCGTAAGACAGGATCTCCGTTGACACTGTATTTCGATGTCGTGGCCCGCAGTACGGAGGACAGATCAATGTTGGACTGGATGCGTAAACAATTTCAAAAATTAAATATCCAGCTGGTGGTCAGGAGTACCGACTATAATCGCTTTCAGGATAAAATCCGCAAAGGTAATGCGCAGATATTTGAATGGGGCTGGCATGCTGACTATCCAGATCCGGAGAATTTTCTTTTTTTGCTGTATGGGCCGCAGCGGAAAGCGAATAATAGCAGTGGAAGTTCTGCCAATAATGCGGCCAATTACGAAAATGCGGAATACGATCGCTTGTTTGAACAAATGAAGGATATGGAGGATGGTATTCCAAGGCAGCAAATTATCGATCGAATGGTGGACATATTGCGTCATGATTCACCCTGGTTATGGGGATATCACCCGAAGGACTATGGGCTATATCATGCGTGGTTCAACAATGTGAAGCCCAATAGAATATCGAATAATAATATGAAATATTATCGTATTGATCCCTTGTTAAGAGAACAAAAGCGGCGCGAATGGAATGCGCCAGTTTTGTGGCCGATCATGCTAGTGTTCCTCTCGGCTATAGGCGGTCTGTGGCCTGCCGTGCGTGCTTTTCGCAGGCATGAAAAGAGTGCTGCGATCAAGAGTGATATGTCACCGTTGATTTGAGGCAAAATGTAACGTAATCATGCTGACATATATTGTTCGGCGCATTTTATATGCGATCCCAATTCTGATCGGTGTCAATCTCATCACATTCATGTTGTTTTTTGTTGTGAACACGCCGGATGATATGGCGCGTATGCAGCTCGGAGTAAAGTATGTCACGCCAGAAGCTATCGAAAAATGGAAAATCGAACGTGGTTACGACAAGCCGCTGGTATTAAATGAAAATAAGGATGGATGGAGAAAGTTTACTGAAACTATCTTTTTTGAAAAATCGATTGCCATGTTTATTTTCGATTTTGGACAATCAGATGATGGGCGCGATATTGGCTTTGAAATTAAATCGCGTATGCTGCCAAGTCTGGCGATTGCCTTGCCAGTGTTTGTATTAGGATTAATGGTATACATTACATGTGCTTTGATCATGGTGTTTTTTCGAGCTACTTATATCGATTTCTGGGGAGTGGTTCTATGCGTGGCGTTAATGTCAATATCCGGCTTGTTTTATATAATCGCCGGCCAGTTTTTGATGAGTAAGTTATGGCATTTAGTACCAATTTCTGGTTTTGGAGCCGGACTGGATGTGATTAAGTTTCTGGTTTTACCTGTTATCATTGGCGTTGTCAGTAGTGCAGGTGCCAATATACGCTGGTATAGGACGATATTTTTAGAAGAAATGGGTAAGGAGTATGTGCGCACGGCTAGGGCAAAAGGATTGGGTGAACATCTAGTACTCTTTCGGCATGTGCTCAAAAATGCGCTGATACCCATACTTACGGGAGCGGTTGTTGTTGTGCCGTTATTATTTCTCGGTAGTTTGATCGTGGAATCTTTTTTTGGTGTCCCTGGTCTTGGCAGCTACACCATTGATGCAATAAATTCGCAGGATTTTGCTGTTGTCAGAGCAATGGTTTTCCTGGGATCTGTGTTATATATCGTTGGACTGATACTAACTGATGTATCATATACTTTTGTTGATCCAAGAATACGTTTGCGCTGAAATTCTGGAGTGATTCGCAGTGTTCGTCATTATTGCTATTGGCATGCAGGTGACAGTAATTCACAATAAGTGATTGACTTATTGTTACGATGTATTCATAATCACCGGTTTCGTTTGGAGGGGTTCCCGAGCGGTCAAAGGGATCAGACTGTAAATCTGACGGCATAGCCTTCGAAGGTTCGAATCCTTCCCCCTCCACCAGTATTGAGATCGGTAGCAGAGAGTTGTTGGACAGATTGGAAGGTTGTTTCGCGTAAATAGTTATGTGATAGAGCTGACTTCTTTTTGAATATGTGCGGGTGTAGCTCAATGGTAGAGCAGAAGCCTTCCAAGCTTACGATGAGGGTTCGATTCCCTTCACCCGCTCCAATCGGAAGTTGTGGGTAAAAGATTATAAGTTTCTGAGGTATGAATGCCCATGTAGCTCAGTGGTAGAGCACTCCCTTGGTAAGGGAGAGGTCGCCAGTTCAATTCTGGTCATGGGCTCCAGGAACGGAAAGTAAATAAGTAACTGTCAAGAAGTATAGAAGAGTGTTTTAACAGGGAGCAGGTCATGGCAAAGAGCAAATTTGAGCGATCAAAACCGCATGTAAACGTAGGTACGATTGGGCATGTGGATCATGGGAAGACTACACTGACGGCGGCGATCACGACGATATTGACACAAAAATTTGGCG
>JADZAR010000138.1 GCA_020852475.1 Nitrosomonas sp.
CACCATGGTGCATGCATTTGGAAAGAAAGTCGTCGGCGAGGGTGTCGAAGACTATGAAACACTGCGCATTCTAAAAGACCTGAATGTTGATTTCGCACAGGGCTTTTTTATCGGACAACCGCATATCGAAGATTGAACCTGAACGCTGTCGGCAATGACTAATGGCATGAAACAGAAATTGCGCAAGTATCACCCTGAATTTTTCCGAACCACTTCATGCAAATACACACGCCACACACGCAATCACCAGACGAGCAACCATGCCGACACCGTTCATTTCCAGTGAAATAGATTTTCTCGACGAACCTGGTCTGGGGTTGATTGACTCGATTATTTCAGAAGTGCGCTGGGCGGACAATTTCATCAGCTTCAGTTTTCCAGGTTACGATGCGTCCTGGTCCCCTCACCCTTATCTAGGTTATGCGCCGGACGAGGAACCCTGGAGTTCATCTTACGCGCCCATTTCCCCGTCCAATCAGATTGATTTCAGAGCGGCGCTACGGCAATGGGAAAATGTTGCGGATATCCGATTCATTCAAATCGATGAAACACAGGATCTCGTCGGTGATATACGCGTCGCCTATACCGAAATCAGCGAACTGGATGATGCCGAAGCATGGACCTATTTACCCGCTTCAGGCGCATGGGGCGGCGACATCTGGATAAACCATTCGAGTCGCAGCGCGACAAGAGAATGGACGGCAGGCAATTTTTCTTTTCTGACCATGCTGCATGAAATAGGTCATGCATTAGGACTTGAACACCCGTTTGAAGACCCTGATTTTCCCGTCAGCGAAGACACCATGTCGCGCACCATTATGAGTTATTCCGCCATAGCGGGGGATCAGCTCTCCTTTTTTGATTATCATCCAACCACGCCGATGCCGCTGGATATTCAGGCCATTCAGTATCTCTATGGCGCCAACAACCATTATCGCAAGGACGATGACAGCTATCTCTATACCGACAACGCGACCTACCATGAAACACTGTGGGACAGCGGCGGGATTGACACCATCCGTTACGATGGCGATCTACCGGCTTTTATCCAGTTGCAATCAGGCGAAGGCTCCTATATCGGCAACACGGTATACGCAATCAGCGCCACTGAAAGCATCCCCGCACCCAATATCTGGATCGCCTTTGACACGATTATCGAGAACGCAAGCGGCGGTCATCATGATGACACACTCTACGGCAATGCTTTTGACAACATCCTGGCGGGTAACGAGGGCGACGACACCTTCATCGGCATGGCGGGCAACGATACTCTGCTCGGCGGAACAGGCATCGACAAAGCGCTATTTAGCGGCATACAGCACGATTATACCTTCCGCAAAACAGAAAATGGTTTTCTGGTTTCTGACCAGACTGGCAATTCTGGAGAAGATACGCTGATAGAGGTCGAACGTTTACTATTTGACGATACCGGCATTGCGCTCGATATCGGCGGCAATGCCGGCATGCTGGCCAAATTGCTTGGAACAGTTTTCGGTGCGGAATCACTGCGCAATCAGGAACTCATAAAAGCTGGTCTTGTTTATGTCGATGACGGCCTGGCGCTGGAGCAACTGGTTTCAATCGCCCTTGACGCAGCCGGGGCGTATGAACCGGAAGCAATCGTCAACCTGTTATGGCAAAACCTGTTCGGCAGCGCACCGACTGCGGATCAGGCGCAACCCTATCTGGATCAGCTCAGCGGCAACGCGTTGTCCATTGCCGAATTAACATGGCTCGCGGCAGGCTCGCAGTTCAATGCCGAAAACGTCAATCTAATCGGTCTATACGAAACCGGCATCATTTTTGCCTTGTAAACACCCGCATTAAAAATATCAACAAGCCGTTCATCAGGCTGTTAAGGACAACACAGCCAGAATTAAAGAGCGGCGTACTATAAATACCATCGTGTGATTCACCATTTGGCTGGACGGGTATTGTGCGGATTATCCCATTTATTCATGCCGTTAGTCATCGTGAATAACGGTCACCCGGGGTTTTTAGATTCAAATAAACCGCCAGCGGGAGAACGTTGCGCCCTGACCCAGCGTCGTCCCATCCGGGTGCTGTATCGCCCAGATCGTCGCCTGCTCAACCAGAAAGCGCTTGCCGGTGCTTGAAATTCTGACACCGCGGTAATCTGACAAATACCCCTGCCTTTTAGCCTGCAACAACATCCGGGCGCGCTCCTCGCGGTTTATCGGTTCGGCTGTCAGGCGGGAAGGCGTTTGTGTAAAACGATCCCAATCCATCTCCCACAAGTCCAACGCTGTCGAGTTACCATAGTTAAGCACCGGATCTTCCTGCACGCCATGCGAGACCACGGCAAAGGGACTGTCAAACAGACGCTGCGCTTGATCGAATAGCGAACCCTCGCGGGTAATCAGCGTTTGACCGGTCCAGCAGGTATAGCTGTCGAGCAGATATTGGCACCATGTCAACAGCAACGGATTTGTCCAGCCGGATTGTTCTCTCATTATTCAATCTGAATCGTTATCAGCCGGATAGAATATGCGCATTGCGCATCAAAATCCAGTCTGTGGCGCAGGGAACAGACAAAATGTAGCGATGCATGATACATAGACAAGGCAAAAAAGTACGTAGCTGTGTACAATTCGACGACGATCGGATGGGAAGCGGAGGAAACCTGAGCAAAGTCCCCTGAAACCATGAATCCAGAAGAACAGTCAGTATGAACTATGATTAACCATAAGCGCACCCTAATACTATTTCATCCTGGAAATTAGTAGATGAAACTTGTCAATCTTGCCATGAGAACCCTTTTTCGCTTTATTACAAAGCCGAATTACGTTGTTCTGCTCATGCTCCTTGGACTGGCTTCCGGCGCTCCGGCGTATGCGCCCCCGGTCATGGCAGCCGAATTGGATGAATATCGCGTAAAAACTGCTTTTATCTATAATTTTCTTGCATTTACACAGTGGCCTGATTGGAACGAACAAACGTTCAATATGTGTGTTTATGGCACGGAACATTTTGGCCGCGAGATTGATGCGCTACAGGAGAAAACAATCAATGACACGCCGATTAGAATAATTCGCATAGTTCAGCTGGATGAACTGAAACGTTGTCAGGCGTTTTTTTTCTCGCAGTCCGCTCAAATGCAGCTTTCCGCCATGCTGGAGTTTTTACAGGGCGCGCCGGTGCTCACCATAGCGGATAGCGCAAATGCTGCAAGTATGGGCGCCATGATCACCATGCATCTGGACCAGAACAGAGTCAAATTCGAGATCAATCTTAAATCCGCGCGGGATGCGCAATTAATGATCAGCTCCAGACTACTGCAGCTCGCCACCCAGGTACATCAATAACATGCGATCCATGCACCTTCCTTTGCATATTAGAAGACTGATCACAATACTCATCGCCCTTGTCACGGCAAACGCTGCCATTGCCGGTAATTTTTCCGCACAGGCTCAACCCGCAAGCAGCAGCCACAATTTGATGGATCTGAGCATTGAAGAGCTGATGAATATTGAAGTGACCACGGCATCGCGGCAGGCGCAAAAACTCTCGCAGACTTCATCAGCCGTTTTTGTGATCACTCAGGAAGATATCCGGCGTTCTGGCGCAACCAGCATACCCGATGCATTGAGAATGGCGCCGGGTGTTGAAGTATCCCGCATCAACGCGGACAAGTGGTCAATCAGCATAC
>JADZAR010000139.1 GCA_020852475.1 Nitrosomonas sp.
ACGATACCATACGCGAGCTCGATGCCATCCCCGCATCCTCAAACTGGTTTAAATATTTACCCTGGATAATTGTATTATTGGTTCTGACCGGTTTTGCTATCGGCTTCACCCGCAGCCCGGAAATCGGTACAGCCATGATTCTGGACTGGATTTTGATTAATGGCGGACTGTCAGCGCTGGGCGCCGCTATTGCCCTGGCGCACCCTTTGACGGTACTGACTGCCTTTTGCGCCGCGCCGTTGACATCGCTGAATCCAACGATAGGCGCCGGGATGGTCGTCGCGGCTGTAGAAATTTATTTACGCAAGCCCACAGTTGGCGATTTTCATCGCTTGCGCAGTGATACAACAACGTTAAAAGGGTGGTGGAACAATCAGGTCACACGTATTTTACTGATCTTCATTCTGTCCACGCTGGGTTCGGCGATCGGCACCTACGTTGCGGGCTTTCGAATATTCGAACGTCTTAGCACCGGATAAAATCTTGAAACATGCTTGAATCCAGAGGTTTCACTTAATCGATATCGTAAAAGATTAACGACATGAGTCAAATATACGAATTCAGACACTAACCTTAACAGGTTGTTGAAAAATGTGATCAAGGCAGTCTATTGCCTGGCAAAAGCAGGCGACGCATGCAGAGCGCAGCAAACAGTCGCGAGGCTGACCCGCCCCGTAGAGCGTGGCGCCTGCGTCGAGTAAAAAGCGGAGTTTATGTGTGATAAATGCGCATTTTGAGTCTGTTTTTAACGCCGTAGCAACAACGCAGATAATTTTTCAACAGCCTGTCCACCCAATCGATGGATCATGCGATGATGCCTACAGGCTGGATGATTTGCCAACATCTCTAGAAATCCCTATTTTGTTACAATATGTCGTTGTTCACAAAAAATATTTACTTACATATCCATCATATGCCGCGTCAATATTTTTTGTTCGCGCCTTGTCTTGTTTAAAACATTGAATTTTAGAGGCGCCCCACATGTTCAGTTTTTTTGAACGACTGATAACCCCTTTTCCGCCCGAACACCCCTCCGAACCACCCAAAGGGCTTTATCAATTCTGCCGCCACTATATGCGCGGTATAGAGCCTTATCTGATTCTGATGGCTTTTCTGACGACTTGCCTTGCTATCAGTGAAGCTATGCTGTATGCCATACTGGGACAAATGGTCGACTGGCTGACAGAACAGAACACGGCACAATTTTTTGAGAACGAGTGGCCAATCTTGCTGGCCATGACATTCTTCATACTCGTATTCATCCCGGTCATCGTGTCTGTGCATTCCCTGGTCATTCAACAGACACTCATGGGTAATTTTCCAATGCGGATACGCTGGCTGGCGCACCGTTACCTGCTCAATCAGAGTTATGCTTTTTTTCAGCACGAATTCAGCGGGCGCATTGCCACAAAAGTCATGCAGACAGCATTGTCAGTCCGGGAAACTGTCATGAAGCTGCTGGATGTCATTCTTTTCGTCACGGTTTATTTGATAACAACCCTGCTGCTCGTCGCTGACGCCGATCTGCGCTTATGCGTTCCACTGCTGGTGTGGCTGATGGCTTATATCAGCGCACTGTCATACTTTGTTCCCAAGCTCAAACGCATTTCCACATTACAGGCCGACGCCCGCTCATTGATGACCGGACGCATTGTCGACAGCTATACCAATATTCTCACGTTAAAACTGTTTTCCAGCAGTGACCGGGAATCATCCTATGCCAGAACCGGGATGCAGGAATTTATGAATACCGTGCATCCGCAAATGCGCCTGGCAACCGGATTGAATATATGCGTCTGGATTATCAACATGTTGCTGGTATTCGCGACCTGCGTTCTTGGCATTGTCTTATGGATGGACCAGGCCATCGGCCCCGGCGCAATCGCCATTGCCATGAGCCTCGCGATTCGACTGACCGGCATGTCGCACTGGGTGATGTGGGAAGTCAATACGCTGTTTGAAAATATCGGAACGGTTCAGGATGGCCTCAATACACTGTCGAACACGCAAAGCGTCAAAGATGATGCCAATGCAGAAACATTAACCGTTACGCATGGCGCGATACAGTTTAACAAAGTATGTTTCTCGTATCATGCGAATGACCGCGACACCATCAACCCAATCGAAAAAAACACAGCGTGGATCTTTCATGATCTGGATTTCACCATTATGCCTGGTGAAAAAGTGGGCATCGTCGGCCGCTCCGGCGCGGGAAAATCGACTCTTGTGAATCTGTTATTACGGTTTTATGATATCCAGCAAGGTGCAATAACCATTGACGGACAGAATATCCGCAATGTCACCCAGGATAGCCTGCGCAGCCATATCGCCATGGTTACCCAGGACACATCGCTGCTTCATCGTTCTGTGCGCGACAATATACTGTTTGGCAAACCGGATGCAACGGAAGCACAGATGATTGACGCAGCGAAAAGAGCCCATGCGCATGACTTCATTCTGACTTTAAAAGACATCAAAGGCCGCACCGGTTATGATGCGCATGTTGGCGAACGCGGCGTGACACTTTCCGGAGGTCAGCGGCAGCGCATCGCCATTGCCAGAGTATTATTAAAGGATGCGCCGATACTGGTACTGGACGAAGCCACCTCGGCGCTTGATTCAGAAGTGGAAGCCGGTATCCAGCAAAATTTATATCAGCTCATGCAGGGAAAAACTGTCATTGCGATTGCACATCGTTTATCCACCATCGCCGCCATGGATCGTCTCATTGTTTTTGATCAGGGACGCATTGTCGAACAGGGCACTCACGCCGTCCTAATCGCCAATAATCAGCTTTACGCGCAACTCTGGAGTCATCAGTCAGGCGGCTTTCTGGGCATTGACTGAACATCAACACGCCGATCAATCAACCAACAATCAACCGTTCACCTTTATCTTAAATGTCTGCACAATCATTGAAACCTGCCGAGCTACGTATCCAGATCGATCCTGATGCGCTTGGATTCAAGAACACATCCGCACTGGAAGAATGCCCCCTGTCGTGGATCGGCCAGGAACGCGCAGAAAAAGCGGCACACTTTGGACTGACCATGCAGCAATCCGATTACCATTTGTTTGTACTGGGCGAGGCAGGCAGCGGCCGTTCATCGTTATTGCATCAGGCCATGATTAATGCAGCCACAAAGCGCAGCCCGCCGCCGGATTTATGCTATAGCTATAATTTCGCTTCTCCCGAAAATCCACGCGCTTTGTATTTGCCCGCGGGACAAGGACGTCAGCTGCGTCAATGCCTCACGCACTTTGCAAAATCCCTGCCTGAAGAAATCACACGCTGCCTGAGCAGCCAGGGTTTTAAAATCAAGCATGAACAGGTATTGAAAAAATTCAATGACACAGAAACAAAATACTACGCCAAGCTTGATGCATTTGCTGAACAACGCAACTTCTCGATTCGCCGCGAAGCGGACCAGATTGTCTTTACGTTGCTCGACGACAAAGGAAAAATCCTGACCGAAGACAATTTGTTCAAACTGCCCAAAACACGCCGGGCAGAAATTGATCAGGCAGAACAGCAGCTGCACGCCGCTATTATCGATTTTTTTGAAGCAATCAAACGTATCGACAGCGAAAGAAATACTGCGGTCATGGCATTGAAGCGCAATACGATCAAACCTTTATTGAATCAGGCAATAAAAAAAATACGTGACAGCCTGCCGCGTAAAATCAGCACCGAAATGCAGTTAAAAACCTGTTTCAGTCAAATCATCCAGGATATTCTGGATAATCTATCGCTGTTTGAAATCAATCACGAGAAGGATGAAAAACGGCAAAATGAATTGGAGCAAGTGCTATCGCGTTACCAGATCAACCTGATTGTCGACAATCACGCGCTGTCCGGCGCACCAGTTATACTCGAAGACAATCCACTGATGCATACGTTATTCGGTACTATCGACTATCCATTCGAATATGAAAAGCCAAAAGCCGATTTCATGCGCATCCGTGCTGGCAGCCTGCTCAAGGCGCATGGCGGTTTTATCATGCTGCATCTCAGTGATTTATTAACCGACGTTGCCGTCTGGGCAAAACTGCGTCGGTTTCTACGCTGTAACCGGCTGCAGATTGAAGAACAGACGCCCGTCCTGACTGCAAGCATACCGGCGTCGATCATACCGGAGGCCGTCAACGTTGACGTCAAAATTGTGTTAGTTGGTTCCCGTGAGGATTTTTATTTTTTGCAGGATGAAGATCCCGAGTTCATTCGCCGCTTCCGCGTCAAGGTCGATTTTGCCGACAGTTTCAAATCCAGTCCGGAAACGTATTATGCCTCGTCAATTTTTGTTGCACATATCTGCAAGTCAAAAAAACTACCGCATTTCACCGCCGAAGCCGTTGCGCGTTTATTGGAAGAATCCCACCGCGAAGTTGATGATCAGACACAACAAAGCGCCATCTTCGCACGCACCGAGATGCTGATTCTGGAAAGCGCTGCGCTATGCAGTGCAAGAAATAGTCAATTGGTTGAATGCATTGATATCGCCGCCGCACTGGAAGCGCGCACCCTGCGCCATAATTATCCTGATCAATGGCTGCAGGAAGCCATCACCGACGGCGACATCATGATCGCGCTGCAAGGTGAACAAACAGGACAATTGAACGCCATTACCCAGATTGATATGGGTGATCATCGTTTTGGTACACCGGTACGCATTACAGCGCATACTTTTGCCGGCGAAAACGGTCTGCTGAATATCGCGCATGAGGTCAACATGTCAGGACCGATCCACGATAAAGGCGTGCTCATTTTACAGAACTATCTTTCGGCATTATTTGCGCATCTGGCTCCCATTGCTTTAAGTGCGTCAATTGTTTTTGAACAGGAATATTCAATGATTGAAGGCGACTCGGCATCCTGCGCCGAATTTTTCGCACTCCTTTCATCCCTGTCGGGGATCCCGGTCAAACAAAGCATAGCCATTACCGGCGCAATGAATCAGTTCGGCGATGTTCTTCCGGTCGGCGGTATTAACGAAAAAATAGAAGGCTTTTTCAACATCTGCAAAAGTAGCGGACTAACAGGCGAACAGGGCGTGCTGATTCCCAGTCAAAACCAGCGCCACCTCATGCTCAACCACAGTGTAGTCGACGCTGTCAGGCAAGGCAAATTCCATATCTACACGATGAAGCATGCGACCGAAGGGATTAGTCTACTGACCGGTCTGCCTTCTGGTGTAACAGACAAAAAGAAAAAGAAATATCCAGCAAAAACAGTCCTGGGATACGCCGAAAAAACCCTCATCGCTTTCCGGCATGCTTGCCTGGTTTCTCACACCCGATCAGACTGATTCGGTGCTGTAATGTGATGACGTGTTAAATGCAGCCAGTACATTTTCTTTTAATGCCTTGATCAACTTCATTTCTCTGACCGTAATGCCCTCTTGTACCACGACCGGACGATCGGCGTAAATCATGCCGATCGGCTTGTTCTGCAATACCAGCGGCAGAACCATAAAGCTTTTGGTATCAGGGAGTAACCGTCTGTGCCAGACCGGCATTGCATTACGGATTTTTGGCTCTGATGCATCGGATATTGCCAAATCAACGTTTCGTTTCAGCGCAATACTGAACAAATCCAAAGCAGCTGAATCTGAAAAAACAAACCCTTTTTGCAGATCCTGATGGTTGATACCCACAGAATTCCTTGCCCGGAATTGATTAGTTTGCATATCCTTGACACAAATCGTCACGAACTGAAAACCCAGGCTGCGATAATAGGTTTCAGCAACCAGTATCAGCAGTGTATTAATACTATAAGGCTGTTTATGCATTAACTCCGTCACTTCCTGCAAGCCTTCGGATAGCAGATCGGCGGCATTAGCCGGTTTCCGCTGACCGGAACCGCCTATTGTTTGATTAATCCATAAATCCATGCCGGTCACAGCGGATAATCCATCGGACTTGACAAGCTCCGCCGAAGATTGATCATTATTTTCTTTGCTATCCCGGGTCATTTCTTCGAGCGAATTATTGATATCGCGAAGCTGCTCGGCTGCCTCGCTGACAATACTCTCAAGTTTCATCGCATCGATATCCAGGGCTGCGCCAAAACGATTCAGCAGTTCTTCCATCATCGAATCAGTTTGCGAAATCGAATCCTTAAATGTCATTAATGCAGCCCGGTTACTGAACTCGGTAACCTGCTGCATCCATTCACCACGATTCTTGGGCGATTTGAGAATCCTGCCTGGCATAAGCTTCATCGCCTGTATGATTGGCTCAGGTATATGCCATGCCCGCAATGCATAATCGGTAAGCCAGTTAAACGTACAGCCCAGCACCTCCAACGATGCCTTTGATTCGGTATACTCCTTTTCCATTGCTAATTTCATCGTTGCCCGATAGGTCGCATCATCATAAACAGCCAGAATGAATCTACCCATATTCTTGAACAGCGCCGCCACGGCAACTTCCTCTGCATTCGGAAACGAACTGCGTTTAGCCAGATCACGACCGATCAAACTGGCAGACAATGCAATCATCAGTTCAGTACGTACCGATCTGGCATGTTTGCGCGGCATTCTGTCGACTAGCAGCATTGCCAGCGCGCATGCTTTTACAGTTTCCATGCCCAGTAATTGAATGGCTATGGAAATGCTGGTAATTGCCTGTGTCGAAGATCGATAACTCATAGAGTTCGCCAGCCGGAGGATCTTCAAAGTCAACGAAGGATCGGTGAGAACCAGGCTTGCCAGATGCTCTCGCGATTGACCATCCGAAGAGGTCAATTGAACTATTTGCGTGATGGAGCTCCCCAATGTTGGCAAATCAGGGTGGTTATTGATCATGTCAACCAGCTTGTCTTTAATTGACATGTCCGCTTCATATGGAGCAGCTGTTTGAGCTGAATCGATATCATTCATGGGTTGCATTGTTATAAAATATATTTCATCAATTCAATTACTATACACGCTGCAAAATCCGGGCACCGAGAGAATAAAAGCCCAAAAATACCCTATAATATGTAACTTGACTCGTCATACCCCAGATTCCGCCATAACACGTGTGACGGGCAAAAAACACTGAAGCGGCACTATCCACAGATAAGGAAGCTTTATTTGCGCGCTGTTTCCCGTACGAAACGCTGAATTTTCAGCAATATCCGACTGTCATTTTTGTATTCATGACAGGTCTTATCAAGAATTTATTCCGATGTCACAACAACCTAGCATTTCTTCTACCCATACCGTTCAACGCTTGTTTTTCTTCTGCACCTCAAGTGACGCACTCTATCTTGCACAGCTGGCTCAACATGAAAAACCGCTTGCTGTCATCACTGCGCATGCTTTGGATGCACAGCGGCTGATGGAGGAGATCCTTTTTTTTGCGCCAGAATTGTCCGTTCATTTGCTACCCGACTGGGAAACGCTGCCTTACGATATTTTCTCTCCACATCACGATCTTGTTTCGGAGCGTCTGGCTACCCTGTATCAAGTGATGACCCGTTCCTGCGATCTGCTGATTGCACCATTGACCACAGCACTGTATCGCATTCTGCCGCGCGAATATCTCGCCGCGCACACTTTATTTCTAACAAAGGGAGAGCGTCTCGATATTCATGCACTGCGCGCCCAGATGACACTGGCAGGTTACGCACATGTTTCACAGGTACTATCACCCGGAGAATACAGCGTTCGCGGCGGACTGATCGATCTGTTTCCAATGGGCAGCGCGGTGCCTTTCCGCGTCGATTTAATGGATGACGAAATTGATACGATCCGGACTTTTGATGTCGATACCCAACGCAGCATCTATCCGGTGAATGAGATCAGACTCCTGCCGGCGCGTGAATTTCCACTGGATGAAAAGGGCCGCGCCTGTTTCCGCAGCAAATTCCGTGAGAAATTTGAAGGCGACCCCACCAAGAAGCGGATTTATAAGGATATCAGCAATGGTATTGCACCGGCCGGAATAGAATATTATCTCCCCTTGTTTTTCGAGCAGACTGCGACGCTTTTTGATTATCTGCCGGATAATGCCCTCATCTGTCTGCACCGGGATGTGCGCCCGGCGCTGAATGAATTCTGGCGGGATACACAATCCCGTTATCAATTGTTACGCGCCGACCTTGACCGCCCCCTGCTACCACCGGAAGAACTCTTTCTTCCGCCCGATGTATTCTTTGGCGGACTCAAGCCCTATCCACGCATCGAAATTCTGCCAGCCAGCGAAAAAGATCATGATGCGGCATTCATCTTTAACACCCAGCAATTACCTGATGTACAGGTTAATCGTCATGCTGAAAATCCGCTGGAAAAACTGACGGCTTTCATTAACCGCTTTACCGGCAGTGGCGGCCGGATATTAATCCATGCCGAAAGCATGGGCAGACGGGAATTGATGGCCGATTACCTCAATCAATATCACCTGCATCCGCTCATTTGCGAAAGCTATGCGCAGTTTCTCGCCAGCACAGAGTCTCTAATGTTATGCGCATCGTCGCTCAATAACGGATTCATTCTGGATAACGACAAACTGGCTTTTATCACAGAAGCCGAATTGTACGTAACGCATGTTCAGGGACGGCGTGAACGCGAATCACGCAAAACCACATCAACCGATAATATTCTGCGCGATTTGTCTGAAATCAAACCCGGCGATCCGGTAGTGCACGAACAGCATGGCATAGGCCGTTATCTGGGACTGGTCAGCATGGATCTTGGTGAAGGTGAACAAGGCGAGCTCAGTGAATTTTTATCGGTGGAATATGAAGGCGGCGACAAATTATACGTTCCTGTGTCTCAGCTGCATCTCATCGGACGTTACAGCGGCGCAGCGCCGGAATCAGCACCACTGCACCGGCTGGGCAGCAGTCAGTGGGACAAAGCCAAGCGCAAGGCCATGCAACAAGTGCGTGATACTGCCGCCGAACTGCTGAATTTATATGCGCAGCGCGCGGCGCGGCAAGGCCATGCTTTCGGTTTGAATCAGCATGATTATGAGGCTTTTGCCGAAGGATTCGGTTTCGAGGAAACAGTTGATCAGGCTGCTGCCATCAAATCCGTTATCGAAGATTTGATTTCGGATAAACCGATGGATCGCTTGATCTGCGGCGATGTCGGATTTGGTAAAACCGAAGTTGCCTTACGCGCAGCCTTTGTTGCCGTAGCCGATGGCAAACAGGTTGCGGTACTGGTTCCGACCACGCTATTGGCCGAACAGCACTTCCAGAATTTTTCAGATCGCTTTGGCCTGATTGCCGGTCAGTGGCCGGTAAAAATCGCCGAACTGTCGCGATTCCGCTCAACCAAGGAGCAGAACAGAACACTGCAGGAACTGGCTCAGGGTCAGGTTGATATTGTCATCGGTACACACAAACTGCTTCAGAAGAATGTTCAGTTCAAGCAGCTGGGTTTGGTTATTATTGATGAGGAGCATCGCTTTGGCGTCCGTCAGAAAGAGCAGCTCAAAAAGCTGCGCGCCGAAGTCGACGTATTGACGCTGACTGCAACACCGATTCCGCGCACACTGGCCATGTCTCTCGAAGGTTTGCGCGATTTCTCCATTATCGCCACCGCGCCGCAGCGGCGACTGGCGATCAAAACCTTTGTCAGCAATTTCTCACTGGGTACCATACGCGAAGCTTGTCTGCGCGAACTGAAGCGCGGCGGACAAATCTACTTTCTGCATAATGAAGTCAGCACCATCCAGCATATGCAGAGCAAGCTGTCCGAATTATTACCCGAGGCGAGAATTAATATCGCACACGGACAAATGCATGAGCGCGATCTGGAACATGTAATGCGCGATTTCTATCAACAGCGGTTTAATATACTGTTGTGCACAACTATTATTGAAACCGGTATCGATATTCCCAGCGCCAACACCATCATTATCAACAACGCCAACAAATTCGGCCTTGCACAGCTGCACCAGCTACGTGGCCGCGTCGGTCGTTCACATCATCAGGCTTACGCTTATTTACTCGTGGCAGATGAGCAATCACTGAATGCGCAGGCAAAAAAACGGCTCGAGGCGATACAGGCGATGGAAGAACTTGGCTCCGGCTTTTATCTGGCCATGCACGATCTGGAAATTCGCGGCGCCGGCGCGGTATTGAGCGAATCACAAAGCGGTGAAATGCAGGAAATCGGTTTCAGTTTATACAGCACCATGCTGGATACCGCAATCCAGTCCCTGAAAGCAGGCCGCGAGCCCGACATGCAGCACCCGCTGGGCATCGCCACCGAAATCAATCTGCATGTCCCTGCGCTGCTGCCGGAAAACTACTGCCAGGACGTTCACGAACGTCTGGTTCTGTACAAGCGCATGGCCAATTGCACGAAAGACGAACAACTCGATGACATGCAAAGTGAACTGATTGACCGTTTCGGCCTATTGCCCGATCCCGCAAGAGCCTTGCTCGACAGCCATCGGTTACGGATTGCCGCGAAACCATTGGGCATCATCCGTATTGACGCGCATGCGGAAAATATTCAGGTGCAATTTAAGCCTGATCCACCAATCGATCACGCAAAAATCATTCAGCTGATCCAGAGTAATCGCGCGTATTCACTCGCCGGCCCCGATCGGCTGAAAATCCAGATTCTCATGCCGGATGTGAAAGATCGCGTGCTGCATATCCAGAAACTGATTCAATCATTGCAAACACATTGAATGTGCTACAAGACTATTCCTCGCTATGCACAGCACTTTCACTCGAAAAACGATAGCCCGTTCCCCTGACCGTTTGCACCAGGTTATCCTTTTGCACTTTTTCCAGCACTTTGCGCAGCCGCCGGATATGTACATCAACGGTTCTGTCCTCGATAAACACATGATCTCCCCAGATACGATCCAGAAGCTGTGTTCGCGTATAGACGCGTTCTTTATGCGCCATGAGAAAATGCAACAAGCGGAATTCGGTTGGGCCCAGTTTGATTTCCGTGTATTTGGAACAGGAATCATCAGCGTAAGCCAGAATGCGATGTGTGGCCGGATCAATTTTGAGTCCCCCGGCCTCGATGACTTCGTCCGAAATTTCCGGAATACGGCGACGCAGCACGGCTTTAATACGCGCAGTCAATTCCCGTGGAGAAAAGGGCTTGGTAATGTAGTCATCGGCGCCTGCTTCCAATCCGGAAACTTTGTCTTCCAGCTCGATGCGCGCGGTCAACATGATAATAGGTATTACCTGAGTACGTGTGTTACGGCGCAACTGACGGGCAAACTCCAGACCACTCATATTCGGCAGCATCCAATCCAGCAAAACCAGATCCGGCAAAACATTATTGATCATTACGGTAGCTTGTTCGGCATTACTGGCACAGATTGGCGTAAGTCCTGATTTTTTTAAATTAAATGAAATTAAATCCTGAATTGCAGGTTCATCTTCCACGACCAGAACGGTGATTGACATCAAACAACTCCATCGCATTTTACTCGTCAAAATAGCTGCGGATTCTATCGCTATAAAAATGCCGCAGTATCGCTGATGGACAATGTTATAAAAATTTGATGACAGTTTTGTGACACATCAGGGGATTCTGTAATAAATCAATAAAATAAACTGCTTTTATACCCATTGGAGGCGATCCGCGAAATACGTTCGAGTCAAATCCCTCCACCGTGCTCAAGCCATTGACGGCATTCCCCGGTCAGTGCCTTGTCGCAGGCCGCATCATAAAGCGTCAGCTCTTCAGCGGAAAGCACCTCACGCCAGCGCCCATTGGTGCCTTTGTGCAGAAAAGACTTCGCGCCTTCTTTCCAGAATTGACCGCCACCGGGGGTATAGATTTCGCCCTGTTGCTTCATGGTGTCAAAGGCAACAGCCTTGAGGATCGCATCCCAGGCGTTGTCAGGCACTTCTATCTCGAGAAATGCCGCCATGCGGCGAATTTCCCGTTCGGTATCCGCCAGCATGTCACTGTAGTGAAACAGCGCGATATTGGGTAAATGACGGAAATCCCACCAGGATTGAACATTCGACAGATGCGACCAATACGGCCAGCCGTCGCTTTCCCATGCAAACGCACCGCGTGTTATCCAGTTTTTCCAGAACACATGGAGATTGTCCGGCGGCGGTGGAAGCGCTTCCCCTACTCTGCCCGGCAAATGATTCATCAGCATGAAAATCTCTTCCTTCATATTGCTGTAATGATTCCACAGCGACATGAATACATCCCGGGCATCGCGTGCGATATAAAGATATTTGATTTTTTCGTTATACACAAGACCGTTTAACGGCAGGTGCGTCTTGATAAAACGGCGATGCTGCTGCGCCTGCAAACCGTTCAGGACAACTTCGAGCGGAATAACGCGCATATCCAGCCACGGCGACATTTCAAACGGCGCTGCAGGAAACCGGCCATCCGGAAACAGCAGGTGCGCGACAATGGCCTGCGTCCAGGTTGTTCCCGCCTTGTAGGATGTGGCAATAACGATATCATCATCGCGCGGCGTAAAATAATCCCAGCGCGTGCTGTCCATGTGGTGATTCTGATAAATATGTGTGCGTTGCGGTTGATCTGACATCTGAGCGGCCTGTTTAAATGATTGGATAAAAGCGTTGAAAAGCAGCGACTTTGATTAGATGTTGTGCTTACTGCCTCGAATTCATGCCTGACGCGAATCATAACATGGTGTCGATCAAGCAGCGTCAATCCGATTCCGGAACAGCATGTCGTTTTTTAACACCGAACCGCGCCCGCAGATCGTTCAACCGTTTCTGGTGGCTGATCAGAACGACTTCATCATCCAGTTTCAGTTGACTGTCCGCATCCGGCAGTATCAGTTCATCCTGCCGGTAAATGCACATGACGCGGCAATCTTCCGGCAATTCCAACGCGCTGAAGGAGCCTTCCATCTCCTCATGGACTACAAATGCATAGACACGTGCATCCCCTTTGATAATCGATGTGATTTCCAGAATATTGCGCCCTTCGATCATGTCTGCAAGGTAGAGCGCGATCGTTCGTGACGGCACCACGATGCTTTCGAGTCCAAGCTCGATCGCGATATGATCAAATTCCGGGTCCTCCAGCTTGGTGACAACCCTTTTAAATCCGAGCGACCGGGCGACAAGGCTGGCGATGATGTTCGACTGGTCATTGTGGGTAAAACAGAAAACGATTTCGGTGTTTTCGGGATCGATCTCCTTCAGAATATCCGGACGCGTCCCGTCGCCATGAATAAAGCCGCAATCCATTTGTTCGGACAAACGTTCGATTTTTTCCTTGTCAATTTCCACCATGATAATGTCATGCCCCTGTTTGCTCAGCGTGCGGACTGTGGCTATTGCGACAGAACTCGCACCGATGAATGCCATTCTCATACGTTAAACCTCCTGTTAATCCATGTCGCCGGATAAACGAGCACCAGCAGCGCGATAAACTCAAGCCGCCCGAGCAGCATATCCAAACACAGTACCAGTTTCAAATGCACTGGTAAATCAACGCTGACGACACCACTGCTCAGACCGACGGTGCCCGCCGCGGAAACGACCTCGAACAGGGATGCAACCGGCTCGTAGCCGGAAAACAGAAACGCGAACCACGACAAAAAAATCGCCAGAAAATAAAGCATGATGACCAGCAACGCTTTGTTGATCTCATCCATTTCAAGTGTTTTGTCCGCAAGATGCGGTTCGATCACGGCATGCGGCGTAGCCGTGGTTTTTTGCAGCAGGTGCAGCAATACCCGCCAGAAGATTAAAACGCGATACAGCTTGATACCCCCGGCGGTTGAACCCAGCGCGCCACCCACAAACATGGCGATCATCAGAAGCAACAAGCCTTGATGACCGATCTGCGTCAAGTCGAGCGATGCAAAGCCGGCGGTTGTCTGCGCGGAAACCGTCATCAGCATCGCGTGATACAACGCGTCCGCAACCGGCATCTGCGCCTCCCGCACCCAGACCACGGTCAACAGCAAACCGATACCCAGAATAAAGAAAATGATTGCCCTGACCTGCACATCCTGAAAAATCATCGAAAAACGATAGCGCCGGATACGGAAGTAAAGCATGAATGGCAACGCGCCAAACAGGCAACCTGCAACAACGCTGACGGCGACAAGCGACGAATCGAATCCGGCCAAACTGTTATCAAAATTGGAAAAGCCGCCTGTCGACACGGCGGAAAACGCGTGCGTCAGCGCGTTGAAGAAGTTGGCTCCAGCCATCCAGATCATCACGGTACTGATGACTGTCAACACCATATAAATCAGCAGGATACGTCTGGCATACAGCATCGTTGAGCCGACGATGTCCTCGCTTTCATCCAGTTCGACCAGTTTTCTGAGATAAATACCCGGCCGTAGCAGCAGCACAATCGTCAGCACAACAATACCCAGTCCACCGATCCATTGCATATAAGTTCGTGAAAACAGAAAAGTACGCGACTGCTGTTGCAAATCGGTCACGACAGACAAGCCGGTGGTGGTAAAGGCCGATACGGTTTCAAACAGTGCATCCACAAAACCAAGCCCGGCGCCCATCACCGGCAGGGTCATCACCAGTGGGGAAAGCATAAACACCAGCGCGGAAATCACAAGACCTTCGTTGGTTTGCAGACCGGCTGGCGCGTCGATGCGCATCAACGGCAACCCGGTTGACAACAACAGGATTTCGACGATAACAAAGCGAACGGTAAATTCAAATTCGTTGAAAACCAGCGAAACCAACAACGGCAGCAGCATCAGGATGGCAAGCACGGTCAGCAGTTGCCCGAGATATTTACCGATAACCGCAATCCGGACAGGCTTCTGCAATAATGCCGTCCTGTTTCTATGAGACAAAATGAATATCCATGAAGAGCGACTTGATCAACTAAGTCCGGATACACTCGACAACCTGCAGGAAACGCGTGAAACCGCTATCATCGTTTTCTTTCCCGGAATCCGGTCATGCTGAAGTGTCAATAAATAATTGATTTTTAGGCGATGCCCTGAATGTAACGAAAATGGCTACAGCCGTCAATTGAACGCGTCAACTCCGCGTCAATTGATCCGGGCTACCTGCCGGATCGCCGCGCCAGCAGCAGCCCGCCAAGGCTGAACAACCCCGCAATCGTCAAATAAAGGCCGACAATCGGTGTACCTCCGCTCTGGCTGAGCGCTTGCGCGATAATCGGCGCGGCAGCGCCGCCCAATATACCACCCGCGTTGAATGCGACGGATATGCCGGTATAACGCACCCGTGGCGGAAACAGTGACGGCAGCCACGCGCCGAGCGGGCCATAAACAAAACCCATGATAAACAGCGCGAGCGACAATGCAGCCCATACCAGCCACAGCGACCCCGATCCCAGCAGCGGGCCGAATATCAACCCGATACCAATGGTTGCCGCACACCCCCATATCAACACCCGCCCCGCGCTGGTCGCGTCGGAACGTATGCCCGAGATGACGATACCGGCCGCCAGGAACAGAATCGCGGCAAGCTGGATCGTCAGAAAAATCTCGCGGTCATACCCCAGGTCGGTGGTGCCGTGAGCCAGCGCAAAGGCAGTCGAAAGATAAAAAATCGCAAAACAGGCGACCACCGCAAAAGTTCCGGCAAAGGTGATCAGTGCGTGATTACGGAACAATTCGCCAATAGGCACCCGCACAGGCGCCTCCTGCGCCATCGCCTGAGCAAATTCAGGTGTTTCGTTGATTTTCAGACGCACCCACAAACCGAGCCCGACCAGAATGGCGCTGGCCAGAAACGGGATACGCCAGCCCCACGCCAGAAAATCCTCGTCACTCAAGCCCATGCCGATCAACAGAAATAAGCCATTGGCGGCAAGAAATCCAAGCGGCGCGCCCAACTGCGGCACCATGCCAAACCGCGCCCGCCATCCCTGCGGCGCATTTTCAACCGCCAGCAGCGCCGCGCCCCCCCATTCCCCGCCCAACCCGAGCCCCTGCCCGAACCGCAGGATGCACAGCAGCAGCGGCGCGACCCAACCGACCATGGCATAGGTCGGCAGGAATGCAATCAGCAGCGTTGATATCCCCATCAGCATCAGCGACGCAACCAGCGTCGATTTCCTGCCGATACGGTCGCCAAAATGACCGAACAATACCGCGCCAAACGGACGCGCGATAAACGCGAGACTGAAGCTCATAAATGACAGCATCAACTGCGCGGCGGGTGAACTGGCCGGAAAAAACAGCGGTCCGAATACCAGCGCCGCCGCCGTTGCATAAATGTAGAAATCGTAAAACTCGACGGTTGTGCCGACCAGACTCGCGACAAGGATACGGCGATGCTGGCGATAGGGGTTTGTCATGAGCGGGTTTCCTTCGCGCTTTTTGAATGGTTATGGATAAAAGCCAGGGTCATTTTTCAATGACCTGCAAAATTCGTGCGAAAGATTAAATGGTTTGTCTGTTTTTGTAAAATGTGGCGACGGGTGATGCCATGGTGATACAAAACATTCACGATGATTGTGCAACAATGGTCAGAGGCGACTTCGCACAATCTATGGTAGATACTCCGTGAGATCCAATGCGTCATGAAATACGCCCAGCACTTCGATCACTCGAGAAGGGCGCAACAGATACGCAATACGATAATGTCCATAAAGCAAAATACGGATTTCCCCCTCAGGCTCGTCGCGATACTTGTGGCCTATCTCCGGAAAGTGACGCAAAACCTGAGTTCTTTCAAAAATCCCATCAATAACCCTGATGGCTGCTGCCGAATTATTCGTAGCGATATAGTCGTGAATATAACGCAACCACTGCTCGGCTTCTTCAGTCCAGACTATTTCCGCCATGCGCGAAGCCTTCGCTGCATGTCATCATTAGACATAACCCGGTTATGCCTCAAATCCTCAAGGCCGCGCGCTATCATCCTTTCAAATGCCAATTCACGCATTATCTCCTCATACGTAGCATCTTCAGGCTGCGACTGAATCACAGCGGTCATTTTTTCCTTAACATTCGACATTGCGTCCTCCGTTTGTTCTTGAGCATTACACTGCGCATCAATCACGCCGTCAACTGACTCCGGCTGCATGGGTTTGTTGTGTTTTATGTCAATCAAATCAGTAACCGGATTCCGTTGCTGCACTACTGACTTGATAACACTTTGTCATATCGATGTTTTTCCAGCAAACAAAAATTCCACGGCTTGCATTGATGTAGAATCGACAACATTCCCGTTGTAATGCTCAACGCCGGGTTGAAGAACACTAATGGAGCGCAACAGAATTGCACGTCAATTTGGGCATCGTGTTATCTGAGTGATTCAACTTCATCCGGATCAATTTTCTCAACAACCTGAACTACCGGATCGCCGGATTTAACATAGCTTTCTTCTTCATCCAAATCTTCCCATGTCTTCTCATCTGTCTTTAATGTTTCATATTTTGTTACATATTTTGGCGGCATTAAGGCTTGTGCAAGACTAACTGCACCCACCGCAGCGTAACCTGTTCCACCGATATTTATCCTTTCCTTCTTGTACGTAGAAGCGACTGAAAGTCGCTCCTGAACCTGTGTTACTTTAACTCGAACCTTCGGACGTTCAATTGAACCTAAAACCTCACCTGTATCTGGGTCTCTAATATCCTCTCCTTTCGGGTCCATTACATCGAAATACATTCCCTTGGTTACACCTTGCGTAGAACCTGCCGCGATAACAATTTCCCGAGAATTCAAAACCCGAGCAACTTTTGAGCGGATTAACTCTTTCATTGACAGGCTCCTCGATCTCTTCTCGTTGTAAGTTTCTTTCTCAGCTCTTCTACCTCATCCGGAACTATATCTCTCCAATCCTCCAAAGCGTCATCTGCTGTCGCAATCTGCTCAATCACAATGGCTTCCAGCTTTGCGATAGTTACTAATTCTGATTGATTGCTCTTGGAGTTTTCTATTTCAACACCTACACGAGACAAACTTTCATATAAAGAAATTAATCGGCGAAACGCAGACCTAGCATGTGCCTTTATTATATCTCGCGCCGCATCAACTGCCGATTGTTTGCCAAAATAGAACGAACCGATTAATCCAGATATCAATGAAAATGCCTGTAACAATGTATTTTCAAGACTTGTGAGTGTGCGTTGTGTGGCTATATAGATTGAAAAACCAGCCACAGCAAATGCTACAAATATTAATAACCGTGGAATCCATTTTTCTTGTTTTGGCATGTAATCTCCAAATTCCCCTGGTAACTGATTCATCTAATGTGCAAGTTCACCCGAAGGCGAAAATCAGCTTTACTGATTTTCGCCTTCGGGTGAATGCAGGGTTGGAGTAATTCACGTTATCCATGCAATAGGTAAATCTCAGAGGCACTTCGGTATTTTGCAAGGAACAACTGTAAGAACTGAGTTACTGCATCTTCATCTTCCAGGAAATCCATTAGTTCGTCGTCTTCAAGCTCTTCTTCAGGAAGATTGTCCATGCTGTCTTGTAGAATCAGTTGCCAGGCAATATCCTCTTCCTCAGTAATACCATAGGTTTTCAGAAGCCAAGAATAGGCGTCCAATTCACCCCCGAATCCTTCTTTACCCCAGACACGTTCCATTTCTTCAAGTACGGCATCAATAAGTTCATCTCGTGTCATTGTTGTTTACCTGTGTTTAATCATGAGTTGTTAAAGTTTCAAATGCCCAATGTAATGCATACGACATTTTGTTTACTAATCTCTCGGTAATATCGCACAACCTCGGTAAATATTCATTAACATTCTAAGTCTTAACTTATGTCACCATTAAATTTGGGACAGTAGGGTACATTAAGCGTAGCGCAATGCACCGATAGCCGTTGAAGAACGGCCAAACACGGTGGATGACGTTTCACTCATCCACCCTACCCACTATTTACCTATTCAACACTACTTCATCACCCGATAATCCGCCACCAGTCTGAATTCTCCGCCCGGCGCGACGCCGATTACGTCATCCGCTGCATTGGTGGTTTCGACGCAGATGAAGCGCTGATAGTCGGTGTCTTCGAGGTCGGCCATTTCCCTGGCGATTTTTTCCCAGGGATTCCACACCACGGCGGTTTTGTTGCCTTGCGACAGAATTTGGATGCAGCGGTCAAGCGCTTTGTCGTCGATGATCAGCGTATTACCGACATTCCGGTAAATGCGGTCGACTTCGGCTGCGATAGCGACTTCGCCGGTTTGTTTTTTTTCCGCGCTGTTGTCGGTCTTGTCGATATAGTTGCAATCCTGCAAGCCGAGCACGCGGGTCTGCGTGATGTCGCCGACTTTGAAATAGGTATGGAAGCCCTGCGTGATGCCGAAGGTTTCCGCGCCGGTGTTGCGCGTGATCAGGGCAAGGTTGAGCGAATCACCGATGACGATTTCCTGCGTGAGGTTGAAAGCCTGCGGCCAGATGTCCCGGGTTTCCGCGGTATCGGTCAGGCCGAGCGTCACGCGGATATCGCCGCTCGACAGGGCTTCCGTACCGATGACGTTCCACGGGCGGTTGCGCACGAAGCCGTGTCCGGGGCGGCCTTTGCCTTCCGGATCGGGGCCGAACCACGGCCAGCAAATGGGCGCACCGCCTTTGATCGCCTTGCCGTCCTGATAATAGGCTTTACTGCTCAAGAACAGGATGTCTTCCTCGCCCGCCGGCTGGTACGAGAGCACCTGTCCGGCGTGGGTGGAAATCAGCGCACTGGCTTTCGGCGTGTTGACCCGGATCATGGTCAGTCCGCCGCTGCCTTCGATAAATTCAACTTTTCCCGCGATGCCGTATTCGGCGTTGAGTTGTGCAATTGTCATGTTTTTTCCTGTCAGTTTGTTTGTTTTTTGGTTTGTTTATGAATGGGTAGTGGGTATGATTTTTCCGGCCGCCAGTTTAGCACGCGCACGGGCTTCGTCGGTATTGCCGCCGTTGGCGAGCGCCACGCCCATGCGCCGGCGTTTGAACGCTTCAGGTTTGCCGAACAACCGGATATCGCTTTGCGGCACACGCAGCGCGTCCTGCACGCCTTTGAAGGCGATGCCCTTCGCGTCCATACCGCCGTAAATCACCGCGCTGGCACCGGGTGCGCGCAGGGTGACATCGACCGGCAGGCCGAGAATGGCGCGCGCGTGCAGCTCGAATTCGCTCTGAATCTGGCTACACAGCGTCACCATGCCGGTGTCGTGGGGGCGCGGACTGACTTCGCTGAACCAGACGTCATCGCCTTTGATGAACAGCTCCACGCCGAAAATACCAAGACCGCCGAGATCGTCGGTAATCCGTCTGGCAAACTCGCGCGCGCGTTGCAGCGCAACGGGCGACATGGCCTGCGGCTGCCAGCTTTCGACATAGTCGCCGCGCACCTGCACATGCCCGATCGGTTCGCAGAAATGCGTGTCAATTCCGCCGTCGGCGTTTTTCGCGCGCACGGTCAGTTGCGTGATTTCATAGTCGAACTGGATCACGCCTTCGACAATCACCCGCCCCTGATCGACGCGCCCACCGCTTGCGGCATAGTGCCATGCGGCTTCGACTTCGACGGCGCAATCCACTTTGGATTGGCCTTTACCCGACGACGACATGACCGGTTTGACGATGCAGGGATAGCCGATGCGCTCATCGATTGCGATTCTGAGTTCATCCAGGCTGTCGGCGAACACATACGGCGATGCCGGCAGTTGCAATGTCTCCGCGGCCAGGCGGCGGATACCTTCGCGGTTCATCGTCAGTTGCGCGGCGCGCGCGGTCGGGATGACGGTCGCCAGCCCTTCGCGTTCGATCTGCACGAGCATACCGGTGGCAATGGCTTCGATTTCCGGTACGACGATATGCGGTTTTTCCCGTTCGATCAGTGCGCGCAGCGCCTGGCCGTCGGCCATGTTGATGACATGCGCGCGATGCGCGACCTGATGTCCCGGTGCATTCGCGTAGCGGTCCACGGCGATGGTTTCCACGCCAAGCCGCTGCAATGCGATAATGACTTCCTTGCCCAGCTCGCCGCTGCCCAGCAGCATGACCTTGATCGCTCCCGGACTCAGCGGTGTGCCCAGTATTAATTCCTGATTCATTTTAATTACTTCCTCACGGTTTTTTTGATTGTTGTTGTTCAAGCGCCCATTGCACATGTTCGCGCACCATTGCGGACGGATCGTCGAGCCGCGCGCGCAGCGCTGTCACGATTTCTTCCGCATACGGCGCGTTGCCCAGTCCGACGGCGATGTTGCGCAACCACTGCTGATAACCGATACGCCGGATCGGACTGCCCGCAAGCCGGGTCTCGAATTCTTCCGTGCTCCAGCGGAACAGTTCGACCAGCGTGACGTCATCCAGGCCGTGACGCACATGGAAATCGGGCTCTTCCGTGACCTGCGCGAATTTATTCCACGGACAGACCAGTTGGCAATCGTCGCAGCCGTAGATGCGATTGCCGATCAGTGACCGCAATGACTCGGGAATGCTGCTTTTCAGTTCGATGGTCAGATAGGAAATACAGCGGCGCGCATCGACTTCAAACGGCGCGACAATGGCCTGTGTCGGGCAGACATTGATGCATTTGGTGCAGCTGCCGCAGAAGCTCCCTTTTTTACCGATGGGTTCATCGACCGGCAGCAGCAGATCGGTGTAGATTTCACCGAGAAAGAAATACGAACCGGCTTCGCGCGACAGCAGCAGCGTATGCTTGCCGCGCCAGCCCAATCCGGCTTTCTGCGCCCATTCGACTTCCATCACCGGCGCGCTGTCGGAAAAAACGCGATAATTGAACGCACCGACAGCAGCCTGGATTTTGTCGGCCAGTTTCTGCATGCGCGCGCGCAGCACCTTGTGATAGTCGCGCCCAAGGGCATAACGTGAAATGAACGCTTTCTCGCCCTGGTTGATCACCGACCAGCTGTCCGCCGCTTCCGGCGGAGAATAATTCATGCGCACCGAAATAACACGCTGCGCGCCGGGCACCAATTCATACGGTCTGGAACGTTTGACGCCATGTTTGGCCATATAGTCCATTTCACCGTGATATGCTTTATCAAGCCACTGGAACATGCCGGATTCCGCTGCCGACATGTCCGCGCAGGCATCGGCGATACGGATATCCTGAAATCCGAGTGCCTTGCCCCAGGCTTTGATTTCCAGGGCCAGGCCGGCGCTGTCAATTGCCTGGCTATCATCATTATTACAGGAGGTATTTTCTTGCGCAGTATGCATCATTCAGGTTCCGGCCTAACTTTTTTTCTTGCCAATGAAGCAGATACACTGGCTCTGGGTAAAAAAATCGCGGCTGTTCTACAGCCCGGACTGGTCGTTTTTCTCAACGGAAATCTTGGCGCCGGAAAAACGACACTGGTGCGCGGTATTTTACACGGACTCGGCCACCGGCAGGCAGTCAAAAGTCCCACCTATAATTTAGTTGAAATCTATAATTTTTCTAGGTTATACTTGTATCACTTTGATTTTTATCGTTTCAATGACCCTTATGAATGGGAAGAAGCAGGCTTTCGGGAATACTTCAACGCACACTCGATTTGCCTGATTGAATGGCCGGAAAAAGCGTCAGGGCTTTTGCCCGAAGCGGATATGACAATCAATCTTCAGATTCTTGAATCCGGCCGCAACGTTACAATTTTCGCTGACACCGTGACAGGAGAGCAATGTCTACAGCAATGGCCGAAACAAGAAGAAATTTAACCGCACTATTCAACAGCGTCACTGCATCTCGCGTTGTTGTCGGCGCACGCCATAGGCTGTACCGGGTTGTTCTGCTGGTTTTTCTGTCTTGCTTGCTGTCGTTTCACGGCACTGCCGCAGCGGCTTCTTCCGGCACCGCCATCTCCGCAACGCGCGTCGGAATGACCAATGACTTTACGCGCATCACCCTGGAGTCCCACAAACCAATTCAGTACGCATTAAGCGTGCTGCATAATCCGAGCCGCATTGTTGTCGATCTGACCAATATTCCGCTCAATAACGCCATCAAATCACTGCCCGAAAAAATCAGTCCGGCTGACCCTCACATCGAACGTATTCGCTATGGCCGATTTCAGCCGCATGTCATTCGCGTGGTGCTGGATCTCAAGGCCAATGTTGTGCCGCGCACATCCACCGTAGAACCGAAAAACGGTCATGGCCATCAGTTGATACTGGATATTTATCATCCGGATAAAGCGGTTGTTGTCGAAAATGATCACAGGCATCATCGTAAAGCGCCGCCTGCCGTCCGTGAAGCAGTCAATGAAGCCGATGCGCTCGATCATCTGGTAGCCACGCTGATTCATCACAAACCATCAGCACTGCCTCCCGTGCCGCCGAAACCATCGCCATCGCGTCCGCAACAGCAGCAATCAGAACAGCCTCCACAAGCGCAGCCAATCCAGCAAACGCAACAGGTGCAGCAACCACAGCAGCCTCCTCTAACACCGCAACAAGCAGAACAGTCACCAGGTGATGAACCGGTCCGCGTCGCGCAGAATTATCCAGAAAGCTATGCGGCGGCGCAGTTGCGCAAGCCTGCGCAATCTCAATCGAGCCGCCAGACTCAGACGCCTGCGGCGCAAAGAATCATTACCATTGCCATCGATCCCGGACACGGCGGCCATGATCCGGGCGCAATCGCCAAAAATGGCAAAGGCACGAAAGAAAAGGATATTACACTCGCCATCTCCAGAAAACTCAAATCGATCATTGATAAAGAACCCAACATGCGGGCCATCCTGACCCGCAATGGCGACTATTATCTGAATCTTAACCAACGTCAGGCCATAGCGCGCAAGCATAAAGCCGACCTGTTCGTCTCCATACATGCCGACGGCAGTGAAAAGGTGCATCCACGCGGTTCTTCGGTCTACACGCTGTCCGAACATGGCGCCACATCGACAACCGCAAATTGGCTCGCCAAACAGGCCAATCAATCGGGTAACCATCTGATCGGTGGTGTGGATATCGCGAGCAAGTCGGGCGATATGCGTGAAATCATCCTCGATTTGTCGATGAGCGCCACGATTAATGACAGCGTCAAGCTGGCAGAGTTGGTGTTGCAGGAAATCGGACGGATTAACCAGTTGCACAAAAAAACGGTCGAGCAGGCCGGTTTTGTCGTGCTGAAATCACCTGACATTCCTTCCATTCTGGTTGAAACCGCATTTATCACCAATCCGCATGAAGAACAGAAACTGATCGACAAGGCTTACCAAAACAGAATGGCCAGTGCAATTTTTTCCGGCATCCGAAATTATTTCGCTACCAATCCCGCGTTATCTCGCACCGAAATGGCACAAGCGCGGTGATCTCCGCGAGTGTGCCCGGTCTTTCCTATACCTATACAATTCCATTAACAGCCTGTTAATTATTTGTAGTCACCGGCTTAATTGATATACAGTATGCGTAGTATGTCTATGCGCGCGCGCCTATATAGCCTATAGCGCCGCAACCGCGACAGGATTCTTTCCATTATTTCATCATCCGATTCATCAAAACAAAACCCGGAAAACGATCGCACCACCCGATGAATAAACATAAATCAGTGAGCGACTGGTATCAGCTCGTCGATGACGGAACTGCGCAACGTCTCATTCTGACCGGCAATCTG
>JADZAR010000140.1 GCA_020852475.1 Nitrosomonas sp.
CCAGTAGAAAACCCGCTGGATAACGATAAGCCAGGCGCATCGAGTATGTTTCCCTGGCATCACTTACGCTGCGCTTTACTATAAACATCGACACGCACCGCGCTCAATGTTCCTATGAAAAGGAAATATGAGCCGTTATCCTATTGGCGCAGTAGATTAGCTTTATGCCCGACAAACTCCTAGCCATTGTGCAGGTAACCATCCTGCCCGCTCAACCGCCCGTCGCTATTCTTCACCAGCCGGTGAATCAACACACCCGCCGCATCGACCAGTTCGACCTGCAACGGCATTTTACCGAGTGCATGCGTCGCGCATGACAGGCAGGGATCATAGGCGCGCACAGCGACTTCCAAATGATTCAACAGGGCCTCGGTAATTTCCTGTCCATCCAAATACCGGTTGGCCACGATACGCAGCGATTCGTTCATCGCCTGATTGTTGCTGGTGGTCGAGACTATCAGATTGGCGCGGGTGACGATGCCGTCGTCATCAACCTGATAGTGATGAAACAAGGTACCCCGCGGCGCTTCGATCACGCCAATGCCTTCATGCCGCCTGTCACCTTTTTCGGCAACCAGGTCCGCGCCGGTGATATCGGGATCGTTCAGCAGGATCTGGATCGATTCCGCGCAATGCAGCATTTCGATCATACGCGTCCAGTGGTAACCCAGCGTATCGTGCACCAGATTATCCGCATTGATCGCCTTGAACTGTTTGCGCGCCGCTTCCGCACGCGGCGTAGTAATGCTGTCGCAGTTGTTGACGCGCGCCAGCGGCCCTACGCGATACCAGCCCTGCGTTTCACCGAGCTGAAGCAGATAGGGAAATTTCAGGTAGCTCCACGCGCGTACTTCCTCACGCAGGATCCGCTGGTAACCGGAATAATCGAACTGATCGAAAATCAGTCCGCCATCCGGATAGCGTGCACGCAGACCGCCATGATAAAGCTCCAGCTCGCCCTTTTTGTCAACCAGACTGAGATAATTCGTCGGCATCGTGGCGAAATCCGCGTGTTCCGCATGTGTTGCATGAATCCGGGCGTTGAGTTCCACCGCTTGCTCCGACCATTGCAGAATATCTCTCATTTCAGTCAGCAGCGCGTCACGCCAGTCCGTCGAAAGCGGCTTGTTCATGCCGCCCGGGATGGTGCCCGTGCCATGCACCCGCTTGCCGGTAATCGCCTCGATAATCTGCTGGCCGAATTTGCGCAGCTTAATGCCCTGCATGGCGATTTCCGGGTATTTCTCCAGCACGCCCACGATATTGCGCCGCAACGGATCACCACCAAAGCCAAACAGAAAATCCGGCGAAGACAAATGAAAAAAATGCAGTGCATGCGATTGCAGTACCTGGCCAAAATGCAGCAGACGGCGTAGTTTTTCGGCTGTTGGGGTCAATCGGTCCACGCCGGCGAGCTGATCGACCGCCTTTGCCGCAGCCAGCTGATGACTAACCGGACAAATACCGCACAGGCGCTGCACAAAAAACGGCACGTCCCAGTAGGGGCGGCCCTGGATAAATTTCTCAAAACCGCGGAATTCAGTAATATGCAAACGCGCTTCCTGAATATGGTTGTCCCGGTCCAGCAGCAGGGTGATTTTGCCATGTCCTTCGACTCGCGTGACCGGATCAATGGCAATACGCCGCGTGCCTGGTTCGTTGGATTTGCCGGATGTCATGATGATTTCCTTAATCGTAATAGAACCTGCAATCAGCCATTTGTGGCGGTACCGCCCCGTTCAGCAACGGCAGTAGAATCGCAAGAAACGCGTCAGCGGGCGGCGGGCAGCCGGGCAGAAAATAATCCACCGGAACCACTTCCTGAATCGGATAGACTTTATCGAGCAGCAACGGCAATTCCACATCACCCGGAATCTGCGGATTTGTCACGCCCGCGCCGTGGAGATAGACTTCTTCAAGACATTCGCGCAAATCAAAATAGTTGCGCATCGCGGGTACACCGCCGGTAATGGCGCAAGCGCCGACGGCGATCAGGATTTTGCAGTTCGCGCGAAACTCGCGCAGTACGCGAACATTGTCCGCGTTGCACACACCGCCTTCGATCAGACCGATATCGCTCGGCCCGCAGTGCTTGATATCGGTCAGCGGGGAGCGGTTAAACTCAATCCGTTCATTCAACTGCACCAGCTGTTCATCGATATCCAGAAACGACATATGGCAGCCAAAACACCCCGCCAGGGAAGTTGTCGCGATTTTGATCTTCCGCTCTGTCATCGTTTTTTATCACCTTTCTGTTCCGTCACATGTTCATGCATCGCCACATCGCTGATATGTTGCCGGTCGTAGATCCGTTCACCGATGGGCGTCACATAACCGCGTTCCTTGAACATAATCGCGCCTACCGGACAGATATTCGCCGCCAGATCGGTGACATCGAGATTGCTGTCGCCAAGTTTCCCGCTGACGGTATTGACAATCAGGTATGCATCCGCGCCACGTCCGGCGATGGCAAACACGTTCTTTTTGTCCACCTCATGGCTGGCGCGCACGCACAAACCACACAGAATACAGCGGCCGCGATCCAGCAATATATCCGGATGCGATGCATCCAGCACCCGGCGCGGATTGAACTGCGGGTAATGTTCTTCCAACATGCCCAGATGGTAACCCATCGCCTGCAGCTTGCAGTTGCCGGATTTCTCACACGACGGGCAGATATGATTGCCTTCAACAAACAGCATCTGCGTAATCACCTTGCGCGCCGCATTCAGTTCGGCGGTATTGTTGCTGATCTGTTGCCCTGCTTTGGCGGCCGTCGTACATGCGGCAGCCCTCCGTCCATCCGCCTCCACCACGCATAACCGGCAGTTGCCTGATGGCGTCAGCCCGGGATAGTGACACAGATGCGGAATATAAACCTGCGCGGACAACGCGGCATCCATAATCGTCTGACCTTGCATGAAACCAACCGCTTTACCGTCAATAAAGATCGTTCCCGTGGTTTCTGTCATCGACAAATCCTTATTCCAGATGCGCATCCGCGTCATCACGCTGTGTCATTTGCCGCGCTGTTTCCAATGCGGCATCGAGATCGAATGCAGGTGTAAAAGCCTGTTGCACCAGAAGGTTTTGGATATCCCCGGGGAAATGCCGCAAGCTGTCCAGAATATGATTGGCCGCGGTATGCCCCAGTCCACAGTGTGAATAGTGCCTGACAAAGCCGCTCAATTGTTTGATTTCATCTACGTCGCGCCATGTCGCGCGACCATCGGCGATCTTACCGATACTGTTTTCCAGCAAGCGGGTGCCCACGCGGCAGGGCGTACAGAAACCACAACTTTCATGCGCAAAAAACCGCGCAAAATTCCGGTTAATCGATAACAGATCACGGTTTTCACCAAAGATCAAGAACGAACCGCCGGTCGATACGTCCTCAAAGCTGATCTGCCGGTTGAAATCCTTTTTTGCCAGCAACGATCCGGCCGGCCCGCCGATCTGTACGGCCTGAACCTGCGTTGCACCGCAATCGTCCAAGACTTGCTGAATGCTGACGCCATAAGGATACTCATAAATACCCGGCGTCCGGCAGTCACCACTGACGCTGAGCAGTTTGCTGCCCGAGGATTTTTCCGTGCCCACGGCGCTGAAGCCGGCGCTGCCGTACTGCACGATATGCGTTGCTGCGATAAAGGTCTCGACATTGTTCACCACGGTCGGACGGCCAAGATAGCCATGCGTCACCGGAAAAGGCGGACGGATACGCGGTATGCCGGGCTTGCCTTCAAGCGATTCGATGAGCGCCGATTCTTCACCGCAGATATAAGCACCCGCACCGATGACGATTTCGATATCAAAACTGAATCCAGCCTGCCCGAGAATGGAAGCACCTAACAATCCGGAATCATAACGCCGCCGCAACACGGCCTGTAAATGCCCGAGCAGATAGCGGTATTCCCCGCGCAGATAGAGAAAGCCTTTTTTCGCACCAATGCCGTAGGCGCACAATGTCATGCCTTCAAACAGGGCGTCGGCGTGACATTGCAGCAGGACGCGATCCTTGAACGTCCCCGGCTCGCCTTCGTCGGCATTGCAGACCACGTAGCGAGTATCGCTTTCAGCTTCGCGGCAGAACAGCCATTTTTTACCGGTAGCAAAACCCGCCCCGCCACGTCCACGCAAACCGGATTGCATGATTGATTCGAGCATCAGCAACGCATCACCGGCTAACGCTTTTTTAAGACTGTCGCCGCATTCCAGTGGCGCGTTCAACAGCAAATCCGGTTTGCGGATGTGATTATTGATCCGGAACCAGTCCGCCGGCCAGTCATCCAGCGATTGTTCTGCTGCTATCAAATTGCACAGCTGCTTGATGCGGCCTTCATCGAGATTGACGATGGGTACGCCATTGACCAGCATCGAAGGGCCATGATCGCACATACCGATACAGGATGTTTCATCGACACTGACTACGCCATCCGCTCGCGTTTGTCCCGACGCAATATTCAATTGCCGGCACAGCAACGCCAGCAGATTGACTTCACCGGCTTGATAACCGCAACTGGTGCAGTTGCTGAACAGCAGGTGATAACGCCCCACCGGCTGTTGATATAAAAAGGAATAGAAATTCACCACCGCGACAACCTGACTGACCGGCAATCCGAATTCCCGGGCAACTTCCACCATCAGCTGCGGCGGGATATGACGATGCTGTTGCTGCAAACGGTATAACCGGTGCAGCAAATGATCGGCTATAAAATCAGCGTCAGCGTTGTTTCCAGTTTTTAATTCTGAATGTTGGCTCAGCATAGCGATTAGTATACCGCCATTTTTTTGCAGGTTACAAAAAACGGTCTTGAGGGTTAAGCCAGCAATGCCGCGACGATACCGGTGATAAAAATACCGTCAAACGTCCCTGCCCCGCCGATCGACGCCTGCGGCGCACCCAGACCTGGAATGGCCTTTAAATGCAGCAGATCGGCGCCGATCAGCACGCCGAGCGTCCCACTGATGTAGGCCAATGGCGCACTGAGTTCGGGGCTGAGAAACAAGCCGACCAGCGCTGCGCTCACCGGTGCAATCAGAATCGGCATGCCGATACCCAGTCCGGGTATCGGACGACTAAAGAAATAACTGATCAGACTGACAATGGCGATGCCGAACACTGTCACGGCAATCGGCAGGCTGCTGTTGATAAACAAATGAATCGAAACTGCCAGCGGTATCAAACAACCGCCAAGATTGACTGAAATCTGCGTTTCGTTCAAAAACGGCTGTAGTGGTATTCTGAAAATACCCCAGCGCTGATAGACCAGCATCTGTTGCGGCGGTTGCTCCGATCTGACCCGGAAAACCGGCAGATTGATCGCGCTGCCGAACAAAGATAGCACGAGTATCAACATGCCTAATGTCGGCGACAGATTCAATTTCTCAAATGCAAAAGCCAGCAATTCAAACTGTATCAGCAAGAACAGAAAAAACAGCAAAAAAAACAGTAAAAACAGATGTTCGAAAGAAAATTGATTTTTCATTATGCTGTTACCAATGCCATTCAGGCGGAATTAAGTTTCACGCTTTACGATGACGGTTAGCTCAGGTTGCTCAGATTCGACCATACCGTTTCACTGCCCAGCGCACCTTTTCGAAACAAAGCGGCTACATCCATCATCAAGGCAACGCTGCAATGCACAAAGACTCCGAGCCATATATTCCGGCTTTTCAGGCTCATATAACCCAGAATCACGCCGGCAATTATCGCTGCAATCGTTTCCGGCATGGGTTTGCCAAAATGGATCATACAATACGGCACTGTCATGAAGAAAATCGCGTAAAAACCAAACCGGTGTTTGGTGCCATGTAAAATAAAGCCGCGAAACAGGAATTCCAGCGCAAAAAATTGCAGAAAATAAAAGCTTTCCCAGATAAAAAACTTTGGGAAAAGCGACTCGCCCGGTTGCACATTATAAAAAGGATACATTTTCAGGAAACTTTCGGTTGCAGAAAAATAAATCACCAACGGCGCCATGATAACCAGCATCAATAGATATAACCGGTAGCACTTGAGTGACCCTTTGAACGCAACACCGTAATCCGAGAATTTTTCCCTGAATACCCATTTAATGCAAATCGCCGGCAACGCCAGATAGCAAATAATAATCACCGAAGCCCAGTAAATCGGCTGATAAAAACCTGCATCCGCATGCAAGGTCATGGCATGGCGAAATTGCTTTGCCCAGTCCGTTAATCCTAAACCCTGGAGCAATGAAACCAGATACCTGTAGTCACTGAAATAATACGAACCGGTCAGCACCAGCGCTGTGGCTATGCAAACAAGCGCTACTTTATAATCGAAGCTTCTCAGATTCCTGTGTAATGCTTTATACGAATAAGCTTCTGATCTTAAAAATGTTGTGATAAAAACTGATAATGATTTCCTGGTAAACATTTCTTCAAACGATTCAAGAAAATGAAAAAACCAGTATTTTAGTCAGTTAATCCAAACTTTTATCCAGTATTTTATTTTTCTGCGCAACAAATTCGGTTTCGGTCAACACACCGGTATCGCGTAACCGCTGCAAACGTTCCAGTTCAGTCAATCGACTCACGCCGCTCTCTTTTGCATCCGCTTTCATCAGATCCGCTCCGCCGGAATCCGATTTCTTTTTAAATCCAATAAACTGGGCAATTTTGGCAAAAAACAGTTTTATCAGCCGCCACAGTTTCGGCAGCACCCAAATAGTCAGCGCAATAAAAACAATGAACAAGACCAGAAAAACCAATGGATAATTCAGTGCCGTCCACAGACCACCCAGCACCAGAAGATCTTCGGACAAAGACGCCGACCAGTTACTGACCGGCTCGGGCGAAGTGTTGATCAACAGGCGTGTGCTGGCTTTTGTTGTATGGCTCGTAGCCGCTATGCTTCCGCCCAGAATACCGGCAGCGATCTCCAGCGCAGGCGTCACGTCACCTACTGTGCCGGCGGCCAGCATTGCACCAGCCGGTATGCGAATAAACGTATGAATCGCATCCCATACCGAATCAATTCCGGGTATTTTATCCGCAAAAAACTCGACAAAATACATGATGCCGGCAGCGGCGATCACTAACGGATCTTCCAGAACAGACAGTTCGGATGGCAAATCAATATGCCCCGTCGAACCACCCCAGCCCAGCACAAGCAGTACAGCATATAAATTAATACCACTGGCCCAGGATACACCCATCAGTAAAGCCAGCGTCGTTAGTAAAGTCTCGTAGTTTTCCATATTAGAGTCAATGTCCTGAATACATTAACCTTTCGGTTTAAAAGAATATCCCATAAGTTTCATATAGTAACACTGAATAACGCGACCGGTGACACTGGGATATTCTATGTCGATATAGCGCTGGTTATAATAGAAAAGGGTGAATGCCGCGTAAGCCATCCACCCTGCAGAGTTCACACTACCAAATGTTTATCAAACTCGATTTTGCTTTGTCATTCTATCCGAAACTACTTTTCCGTCCGGTCAGTAGATATCGATAATACGGTTTTTCCGGTATCACTCTCTATCCATCTCAGCACTATAATAGCGATACTTTCCTTCAATACGTTTTACACATTCTCGTACGGATTCGTATATCTTCAGCCCATTCTTAAGCGCAACTTAGAAATCAACTTGTACACGCGTCAGGAAAGCAGTGATATTGGCATCATCAAATCCCTGGCTTCGATGATTAGCCACTGCATCACCCGCCGCATTGAAATTGACGACATTGGCTGTGTTAATGTTCAGAACATGGGTAAGATTGGACATCACACGGACATGGGAATGCGGGTACCAGTTTAATGCGAACCGGATCATGTCAGCCTCACCGCCACGGATAGCGCCATTATTCATGTTCAGATAATCGTAGCCAACCACGAACTCCCAAGCACCCCAACCAGGTCCTCTCCAGTGAAAATTACTGTTGGGCGTAATTCGATTCCAGGCGCCATTTCTAACATGATAGACACGAGACTCTCCAGTCAGAAAATAACTGAGGTAGCCATAATAACCAGTCAGATGCTCACCGGAATAACCCGCTCCATTGATATTGGTACGTAAAAATTCTGCCTGTGCGGAGAATGGTCCATAAACCAATGCACTTTCCGCGCCAAAACGATCATAACTGTCAATGCGGCGCGAACCTTCTGCACCAGTGGGGCCGGATGTAAGATTGCCCGTGTTCAGGACACTCGTGCGATCAACGTTAGTACCCAGAAAGGCAACAAAAGACATACCGCCCGAGTTTTGTCCCGGGGTCGAATTAACTTGCGAAAAACTGCCGTCAGCACGGTATTGATTATTGACCGTTGTATGTCCTGCGGAAATACCGACATGCAGATATTTGGTTTCGTCAATCATCCATGGCCTGCCTGTAATCCGCCCTATACCTTGCCACCCGATATCGCCCGAGCCGTTGTTTCGGCTCTGATTGCCATTTGCATTCACAGAAGAGACTGACTGTCCAAATCCACCGACAGGTTCCGTTTGAAAAGCGATACCAAATTGCCAGCGCGGTACAGCGTAATTAAGACCAATACCTGTTTTGTAGGTATTCGGGTTATCCACAAAGGTATTGACAGACATATGACGCTCTATGAATGTATAGAAGCGATTGCTGGTCGCTTCTTCCAAACTGAAAGGTTCCTTAAAAGAACCGACTTTGATGGAAAGCGGACTATCAAAGTTATAACGAAGAAAAGCATCCGTTATACCGGCTGCTACTGTTCCCGCACCGCGGCTGAAGTCGTATTCAAATTTGTAATCCCAGTTCTTGAGAAAAGTCCCTTCAACGCCTAAACGCGCACGACGAATATTTGCGCCGTTATTCAATTCATAGGGTAGATCCGTTCCGGTTGCCGGTAAAACTTCATTAATCAGATTCGATTGCGAATCGATCTGAATTCGACCATCAATTGATGCCGTAAAATTGCCATCGCTGGATTCATAATGCAATCCCGGCACTGGTTTCATTTTTCCTTTTTCAGCAGTTTTGAGTTTCTCTTCGAGTGCTTCCATTTTCACTGACTTTAATTCAAGCTCTTTACGAATTGCCTTTATTTCTTCAGTGTTTGTCTTGGTCTCGGATATCTGCCGCGATGTCATATGTGCCGCAGGTTCTTCTCTGCTTCCGGACGTTTCATCAGCCCTGACATAAGAACCCATGTGCACACGATTTGGTCCGGGTTCGGCATAAATTTGTTTTGTTACAGTGTCGACATATAAATCCAAGGCATAGACATTGGATATAGCACATATATTTAACAAGGCTATAGTAATAAAAAATGGCGTTAACAATTTCATGATCATTAGTGGTTTTATTAGTTCTAAGAATGAACACTTAAAGTGTTAAGCCTTTATACGCGACGAATGTTACATTTTTATTACAGTATTAAATATGTAACTATTTTGTAATATTTAGATAATAGAATCTTTGCCTGCACCTCTCGAGAGTTTCTGGTTGATTGTCTTTATTGATATCGCAGAATATTTATTCTAGAAATAGAGCTTTGCAAGTGCTTCTTAAAGAGACCTGTGTAAAAAAAACTATAAAGCAAGCATCCGTGGCGACGCTGTCATTTAGTTAAAGTGATTGAATGAATATTGGAATTAATGATTTTGTCTGTTGAAATCAGGCTGATTGCTGAAGATTCGGTTTTTATACACGTGATCGCCGATTCACCAGGATCTCGGACAGCGTTCTAAGCACGCCGTCTTGCCAGTCCGGTAAGTACAGATCAAATGTGTTCCGCAGTTTTGTCGTGTCCAGACGGGAATTCAGCGGACGCACCGCGGGTGTCGG
>JADZAR010000141.1 GCA_020852475.1 Nitrosomonas sp.
ACCGCGGCGCCCGATTGTTCGCTGATGCGGTTGCCGTTGGCGTCATAATTCCAGACACGGTAACTGACGTTGTCCGACTGATTAATGAGTCGATCAAGTGCATCGTAGGCATAGTTGCGGTTGTTGACCGGGTTGGTGTGCGTGATGCCGACAATCCGGCTTGCCGCATCGTAGCTTAATGTTTGCGTATCCGCGCCGAGCGGATGCTGTGTGAGTCTGCCGTCGAGATCAAAACTGCGGTTGTGCGGTTGACCGTTGCCCCAGTTCCAGCTTTCCGGTTCACCAAAAGGACGGTAGGTGATGTTTTGCATCAGGCTGTTGCCGTTGATGAGCAACTGTGTGGGCCGCCCGTCGATGCCGTAGACATAGTCAATTTGCGCGCCGGACGGATAGGTTGTGCGCGTTAGCTGGCCGCTGGTGTTGTATTGATAGTTTAAGGTTTGTGTCAAACGTCTCGCGCCAAACATTACGGTTTGGGTTTTGCCGGTTATCCGGCCGTATTGATCATACTGGTAGCTGGTGCTGCCCGATTCATCATTCATGCTGGTCAAGCGCCCGATACCGTTGGCGCCGGTATCGTACACCCACGTGATCGCGCCGGTTTGCGGTACACCTTTAACCGTGGTGTACGATTGAGATATCGGGCGATTTAAGGCATCGTAGATTGTTGCCTGTACCACGCCTCTGGCATCTGTTTTCGTCAGCGGGTTGCCTGCGGCATCATAGGTATAGGTTGTCGTTCCACGGTCTTGCGAGATTTCCTGAGTGACATCGCCAAACGCATTGGTGGTGTACTGCGTAGTAATGCCTTCAGGATCAATGATCCGGGTGATCTGGCCGAGCGCATCGAGTGATTGCAGTGTCTGACCGCCCATTGGGTCGTTCGCCCGAATCAACCGGTCGAGCGTGTCGAATTGACGCGTCGACGTGTGCAATAGCGGATTCGTGGTCTGTTTCAGATTGCCGCTGGCGTCATAGGCGAGTTCTGTCACTTGATTCTGCGTGCCCACGATTTTCCATAGACGGCTTAATGCGTCGAATTCCTGCTGACGTGATTGCGTGAGTGTATTGGTGGCGTCGAATATTTCTGCTCTGGTGCGATTGCCTGCGGCATCGAGCGTATAGCGGATGGCGTTGCCGAGGCTGTCGCTGACTGCGATCAGCCGGTGCGCATCGTCATAGGCGTAGTCCATGATGCTGCCATCCGGGCGGGTCAGTTGAATGAGTTGACCGGCAGCGTCATACCGATAGGTGGTCGCTTCGGCACCCATGGCACGCGAAATCAGGCGTTGACGGCTATCGTAGGTTAGCGTCGTGGCGAGGCTGTTGGCATCCATTACCTGCTCGATCTGGCCGTGTGCGTTATAGCGACGGATGTCGGTAACATGGCCGAGCGCATTGGTGATGTGCATCGGCTGCCCGCGGCAGCCGAAATGACCACCGTCACAGACTGTATCGGGCGCGTAGTAATCGATCGTGGTGATGTCGTTCACATCGATGCGCGGGCCGTCTTCGATGCGCTGCACGATGACGCCCGGCATCGTCGCATGGTAAGTATAGCGGGTCGTCCACGTGCGCGTTTCGTTGCTTGCGGTGTCGCTGATGCTCAGTTGTGTCACGTTGCCGTAGGTATCGTACGCAATCGTCGTCTCGCGGCCATCCTCGATAACCTGTTCCGGCAGACGGAAATTCGCATGCCAGTGAGTCACGATCTTGCGTTCACTCGTGCCGGGTGCTGGCGCATAGTTCACCACATCGGACGAGCAACTGCTGCCGGAAGACAAGCCTTCAATCCGCGCAATTTCGAGATTGCGGTTCAGGTCATAGGCGTAACAGGTCTTGTTGCCGTTGAAATCGGCGCGACTGGCGACATTGCCATTGCTATCGTAGGTTGTCGCGGAAGAGGCTGCGCTGCAACCTGATCCCGCGGGCTGGGTCTGGCTGACACGCTTTGCCATGCCCAGAATCGTTTGGAAGTTATGCGTGTACTGACTGCCGAGCGGATCGGTTACTGTCGTTGTCGATGCAGGCGTTGTGCCGTCTCCGCTATAGCTGATCTGGTAACGATCGACGCCGCCGGCATGCTCGGTCATGATCGCACGGCCTTTCGTGTCGTAAGTAACCGTCGCATAACGAACGCCGTTTTCATCGGTGATACCGGTCAATGCATGCGGCAGGTTGATGCCACTGGTATAGGCTGGCTCGTTGTAATGATAGATTCGTGTATTGCCGTCGGGATAACGGATGCTGGTCAGATTGCCGGTGGATTCATAGTTGAGCTGATGAATGCTGCCTGATGGATCGATCAGGTCAGCGAAATTGCCCTGAATATCATGCGTGAATTGGAGTTGTCGTCCAAAAGAGTCGGTAACGCTGACGAGATTGCCATGAGCGTCATAGGAGAGCGCATGCGTCAATCCACTGCGGTCTTCAACTGAAATGAGTTTTCCAGTCGCATCGTAACGTTCTATTCTGTCATTGAACCGGTCGACGTAGAGCCAGCCGGTGCGTTGGTTATTTTCATCGACCAGTTCGGTCAGCGTATCATCGATATCGCTATCACCCTGCCATTCACCGGTTAGCTGACCTTTGTTGAACAGTAAAGCGCCTCTGCCGCGATAAACTCTTGCGCTGGTTGGAACATCCTGACCGTCGACGACGATAGACTTGTAGTAGGAGTGGCGCCAGGTTACACCTGATCTTTTCCTGTCGTTATGCTGATAAAAAAGCTGAAATTCAATTGGAAATACACTGTCCCCCGTGCTATAGACGGGAATGGTTAATTCTTTGCGGCCAAGCGCAATATGGACTGGGTGAGGCGTTCTTTCTCCACATTCTTCCGGCTTGGCCAGGTCTTTTTCACCATCGGGATATGCAGGGACTGGACAGGCAATGTAGCCATATCGGTCGACATCATAAACATCCTTGATTCGATAGCCGATCAAGTCTCCCGGGCAGATGCCGATACGCGACGATGCCTGCCAGCCACAGTAATTGGGTTCGTACGATCGGCAAAATCTATAACCCCATATCCATCCATCGTAACCCGGGTAATATGTGAATTCCTCGATATTGTGACATAGCCAGGCTCCGCCATTTTCCATACATACTGCCTGTCTCAATGATTCTAAAGCCGCCTGATAGGAAGAAAAAAAGGCCCAACCATATGAAACAGCAGATGCAACCTGTTCTTCTGAAAAACCGCGGGTTTCGAGATTATTTCTGGTCCATAAAAATCTTGTAGGCGGCTGAGTTTGAACGCCCGATGGAATATTGTGATCCCCCAATTCCGCCATCACAGTTAAGCCTGAGCAAGAAAAAACCAGGAACGCCAATATGTACTGAACAAATTGTTTGCTTCTACGCCGAATAGACTTTAACGCCATGATGTTCTCCCTGTCGGCTGAATGTGACCGGTGAATAGAAAACGATTGTTTGAATGAATACGCAATGAGTTGCCCGGACTATTAGAAATGCGATTATTTGCGGGATAATGCGTGTGTCCCGTGATAACTGCATGAAATATGGGTTATTTTGCTTGGTGCCTGTAAAATTTCCCAAATGGTATTCCGGTGCCACGCTTCTCAAATCGATGAATTAAGCCTTTTTCGCTTTCTTATTCTCGAAATGCGCTGCCTACTTGATTCGCAGTGTTGAAAATTTTTCTCAAAAAAATTGTAGTATCTGTTTACTCGATTTGTTTCAGCTATCGTAAGCGCTCAACCCGGTCTTCAAGAAATCAAGCGTTGATCCCGACTGTCTTATTATTTCAACAAGATAGCGCCTGACTGCATGCAGTCAGGCTTGCTTGTCACCGATAAAACAGTTCGAAATCGTTATGGATAGAATATGTTATGGAACTGACACAAGTTTTAAGTTTCAGACTGGGTAAGTAAGATTAATAAACAAAATAGGAATTCAGTAATTATTTCAATGAATCTACATCTTTTTATACCCGCATTGTTCTGGTCTGATAACACTTTCCCGGAAATTTATCAGGATTTGTCGACACCTGCGCTGGCAACTTTGCTGGCTAAAAGCAGGGCGACAAAATCTTTCGTAAATGACATGAATGCCTGGCTTTGCAAGGCATTTAGTGTTGAGAAACAGCGCGACTGGCCTGTTGCGTCGATTATGCAGCGTATGGATTCCCCCGGGCAATATACGAATTCCAGTCAGGATTATTGGTTGCGCGCTGATCCGGTTCATTTGCGCATTGAACAGAATCACATCATGCTGGCCGATCGCTTTATGTTTCAGATCACACAGGAAGAAGCACGGAAATTTTCCGAAGCAATTAATCAGATCCTGGCTCAGGACAATATAACCGTGCTGCCGCTGAATCCTTATCGCTGGTACATACGATTATCCTGCCCTCCCGAACTGCATACACAAACCCTGAGTGCGGCTACCTGCAACAATATCAATTATCTGATGCCAGCCGGTAAAGATGCTGGCATTTGGCATAAAATCATCAATGAGATCCAGATGTTACTGCATGATCACCCACTTAATCAGGAACGCGCTGTTCGAGATGAGCTTGCCATTAACAGTTTATGGTTCTGGGGAGGCGGATTTTTGCCGCAATCCGCATCTTCTCCGTATTCCACAGTGTGGAGCAACGATGATTTTGCGCGGGCATTGGCGCTGTTGTGTGGCATAAATCACCGGAAATTACCCGACACCGCAGAATCATGGCTGCAGCAGATAAACAGCAGCACTGAGAGCCAGTTGATTGTTCTTGATGATTTGCTGAATAACGAGAAATATAACGATGCCTATCAGTGGCGAGAAAATTTAAAAAAGCTTGAGAAGGATTGGTTTTTACCGCTTTATACAGCCTTAAAAAACAATCGAATTCATTCGGTCAGGATTTCAAGCGTCAACGAAAAGTTTAGTCACGATTTTTTCGTTAAACCCTCAAGTCTATGGAAATTCTGGTCGACTATAAAACCTTTGTCTTTTTATGCCGATAAACTATAAAACATATTACCTGGGTTTCCTCGACAACAAAGATGCTGATCATTAAAAATCCATGATTAATTCAGTAAAGTCTTATATTTCAGCCAGCGTTGCATTAGTGTTAGCAACATTTTTATTGTTAGTTGATCTCTTTTTTGAAGATACCGCAAGCCACTGGATCATCATGGTATGGATTGGTCTGCTTTCTGTCATTTTGATTATGCTGGGTCAACTGATTCATGCAAATAAGCAAATCAGAAATTACTCTGAACAGTTGACGGCCAGTAAGGAAAGATTGACTAATGAAATCAAACACCGCTTATGGGCGGAAAAAACTACGGCTGAAAGTAAGGTGAAATCCCAGTATGTAGACGAGAATATACCTGTCATGCTGGCTTATTTTAATACAGAGCAGCGCTGCCGCTATCACAATAGCCTTTTTCGCAAATGGTTTGGACTGACACCGGACAAAATAGACGGTTTGCTGCTGTCGGAGTTTGCAGGTAAAGAATTCACTGCCAGTATTTCTGGGCACATTGACGCCATTTTATCCGGTAAAACAGTTCACGAGGAGCGCATTCTAAAATCAACAAAAGGTTTTCCCTATATTTTTATCGAACAATATATACCGCACCTGGATAATAAAGGAAGGATTGCAGGTTTTTATACATTGCATACGCCGCGAGCACAGGAAAAGCACCTTGTAGTATCGAGAAAGAATCAACAGGCCCAGACAGAGTCTCACAATCTCATGTCAGTTAGTCAGAAAATCCCGCAAAATGAGAACGATCCGAGAGACTCTATTACAGCTTCACGGATTGCTCAGGCTATCGATAGCGGGAAGTTCAACGTCTATTGTCAAAAAATTATTCCCATCGATAAGAATACCTTGCTGCCAATTCAGTATGAAATTTTGATTCGCATGCTGGAGGAGGAGAATAATCTTATGCCGCCGGGCTCATTCCTTCCCTTGGTCGAACAGTTTGGATTGATGCCGCAGCTGGATAGCTGGGTAGCAGA
>JADZAR010000142.1 GCA_020852475.1 Nitrosomonas sp.
GCCAACATCGTGCGTACCGTTTTTATTTTGTATCCATTGACCTGGCTTGCCGCCTTCTTTTTCCGCGATGGCCAACAGAATGTTGGCCGGAATTTCATATTTTACCGCAGCGATGATGGAACAGACGGCACGTTCCTGCATGTCTGGTGGCAAATCCATCATCGCAAACTAAGCAGTCTCATGAAGAAGCTAAAATGACTTCACGTTCCTCCGCACGCCATGCGGCGTAACGCAGCGCCTGCATAATGTCTTCACGCTCAAGGTAGGGATAGTCGGCAAGAATTTCATCGATGCTGCGGCCCGCACCGATTTGTCCGACGATCATGCCGACTGTAACACGCATTCCCCGGATACATGCTTTGCCACCCATGATGCCGGGTAGCTGGGTGATACGATCAAGTTGTTCCATATGCTTATCCTTTTTGATGGATGGCTGGTTGATTGCTGCTTGTATACAACAATTTCGCGTATGCCCATTAAATCAATTAAATGGTGTCTTTTCAAGCAACTATTAAAATCCCAATTGTCTGCCGTACTTGTTGTTAATCATATCCGGCCAGCTACCTGCCGATGTGCATTTTCCCAGAAATTGGCCACGCGCTTTGAAAGTCTTGTTCAGGCTGATACCGCCATGACTGTTGAGCAGAATGATATCAAAGTAATCCTGAACAAATCCCTTGCATTCGGAAACAACCCCTACACCTTGCAGCATCCCTGCCATGCAGAGCACGGTACCGCAGGAATCTTTTGCCTGAACCGGTGCGCTAAAAAACAGTATTACTATAAAGCTTATGAAATACTTTTTCATTTACTCGCCTCCTTTGGAAATGTAATTGCCGCTATTCTCGGCATTCTGTCCGGCTTTAACCGCATTCATCAGCGGTTCTATGCCTTTGACGGGACTGTTTCTGCGTAATGCGGATACGCCGTAAGCGGTTATTGCCGCAGTCGTTCCCGCTGCCGCAACTAAACTACCGGCGCTGTAACTGCCGATTCCGGCAGTCGAACCAATGCTGCTGCCGGTCACGATTCCTGAAATCAGTGGCGGCAACCTGGAAATCAACACCCACAACGCTATGGTAAAGATCAGCATCACTGCCAACTCTTCATAATTCAGAATGTTCTTGCCCATTTTGGAATAAAAACTGGATAACAGATCACTGCCAATACCCACAATAAGCAGCATTACAAACAGCTGAAGACCAACACCGAGAACGGTTTTAAAGTAATTGATGGCGATATCCGTCGTCCATCTGGCGCCACCAAACCCCAATAAAAAGATACCGGCGTACATGAGAACCCATGCGGATATTAATAAAAGCAGCATATTGACTGCAATTACCGCGATGACGATAAGAATAATCAGCGAAATGATAAGTGCTATCAAGCTGTCTACCGGCTGCAAAATGGTGAGATTGTTGGTTGCCTGGTTCCAGATTGAAATGCCGATATTCATTACGCTAGCGTGCCCGGTGTTTCCAGGTAATCCTGCAGCACTATTTCCCAATTGTTGCATCGATGCTATAACAGTGCCTGCGATATTGTGACCTGAAACAGCGTTGGTCAGCAGCCAGAAGAAGAATCCGGTAAAAATGATGAATCGCGTGAATTCTGCAAAAAACTCGCCAATATCAGCTTTGCGTAGCAACATCATGCCGAATGTCCAAACCATGGAAATCAATACCAGTGTCCAGAACAAACGTTCTGCCGCTCCTTGAACGATTGTTTGCCAGGATTTGACCTTGCCGCCAAATTTTTGAACGACTTGATCCAGCACGCTTTGGTTGGTTACGGGATCGACATAAGCGAGTTCAGCAAACGCGCTGCTAGAAAAACACAATAAAATAATCAGGGTGATAATGAATGTGATTTTATTTCCAAGCATCTTACTACCCCTTTTTAAAGCATAAGCGCGAAGTTACTCGGATTCATTCATTTGTTGATTAAATTTTTCAGGATCGGATATATCCATTTCAAACCAGTTCTTGTCTTGGGGCAATTCATTCAATTCTTTTCGGGGTTCCTTCATTTCAAGTTTGCCATCACCATCATTGGAACAACCTGATAACAGTAGTAAATATACCGAGCAAATAGCAACGAAAACAAAGCAGATTTTTTTCATGATTTTCTCCACGGTTCGATAATTAAAACGCGTCTGTAACAGACCAATTTCTCCCAGGCGGCAGGGTTTGTGGACTTAACCGTTTGGTTGCTGTTTCACGCGCAGCCTGCCACATGGCTTCCTGATCGGCTTTGGCTTGGTTTTGCGCATTGATGGCATTGTGTTGTGCGATAAGCAAGTGCCGGATTTGCAATAGTTGATTTGCCTGGTGAGCAGCAAGCTGATTGGCATATTGCAATGCTTCCATTTGTCCTTCAGCGGTTTGGGTGCGTTGTTGCAGGATTTGCAGTTGCGCGGCATCCAACGGAATCTGTTGCGAATGATGATCGAGACCGCGCAATACGGCGTCATTGGCGCTTTTTTGCGCATCGGTACTGGCTTCCTGTCCCTGTTTTAAAATACCCCACGCCGATTCCGTGCAATTGCCATCCAGATTGAAACAGGGCGAGCTGCGGTAGTAATTCACATTGCGGAATCGCTGCAGATAACCGTCCAGGCCGC
>JADZAR010000143.1 GCA_020852475.1 Nitrosomonas sp.
CATGATATTTACAATCCCAGCGTGTATGACTCAAACTTTGGTACTCCTTCATCTTTGACTCCTCGTCTCGTGGTTGGGACGAGAACGTTACTGCGATTGCCGTAACGGTCAAACCTTGCGGAGTCCCTCGGCAGAGCCGGGGGTTTACCTATCGTTAATTAATACTGGAACAGTCGATTCAGTTCCTGCTTCACTGAATCAACCGTTTGCGCCGAGTAGAGCGTTTGCAGATTCCGCCCGTCCGCTGCAAAAAACACCAGCGCAGCGGGCATAAAGCCATGCCGCTGGACAAACGTTCGGCCATCCGGCGTATTGATATCGGCGACGACGAATTCCAGACGACCGGCGTACTCATTTCTGATCTTGTTCATGACGGCCATCGTTTCACCGCTTTGCAGAATATTGTCATCATGCACCAGGAGTAATACGGGCGTTCCTTGGCCCACAATCGAAGTGTCACCGGAAAAACCACGGGGCAGCAGCGACACCGCGAAAATAGTGATGGTCATGATCAGCGCCAGCGTAATCCACTTCGGCCATTTGTTTTGTCTGGGAATGGCTGTTTTTGTATCTTGTCTTTGCATTATTCGTGCTCCCAAAAGCGTTATTTTTGGGAACAGTGTAGCAAATTTGCCGCCCCGCTGCTGAATTGCCGGACATTATCGGTGACCTTGAATTGAAGCATCCGGAAAGATCTTTGCAAATGCCTGTGCCGGAATTCCTGATTCAGGTACCTGATCAAGTAAAACCGAACACACCAGTTAAGCTGCTTTTGTCGATTTTTCTGCTTCTGCTCATTCCTGCCTTGTCATGACAGTGCGGATACTACCATTCACGGCAAAGCAACAATTTCCTGCTCCCATCCATCCCTGTAGCGAAAATATAAGCGGTTTTGTTCGGTGAAAAATCCCGATTGATCGAGTATGCCGTTGTTGCGCAGCATGGCTTCAAGCCTGAAGCGGTGTTGCAAACCATCGATCACGACTGAAACCGTGCCATCGCTATTGATTTGCAATTGCTGTTGCAATTGACTGCGGATCTGGTCATGCAGCTGTAGCATATCATGCGCACAAGCCTGCAAATGCTGTTGAATGCCGTCCCGGTATCGGATTAGCAGTCGCCCGTCGGTATCGTTTGAAATGGTCGTATCATCAACAGGCTGACCCGCGCTGATCTGCATGGCCGGCTCCAGGCACATGCGTTCGCCTGCCGGCGATTCGATTTCGAAGCGATTCCTGAGCCATTCCATATTTCTCCATTGCGCGCGCAACATCGCACCGATGGCTTCCGCTTCGTGATGAAAAGCATTTCTCAACTGCAACTTTAATCCTGATTGCGTATGCAGATGCAAATCGCCATCCATGGTGCGTGTCATTTGTCTTTGCTGGGCCATGTTCTGATTCCGGATCGTTAACCCGAGCGCGGCAACGCTCAATAAACCGCCATCGGGCAGGGTTACGGTAAACACGCCTGTTTCATTATCCCGGGTCACTGTTGCCTGATCCTGATTATGATCCAGAAAATCATTCACCACATCCGCAACATCTTGCGCAGTGGTGTAATTAAGCTGACAATTATTGCCACATGGCGTTACCGCGGCGATCGCCGAATGAGTCAGCAGGCATGTTAACGCAAAAACTGTATACGCAATTTTTTTCACTTCTACCTCCTTTTGCTGCTTCACTTTGATTTATCAATCGATTTAGGTATGTCGGCCAGGTAGATGCCTGCCCATGTACTTTCTTCCTCAACATCAGAAACGCCTTCCATGCTTGCAGTGATAGCCAGATAGTTTCCACGAAAACTGTCCCGTTCGAGCCCCAGGGAACTGATGATCGCATCAACTGGCGCTTGAGCATCCAATAGCGTGCCCGGCATAGTGGTATCCAGTAATGTGATTTGAGGAAATTTTCCCGGTGCGCGCTGAAAATAAATACCGTCGACAAATTCTTCATAAACTCGGGTTTCGGGATCAATATCGCCGCTTCGTGCTTTGAATGCAGCAGCAAAGGAGGCACCGCCATTAAGATTGCTTAATGCGATGAATGCAGCAGATCGCCAACGCGGCGATTCCGAGTCCTCTGCATCTGAATTACCCTCATTTGCACCGGGTGGATGACCTGAATAATTCCAGTACAGGAAATCATCGTATTGGTTACCCGTAAGGGCAAGCAATGTTGTTTTTCCAGTTTTAATGTCATGTACAAAAAAACCTTGATGGATGGGAATTTCTTTTTCCTGCCAGCGTTCTTCTGTATCCCGGTTGGTCTCAGGGTCTATATCGATGCAAAATATCCGGCGATCGCGATTGCCTTCAGTGGGGCAATGCAGGCGTAACGTGCGCGTTTCATGTCCCCATGTACCCCAGAATGCGACATGGCGTCCGTCAAATGACAGGGCCTCGCCAAATCGGGTGAATGTTGCATTCTTCACACCTGGCACCTGTGCGCCAAGACCGATCAGTGTTTTGAGTGCGGGTTGAGGCTTTATCCTGGCAAGATAGATGCCGCCATAGGCAGGATTTTCTTCGTTATCGTAACCCACAAAAACGACTTGATCATCCGCTGCGCTGGGAGGCGCTGTTGAACCAAAGGTTAAGCCTGTCACATCTTCAGGCACATTGGGGATTTGCGTTGCAGTATTTGCGATCAGTTTAACCGCCCCATCGCTATCCAGCAGATCCCGGTAAAAAATACCGGTATGCCGCACTTCATTAACGGTGTAATTTCCCTTGGTAAGCACCAGCCCTTTATCAGTCGGCGAAGGCGCGCCTGGAAACTGATCGAAACGCGTTGGGATTTCTACGCCTGTCACTTGGAAATCTTCAAATCCTGAGATCACGCCGAGTTGTGTCATTGCTGTTTCCAGATTTAACCCATCAAGCGCGGCAAAAACGCCCGATGTCCCCATGCGCGATTCACCTTCAGGTGTTTCATAGCGCCATACCGGCTCCGAATTGCCGCGTGTCGCTACGATCGGGTTACGGCCTGCTATACGTGCAAAAGAAGGAAATTCATTGAACGTTGCGCCGGTGTTGTTGGGAGATGGAACAGCCATTCCGCGCACAGCAATACGGTATAAATCGCCACCGTTTTTATGCGACATGTCGCGGGCAAATATGCCACTGGCAGGTGGTTCCGGCCCCCGGCTGCGTCCACGGAATACGACAAACCCTTCACGGCTAACCGAAGGCGGGTTGTAACTGTTAAACGGCCTTCCCGCGCCATCTTCCGGAACCATGTCGCCATTATTCGCGACGGTCTGCCAGATTAAATGACCGGGAGACGCTGGACGGTCTTCAGCCACGGCGGCGCTGGCCAGCAAGCCGATAGATAATAATGCGGAGACTATATATGATTTTTTCATCGGCAAAATTCCTTGTATAGAGTGCAAAGCAGCTTATACGCTATGCATGCAGCAAGCTGAAACAAACATCTATTTCTTAGCTTGCTGCGTTGGTTATACTACTTTAAAGGATGCCAAGTTTAACGACGGTCGTTTTTACTACGTGCAACATCCAGGCCGGGTCTGGCATTGCTGTTAGCGGCACCGCCACCTGACCCGCTTCCTCCTGCGCCATGCCCTCCACCGGAGCCGCCACCTGCGCCGCCTCCACCGGAACCACCACCGCCAGAGCCACCACCGCCACCGCCTTGCGTTTTGCCTGCGATACAGATATCAATGTAGCTCAGATTATTAGCTGCATCGACGACTGGCGTATAAAGCCTGTCATCTTCGCCTGGCTCGGTCGGTGTCGCCAGTCCGGTTGTATAGGCCGTTCGCGGTAATCCACGCACTTCGGCAGGAGAAGCTGGTGGAGCAACGTTAGGCGCATTCGGATCGACAAAATTGACTGCTGAAATTGGCGGACTATAGAAAGTCAACCGCCAGAATCCTTTTCTATCCCAGCCTGGACAGATCGAATCAAGCTCGACGTTCTTCATGCGCCAGTTAAAGCCATAAACATATTTGCCGGCGACACTGAGTTCGATACTATACGGCGCATCATACCAAGTACAGGTACCCTCCCACTCGGAACCGCTCCAACTGTCGGCTGGCAGAGAGGGTGGCAAATCCCCAGAGTTACCTCCAGGCTCAGAACATACTGCATCACCGGCTTCCATTTTCGTCAGACTGAGCCGTGCGTTACTCGAGTTAATAATCTGGAACGGTGAATCGTAATTGTAGGATACATTTGATTCGTCAGCACGGACGCCCCATTGCTCTGTCGTTCCCTGACCTGAAACATGCCACATCTGGAAACCCACCTTGCAGACCAAGTCAGGATTCAATGCGGCTGCCACCGCAGCTTGTTCGCAAGTCATCACCGCTGGATCGAATCCTGGGATTTGACTGCTATAAGGCTGGGTTTCCACACGAATGATAGAGCGCTCATTCCAGGATACCGCTTCGAGCGCGTCACCCCAGTCGATATAAGCAACTTCCTCAGGCGCGTTGATGCCATCAACATCGGCTGACCAGCTATTTGCAGTTACCTTTTGCCAGAACATACGCGACACGGATTGACCTTCGCACGGCGCCCCCGGTGCGGTACATTGCGCAGCCGTCAAATACACAGATGGTGTTTCCAGATCATCGACACATGACGTATTGGGATAACTAAACTGACCCAATGATTGCGGTACGTCGCAACCATACGAGTAATGCACGCCAAGCGTGGGATCTGCAGGTGGAGTCCAGAACGCATCAATAAAAGTTGATGATTCCGTTAATACTGCCGGCAGGGACAGGTTGTTGCCGGCTTCCTCTTCACCGCCACCCGGCCCGCCTTTGCATGGCGGACCGCCTTGATCGATACACCACTGTGGAGCAGCGCTCGACAGACCTGCATAACCCAATGTTGCGATAACGATTAAAACGGATAAATTCGTTTTACTTGGTCGCATGATTTTTCTCCTCTAAATTTTATTGTTTCTTTTAACACCACAATATGCTCGTAAGCATGAATAAATCGATAACTCCTGATTCCTGAGTTTTTTTCTGATGACATGAGTTTATTCATTAAAAAATCATTTTTTACATGCATCACAGTGAAATGTAGCTACTTCTGTAACAAAAAAAAATACGTATAAACACGTAGATGAAATAAGGGCCCAACAGCAAGCAAAGCTCCCAATTTATTGAAATGTAACCAAAATACGAAAGATAAATTTGATTAATGTCATGTTTTGTCGGTATTTATCTGAAGTAAAAAGCTGTCTTACCACTGAAATTCAGAGTACATCTAAAAATACAGAGATTTAAAACAAGACGAGGCGAGAAAATTGACGAATATATAAGGAGATATTTTTTGTGAGCAACGACGCATTGTAACGTGGCAGGGTAAGCAGACAATCCGCTGGTGTTAATGCTGGCTGGCGAACAAGCAAGCAATATCGAACAGGTTGAGAATTTATTGGCCTGGACACCGGAATAAACAATTGGCTTACCGTGAGACAAAGGTTATGATGATGTCCTTGTTCAGATGTCCTCTGAAAAAGATATTACACAGGCCATTCTCCATCTCGCAGCAACAATTGAATCAATCTAACGATTGTGCCTGGCCCATGTATACGAAGAACCTCACTTGATTGCGTGTTTCTTCAATAAGAAAGCACTGATTCGATTTCACTCATATGCCAACAAACCCCGACAGTCTGATGAAACAACCTATCGCACTGGTCACCGGCGCATCCAGCGGCATCGGCAGAGCAACGGCAAAGTTGCTGGCGGAGAACGGTTATTATGTTTTCGCCATGGCCAGGCGCATGCATCGGCTGGAAGAAATCCGTTCGGAAAACATCGAGCCGATTTGTTTGGATGTAACCGATGCGCCGGCTATTGAAGCGGCAGTCACCCATGCCATGACCACCCAAGGGCGGATTGATCTGCTGGTCAATAATGCGGGCTACGGGCAACTCGGCGCGATCGAGAGCGTATCCATGGAGGCCGCGCATGCGCAGTTTGAAGTCAATGTCTTCGGCTATGCGCGCTTCATGCAGGCCGTGCTCCCGCATATGCGCGCGCAGCAATCGGGTTGCATCATCAACATCGCCTCCATTCTGGGACGCATCTCTATTCCCGGGTTTGGCTGGTACACGGCATCGAAACACGCGATTGAAGCCCTGTCGGAAACTTTGCGCGGCGAAGTCATGGAATTTGGCATCAAGGTCATTGTCATTGCGCCCGGTTTAATCAAAACCGAATTTGCCGAGAAAGAGTTTGCACTGCTTAAAACGGTGGAGCATCCACCTGTTTACCGGAAACTGCTCGATGCTCTGCCCCGGCTGCTGAAAGATGAACCCATAGCACCCGGCCCGGAAATCATTGCACGTGCTGTGCTAAAAGCGGCAAAATCGACCTTCCCACCCACGCGTCATGCATTACCCGCGGATTCAAAGTCCGCGGTGATCGGCCGCTGGTTTTTAGGCGGTCGCCTTTTTGACTGGGCAGTCAGGCGCAAAATGAAAATCTGACGACCTGCTTCGGTTACGATTCAACTTCTTTTCAGGTAAATCCAATGAATAACGCTATACATGACATTGCAGATAACGTAATCAATCGATTCAAACAGGAACTCTCTTCCGAGGCACTGCAAGGTTTGTCCGCTGCCGATTTTGAGAAGATGGCCATACTGGTCAGGAGCGCCATCGCAAAAGACCGGGAAAATACCGCAGCGCAGATCGAGGCACTCGCGCAGCGCTTAAAAGCGGATATTGAAACTTTTGATATCGGCTTATAACGCCGGTTTTGTGCGACTCGTGCAGCGTTGGTATCCGGCTGGAAGATTGCCTGACGGGATTAATCCTGACCGGCAATCTTCCAGAAGATCTCATCGTGACTAATCACGCTTCCAGACGCGACTCAACCCATGCTTTCAGGGTGACATAATCGACTTTCCCGGTACCCAGCAGCGGGATTTCGTCGATCTGCAACAATATTCTGGGAATACTCAATTCGCTGATACCGTTCTGTTTCGCATAGCTGACCAGCGCTTCACGCTGGGCGTGCGGATGCGTTGTCACCAGAATGATCTGCTCGCCTTTTTTGGGATCGGGCAAGTGTGTCACGGCATGACTGTATTCCGGCCAGAGCTGGCTGACGTAATTTTCCACTGCCGTCAGTGAAACCATTTCACCACCGATTTTGGCAAATCGTTTTACACGGCCCTGAATGGTGATGAAACCCATTTCATCGATGGAGACAATGTCGCCGGTGTCATACCAGTTTCCTTCCGGCGGATGGAGTGTTGCCGGCTGATTCGCAAAATAATAGCCTCGCATGACATTCGGACCGGAAACCAGCAGCTTTCCGCCATCGGGTATGCCGGGAACCGTCTCCAGACGGTGATCGATACCCGGCAACAGACGGCCCACCGTACCGGGTTTGTTATGCATCGGCGTATTCAGGCTGAGGATGGGCGATGTTTCGGTCGAGCCGTAGCCTTCAAAAATGCGCACCCCGAATCGTTCCGCCCACTGCTGACGCGTTTCATCTTTCAGTTTTTCCGCGCCGGCAAAAACGTAGCGTATGCTCTGAAAGTCATAGGCATGCGCAAAGCGTGCATAACCGGCAAGAAAAGTGTCGGTGCCGAACATTAATGTGGCGTTGGTATCATAAACAAGCTCCGGAATAATCCGGTAATGCAGGGGCGACGGATAGAAGAAAGTCCGGATGCCCGACAAAACCGGCAGCAGCGTGCCGCCGGTCAGGCCAAATGAATGGAACACGGGCAATACGTTAAAAACGATATCGGTCGGACCAAAATCAATGCGCGACGACACCTGATATCGATTGGCCTGAATATTTTTATGACTCAGCAAAACGCCTTTGGGCACATCTTCCGATCCGGAGGTAAACAGGATCACCGCTGTGCTATCGGCATCCGCACGCGCATCGGTGGCTGTGTTGATCAGCCGGTAAAAAAACTGCGGCACCAGACTGGCCAGCGCACCTTTAATTTTGGCCGGAATGGAAATCTGCTGCGCTATATCTTCCAGATAAATTATCCTGACCTGCCGCGATTCCAGTGCCTCGACCAGATGCGTCAGTTTGCCCGCCTGAATAAACCGCCTCGAGGTAATCACGGTCTCAATCGCGGCAGCCGTGCAGGCCGCAATCAGATTTTTTGCACTGCTGGAATAATTCAGCATTGCGGGTATTCGTCCGTAAGCCTGCAATGCAAAAAAGCAGATCAGCGTACTGACCATGTTCGGCAGCAATACCCCGACCGCCATGCTGCGCTGCGCATGCTTTCTGAGCACCGCCCCCAGAATGTAGCAGCGCATGATCAATTGCCGGTAATTGATCGGCTTGCGCTCCACGTCTTCGGCGATGATATGACCGCTGCCGTGAATTGAACGGGCATCCAGTAGGGATTGAAACAGCGTCTGTTCCAGATGATTGCTTTGAAACATCATATAGGACATCACGTCATAAAGCTTGATCCCGGCAGCCTGACGCCGTTTTCTGCCACGGATGTCCGGCGGCAGATCGAATTTCAGCGGCGGCATGACGGTCATGCTCATTTTGGGAAACCAGCGGATCCGGACTTTGCCACGCAACCGGGAAAAAGGCGTGTATTGCGCGCCGGAAATGATGATCGGCAGTACCTGCGCCGCCGTTTTGTCGGCAATCAGCGCCGGCCCTTCGTAGATTTTCATCAGCGAGCCGGTAACGGTTAACCGTCCCTCGGGGAAAATGACAATTCTGCGCCCTTTTCTCACCCGGTCGATCAATTGCCGCGTCGACAGCGGATTGGCAGGATCAAGCGCAATGGTGTCCGCCAGAAACAAAAAAGGCCGCAGCCACCAGCGCCGGGCAATATGTGTATTGATGGCAAAACTGACATGCTGCGGCACATACGCGCCGATCAGGAGCGCATCCAGAAACGACAAATGATTGGCGACAATAATGGTTTTGTCATCGAGTTTCTGAAAATGCTCGATACCCTTGACGTCCAGCCGGTAGCACACCTGAAAAATCCAGCGCAGGATGGATTTGACCAATGCCTGCGGTAAAAGACTGCTGATGTAAATCGCCATGAAGCCATTTATGACGGCAATCGCCAAAAACACATCGACAACCGAAAATTCATAGGCCAGCATGATGCTGATTGCCGCTGCTGAAATCACCATGAACAACGCATTCAGGATATTATTCGCGGCAAATGTACGGGACATATGCGACATTTCGGCGCGGTCCTGAATCATCGCGTACAGCGGAACGATGTAGATGCCGCCGCAGATTGAAATACCCAGCAGATCCATCAGAATCCGCCAATGCGCCAGCGATTCGAGAAAAACACCCGCACCGATCAGCACATCGGCGTTATTCTGCGCAAGCCCCGTGCTGGCCAGATACATATCCACGGTAAACAGCGTCATGCCGATTATGGCCAGCGGCACATAAGTAGCGGCAATTTCGCCTTTCAGCAAGCGGTTGCACAACAACGCACCGATCGCGATACCGATCGTAAATATGGCCAGAAAAAGCGTGACGACCTGTTCATTCCCGCCGATGACTTCTTTGGCGAATGTCGGAAATTGCGACAAAAAGCTGGCGCCAAACAGCCAGAACCAGGAAATGCCGAGAATGGAGCGAAAAATCACCGGATGCTGGCGTATCTGCCGGAGGATGGCGTGCGTTTCAAGCAGAAAGTTATAGTGGATTTTCAGACTGGCATCCGCAGGCTGTGTTGGCGGTATCGAAAAGCTGGCGAACAGACCCAGCGCAGCCACCGCGATGACGATGACGGAAATAATCAGCGGACCACCCTCGGCCATGATCAGCAAGCCACCGCAAATCGTACCCAGCAGAATGGCAACAAAAGTGCTGCTGTCGATCAGCGCATTGCCGCCGATTAATTCGTTTTCCTCCAGTTGGTCGGGCAGGATGCCATACTTGAGCGGCCCGAAAAAAGCAGACTGCGTGCCCATCAGAAACAGAATCAGCATCAGTAGTCCGGTATGCTGCCAGAAAAATCCCAAAGCTGCGCCGAGCATAAGCACAATCTCGGCCGCCTTGATGATACGGATCAGTCTGGCTTTGTCGTATTTGTCCGCAATTTGCCCCGCCACTGCCGAGAACAGAAAAAAAGGCAGGATAAAAATACCTGCGGCGACCGTGATCATCACCTGCGGACTCAGCGCTGATTGCTCAATGACAGTATAGGTAATCAGAATAATCAATGCATTCTTGAATACATTGTCATTGAACGCGCCCAAAAACTGGGTCAGAAACAGCGGCAGGAAGCGTCTGGTTTTCAACAGATGCCATTGATCAGGGTGCATTGATTTTCTCCATAACAAAATAGACAGCTTTCAGTCCGAACAGCATACCGGATGCATTAAAAATGCAGCATGTATTAAACAACAACACGCGCAAGCGCAATCGCATAATTACGCGACACAAATCTGCGTATTTATCCCTGGAGACTGCCCGAGAATAGACTGATTTACTGCCGCACCAAAAAGAATAATCAATTTGTGTTTACAAACTGAATTCGTATTCTATATACTACCGGTTATGCATCAGCATCACACGAATACAATATATAGTGGTTTAAAGATTCAGCCAGTGTGTTCAGTTTATTCAGATTCAACTGGATATTACCCGGTTAACGCTTTGGAATCACGTTGGTTTATTTCATGCCAATGAATCAGAGGGAGTCAAAATCAATGCAGCCAGTTACCGAATCCTCAAGTCCTACGCTATCCCGCAACCTCGAAATTAAAGATTTTGTGGATATTCATATCGACACCAAGCAATTTTCTCAATACAAAATCATTCGCCGCAATGGCGCTGTTGTCGCCTTTGAACCCATCAAAATTTCTGTGGCCATGACCAAGGCGTTTATTGCTGTCGATGGCGGCCAGGGCGCCGCATCGGTACGTGTGCGCGAACTGGTCAGCCGCCTAACGCAAGATGTCGTCAATGCACTTCTGCGCCGCAAGCCGGACAGCGGTACATTTCACATCGAAGATATTCAGGACCAGGTTGAACTCGCGCTGATGCGCTCCGGCGAACACGACGTGGCGCGGGCCTATGTGTTGTATCGTGAAGAACGCGCGCGCGAACGTGCGCGCCTGAAGGAACTGAATCCTGCGAAATCGCAGGAAGACATCTGTTATGTCACCGACAATGGCAATCGCATTCCACTCGACCTGCCGCGATTGACCGCGCTGATCGAATCTTCCTGCGCCGGTCTTGGCGATGTCGTCAATCCTGCACCGATCCTGAAAGCGACATTACGCGAACTGTATGACGGCGTCACGCTGGAAGAAGTCCGGAAATCCGCCATTATGTCGGCGCGCATGCTGATTGAAAAAGAACCGGCGTACGGTTATGTCACTGCACGCCTGCTGCTGAACAACATCCGCGCTGAAGTGCTGGGCGAGGAAGTATTGCAGGAGGAAATGCAAACGCACTATGCCGGTTATTTTCCGGCTTTTATCAAAAAAGGCATCGAAGCCGGTCTGCTCGATGAACGGCTGGCGCAATTTGATCTGGCCCGACTGGCCGAAGCGCTGCAGGCCGATCGTGATCTGCAATTTGACTACCTCGGGCTGCAAACCTTGTATGACCGCTATTTTCTGCATATCCGGGAAAAGCGCATTGAGCTGCCGCAGGCATTTTTCATGCGCGTTGCCATGGGACTCGCGCTCAATGAAATCGATCGCGAATCACGCGCCATCGAATTTTACAATGTGTTATCGCGTTTTGATTTCATGAATTCCACGCCGACACTGTTTAATTCCGGTACTTGCCGTTCGCAGCTGTCTTCGTGCTATCTGACCACCGTATCCGATGATCTTGACGGTATTTATGAAGCCATCAAGGAAAACGCGCTGCTCTCCAAATACGCCGGCGGTCTCGGCAATGACTGGACGGCCGTGCGCGCCATGGGTTCGCGCATCAAAGGCACCAACGGCAA
>JADZAR010000144.1 GCA_020852475.1 Nitrosomonas sp.
TACATAACCATGGTAATCACCTCTTAAATTCTCCTGCCTAAAATTTAGGCAGAATACGTGAATTACCTGGTCAATTTTCAACCGGTACAACTAGCCTTTTCTGGTCAATTTTCGACCGGTGTCAACACTATATCAAGAGAAATTTTGATTTTAATCATGCCAGCAAACCAATGCGTTATGAAAACACTTTCACTCACTGAAGCAGCCAATTTTCTCAAGATGCATGCAGAAGAAGTGCGGCGGCGTGCTAAATCTGGACGATTGCCGGGCGCAAAACTTGGCAAACAATGGGTTTTTATTCTTGATGATCTTGTTGAACATATCAGATCGCAGTATTCTATCCCTCGGCAAGCGTTGCGAGTGGTTTCAGAAAAGGAGGTAAATATATGCCACTCTACAAGCGTAGTAATACGTGGTGGATCTCGTTCACTACACCAGCAGGAGAGCGTATTAGATGCTCTGCTGGCACAGCCGACAAAACCCAGGCGCAAGAATACCACGACAAACTAAAAGCCGAATCATGGCGCGTTCAGTGCTTGAGAGCAAAGCCGAAGTATACATGGGATGAAGCAGCTTGCAAGTTTCTACTGGAAACACAGCACAAAACAACGCATGACCGTGACAAAGAAAAGCTGCGGTGGTTACAGCAATTTTTGCGTAACAAGCCACTACATGAAATTGACCGAGAATTGATTGATCATATTGCACATGCCAAGGCGAATGCAACAAGTCCGTCAACCGCTAACCGTCATTTGGCTTTGATACGGGCAATTCTTAGGAAAGCCTGTCACGATTGGAAATGGGTCGACAAAATACCCAAGATTAGGCTCTTTCCCGAACCAAAGCGTCGTATACGCTGGTTACCGCCTGAGCAGGTTAAGCGGCTTCTTAACGAATTGCCACCTCATCAGCGAGATATTGTGATATTTGCGTTATCAACTGGATTAAGACAATCAAATGTAATCAATCTGGAATGGAGCCAGCTTGACCTAGATCGAAAAGCAGCATGGATACACCCCGATCAGGCCAAGGCAAGAAAGGCCATTCATGTTCCGCTCAACTCTGTAGCTATAGCGGTTTTGCTTCGACAGGTCGGCAGGCATCCTAGCAGGGTCTTTACATACCGTGGTGCCCCAATTGTATGGGCTAATACGCGTGCATGGAGAGAAGCATTAAAACGAGCAGAAATAGAAAACTTTAGATGGCACGACCTACGCCATACTTGGGCAAGCTGGTTAGCTCAACAAGGTACGCCCATGAATGTATTGCAGGAACTCGGGGGCTGGGAATCGGAAGAGATGGTCAGGCGCTATGCACACCTATCAAAACCGCAACTTATGCAGCATGCCGAGCTAGTTTCTAACGTTCTTGATGACACGATTTTGTCACATCAGAATGAAAAAAGAGGCTAGATATTAATCTAACCTCTTAATTTATTGGTGGGTCTGGCTGGACTCGAACCAGCGACCAAGGGATTATGAGTCCCCTGCTCTAACCAACTGAGCTACAGACCCTGCTTTATTTCATTTTTCGTCAATTGCCAGTGTCCAAAAAACTGCGAAGTCTTTCAGAGCGCGCAGGATGACGCAACTTTCGCAATGCTTTAGCTTCGATCTGCCGTATACGCTCGCGGGTCACATCAAACTGTTTTCCAACTTCCTCAAGTGTATGATCAGTATTCATCTCAATACCAAACCGCATACGCAGGACTTTTGCTTCTCGCGGCGTCAGAGAATCGAGTATATCCTTTGTTACTCCTCTCAGACTGGCATAAACCGCAGCATCGGCAGGCGCCATTGTAGCAGAATCTTCTATAAAGTCACCAAGATGTGAATCTTCGTCGTCTCCTATCGGAGTTTCCATGGAGATCGGTTCTTTGGAAATTTTAAGAATTTTACGAATCTTTTCCTCTGGCATCTCCATTTTCTCCGCAAGCACGGCAGGTTCTGGCTCTTGTCCGGTTTCCTGGAGTATTTGGCGCGATATGCGATTCATTTTATTAATAGTTTCAATCATATGAACAGGTATTCGGATAGTACGAGCCTGATCAGCGATGGAACGGGTTATCGCTTGTCGTATCCACCAGGTTGCATAGGTTGAAAACTTGTAACCACGGCGATACTCAAATTTGTCAACCGCCTTCATTAGGCCGATATTGCCTTCCTGTATCAAGTCAAGAAACTGTAATCCACGGTTCGTATATTTTTTAGCGATGGATATAACCAGACGCAAATTGGCTTCGGTCATTTCCCGTTTTGCCCGGCGTGCTTTTGCTTCACCTGTCGACATTTTCCGGTTTATTTCCCTCAAGTCTTTAATCGAAATGCCAATGGCTTCCTTGAGATTATGTAATTTCTGCTGCTGCTCAATAATTTCAGGTTTGAAATGTTCGAGTGCTTGACTGTAAGGTTTTGTCGACGCAACCTCCTTTGCGATCCAGTCAAAGTCCGTTTCATTTCCAGGAAATGTCTTGATGAAATAATTCCGCGGCATTTTGGCTCTTGTCACGCATAACTCCATAATTCTGCGCTCATATTGACGCACATCCTGAACTAATGCACGCTGCATGTCACATAGCTTTTCCACTGTTTTTGCTGAAAAACGCATACACATGAGTTCGTTGGAGATTTTTTCCTGTAATTCCTGATAATTACCGCCACTAGGACCTTCATTGCTCAATACAATTTGCATTTCAGCAAAAATATCACGAACGGCAGCAAAATGTACTAATGCATCTTCTTTAAGCTTCATCAGATCTGCACTGACTATGGAACCATTATCTTCCGCATCATCGTCATCGTCGTCATCATCAAGATCGCCGGAATCCAAGTCGGAATCAAGCGACTCCCCCGCCATATCCGCACTCAGTATGTCTTGATCATCCGAATCAACCAAACCGTCGACCACCTCATCTATGCGAAGATTGTCGTTCTCGACATCCGATGCCATTTTTATAATCTCGGCGATAATGGGTGGGCAAGCTGAAATAGCCTGAATCATATGACGTAACCCGCCTTCGATACGTTTAGCAATTTCGATTTCACTTTCGCGAGTCAACAGGCCAACCGATCCCATTTCACGCATATACATACGAACAGGATCCGTAGTGCGCCCAAACTCTGAATCGACCGACGATAATGCCGCCTCCGCTTCTTCTGCAACATCTTCATCTGCAACTGTTGTTGCTGAATCTGACATCAACAATGTTTCAGCATCAGGCGCTTCATCATGCACGGAAATGCCCATATCATTGATCATGCTGATGATACCTTCTATCTGCTCGGCATCTAGCATATCATCCGGCAGATGATCGTTAATCTCCGCATATGTTAAGTAGCCACGCTCCTTTCCCAGTACAATCAGCCTTTTCAGGCGCATGCGTCTGGCCTCCATGTCCTGAGCGGAAGCGTTGCTTTCGGGTAACGTTACAGCAGCGGCTGATTCGATGTTAGTGAATTGTTCAGCTGCACTTTTTGTTTTTTTGCTGACTCGGGGTTTCACCTGCTTGGTTTTTTGTTTTTCACTTTGTGCACTCACCGCATCGTCAGCTGATTGCACCGTATCTTTGGTTTTACTCCGAGAAGACTTGGCAGGATCTTTTATATTTTTATTATTTTCTTCCGCGCCTGATACTGACTTTTCAATTTCTGCATCGTTAATTTTGACTGATTTTGTCTTTGACATATATTTAAAAATTCCAATATGAAACGGAGTGAAAAGAATAAAAACTGAAAACTTGCAATTATATCAAAATTTCATTTTGACTTACATTATAGTCATCGTGAACCTATAAAGACAAAAGCACTTGCTCAATAGCTCAGCGCAACTTTTTGAAAGTTAATTAGGAATACAAACGAACCACCAACAGAGAACATTTATGCTTTTCCTTTTCAAGAATCCGGTAAATTATTGATGGGATCGCACCCAATCACGCCACTGCACAAATAGATTCCTATCCAATGCGGCAATTACCGAACGACGCCAGGGTGAACCTGCCCAATAATCATCATGATCAAACCCCGACATATGACCGCCAGCTTCCTGTAGAATCAGACTGCCTGCTGCATAATCCCATGGTTTCTGTCCGCCATGGAGATAAAGATCAAAATATCCTGCTGCCGTATAGCACCATTCCAAAGTACACGCACCATAATTCCGCTGAGAAGCATACGGCGGATCAGCAGCAACCTGCGTCGCCAGCTTTTTATGCAGTCTTTTTAAATCTACATTGGCCACTGCGTTCGTTAAAACCGAAGCATTGTATTTTATCGGCAGCTGCTTGCCATTCAAAAAAGCGCCTCGCCCTTTCTCCGCATAGAACATTTCACCCGAGACTGGATTATAAATGACACCCAATATACTTCTACCCTGCTCCATCCACGCCACCGAAATGGCAAAATAAGGTATGCCATTGAAAAAATTAGATGTACCATCAATTGGATCGACGCTCCATAGTCCACCATATCCTTCAGACCATTGCGCCTCTTGCTTTTGCCAGGACATTTCTTCACCCAGAACAGGTCCCGGACGAATCTTTTGAAGAGCCTCTATCAGGGCATCCTGCGCTAGCAGATCAGCCTCGGTAAACATACTTCCATCTGCTTTTATTTGGCGGGCAACCTGTAAAAAATGTGGCATAACCTCATATTCAGCAACCCGCTTTACTGCTGTTATAACTTCATTCAACACGTTTATTCCGAACGCCATTTGATTGAGCATCCAATACTTGGCGTTTGATCTTTAGGGCCTTTGCCTGTCATCGCAACTTCAAGCATACCTTCGAATAAATCACGACGCGCATCTGGCGGCGCGGCTTCCTTGCGAGAAGCGTCCAGACGCCCACGATACTGAAGTTCTAGTTCGTTATTGAATCCGAAGAAATCGGGTGTACATACAGCTCCATAGGCTTTTGCAACCTCCTGAGTCTCGTCCCACACATACGGGAAAGGATAAGCCCATTCCCTGGCGATGCGAATCATATTGTCAAAGGAATCCTCGGGATAATCATTCGGATCATTAGACATAATTGCAATCGCATTAACGCCATGCTGTTTTAATTCGTTGACATCGCGAATAAGACGATCCTGTATCGCTTTAACGTAAGGACAATGATTACAAATGAACATGATCAACAGTCCATTTTCCCCTTTTGCTGAAGCCAGATTATAGCGTTTACCGTCAACGCCCAATAAATCAAAGTCAATCGCTTTCCAACCAAAATCGCAAACGGGTGTTTCCAAACTCGCCATTATCCTTTGCCTCCTAATTATATTTAACTCATTCAAAACCAGATTCTTTTATCCCGGCTCATACTTATCCAGCTAGCCATTCCACTAAAAATGCGTTTGACATCATTTTCATGTTGATAGTTTAAAAACCTAAACATGTTATATTAGCACGAGTCGACATACCTATTTTGCTATCACCCCCTTTGATCAAGACATGTCTCCCCGCTTTTATCATGCCGACGATATTTTTGTCGGTCAAACCATTGAACTCAATCTTGCCGCCGGACATCATGCGAGCAGAGTATTAAGACTGAAAATTGGCGACTTAGTTATTGTGTTCAATGGCAGGGGCGGTGAATTTCAGGCGCACATAAAAAACATACGAAAAACATCGACGACGCTTATCGTAGATCGATTTGATGGCATTGAACGTGAATCACCACTTATTATCACGCTCACTCAGGCGTTGTGCGCCAACGACCGAATGGACTGGATTATACAAAAATCAGTTGAACTGGGGATAACCCGCATTCAACCGATTATAACTACCCGCAGCATTGTTCGCCTATCTGATGAACGTGCAGCAAAACGACTGGAACACTGGCAAAAAATCATTATTTCCGCTTGCGAACAGTGCGGACGAAACCGGATACCGACAATAGCGCTGCCGCACTCGTTGATAGACTGGCTAAGCGCAAGAGAAAGCGACACGCTGCAACAACGCTATTTTATGCTATCTATCAACGGCAGCCACAGTCTGAAAAATTTCCCTCCTCCTCCGGCAGACACGCAACTGACACTCGCAGTTGGCCCCGAAGGTGGTTGGACCGCTGATGAAGACATAATTTTACAGCAGGCGGGATTCACTACCTTGCGCGCAGGCCGACGGATAATGCGTACAGAAACTGCGGCTTTAGCCACAATCGCTGCGCTACAGGCATACTGGGGAGATTTTTAGAACTCAACCCGTCAATACTGCTGAATAACTCGTTCTAATAATTTACTCATTGCTTACTCCATGAATTTAAACACTGATTTTGTTGCTTGGTTTCGTTCCGTGGCCCCCTATGTCAATGCTTTCCGAGGAAAAACATTTGTTTTCGGCATTGACGGAGAAATGATCGCCGATGAAAAATTTGTCAGCTTTATCCATGACATAAACTTGTTAGCCAGCCTGGGTGTGCGTTTGATCCTCGTCTATGATGCACATCCACAAATTCACCAGCGTCTCAGTGAAAGTCACCCGGAGAAATGTGCGGCACTGAATTCCAACATTACCGATACATCTACCTTAAACTTTGTTAAAGAAACCATAGGCCGGGTTCATTCCGAGATTGAAGCATTATTATCCATGGGACTACCCAACTCTCCCATGGCAAATGCGGATATTCATGTTGCCAGCGGCAATTTCATCACTGCTTGCCCTTTTGGTATTATCAATGGCGTTGACTATCTGTTGACCGGGAAAGTACGCAAAATCAATACGCGCGCCATTCAAACCTGTCTGGATCAAAACAATGTGGTCTTGATGTCGCCTTTGGGTTATTCCCCAACCGGTGAAATTTTTAACCTCACAATGGAAAGCGTGGCCACAGAAACCGCGATTGCGCTCAGCGCAGATAAACTTATTTTCCTCCTCAACAGATTTGAAGAAATCAATACTTCCACGGAAAATACAACTAACCTGCCGCGTGAGTTGACAGTCGCACAAACCAAATTGCTGCTTCAACAAACTAAAAACAATACATCCCGCTTGAATAATGAAATTCGCCGGAAGCTCGCGTGCGCCATCAGCGCATGTGAAGGCAAGGTCATGCGCACACATCTCATCAGTCGACATATGGATGGCGCTATTCTTCGAGAACTCTTCACGCATTATGGCATTGGCTGCATGGTGTCACGCGAATCTTTGGAAACACTTAGAAAAGCCGGTATTGAAGACGTTGGCACGATTCTTCAGCTCATTGAGCCGCTCGAAGCAGAAGGCATTCTTGTCAGAAGAAACCGGGAGTTGCTCGAAATTGAAATCGACCGTTTCATCGTATTTGAGCACGACGGCATAATCATCGGATGTGCCGCGCTTTATCCTTTTCCACAAGAGAGAATGTGTGAACTAGCCTGCCTGGCTGTACACCCCTCTTATCGCAATCAGGGTCACGGCAATCGACTTCTTAAATCGATAGAAGAACGCGCCACCGCCCAGGGCAATGAAAAACTCTTTGTTTTAACTACACATGCCACGCATTGGTTTATAGAACACGGTTTCTCAGAAGCATCACTTTCCGATCTGCCCAAACTTAAGCAGGATTTATATAATTACAAACGCCGCTCAAAAGTATTCATCAAAACGATGGCGCGCTGATTTCTGCTCCACCGTTTTGCTTGTGACAAGATTAAATTTCTAAAAGAATTCTTCAGAATATTTACGCAACCTGAGGAAAACGCCATAATCGCAGGTTTCTGATCTGACTCTACTTTGGAGGATAAATGGCAAAAACTGTACATTGCATTAAACTTGGACGTGAAGCCGAAGGCCTTGACTTTCAACCTTATCCGGGTGAATTAGGGAAGCGTATTTTGGAGAATGTTTCAAAAGAGGCCTGGCATGAATGGATCACACTCCAAACCATGCTCATTAACGAAAATCGTCTCAATTTGTCTGACTCAAAAGCACGCCAGTATCTCGCTGAACAGTTGGAGGCGCACTTTTTTGGCCAAGGCGCCGAAAATCCGGCCGGCTATGTTCCCCGAAAAGACTAACAAAAACCACTCCTCAGTATCATGCCTACGGAAATTGAGCTCAAGCTACGCTTTTCCCCTCAATTTATAGCGGCCATCAAAGAACTACCGTTACTTAAAGATTTCAGTATCGTGACGCCTGCAGAACAGGATATCTTCAGCGTCTACTTTGACACGCCTGACTTCATTCTCCGCAACCATCGCATCGCTTTGCGAACCCGCAAAATAGGTGATCAATGGCTGCAAACAATTAAAAGTAAAGGCACTGCTCAGAATGGCCTGCATCACCATCATGAATGGGAATTTCCAATAACCACCGAAAAACCGGAATTCGATCAAATCCAGGATCAGGATTTAATGATTTTCTTTTCTGAGAAAAAACTCAGAGACTCGCTGCAACCAGTATTTGTTACCGACTTTCATCGAACGACATACCTGCTCGAACCATCAGAAAAATTCAGACTTGAATTCTGTCTGGATACAGGAAAAATCATGGCCAACAATAAAACAACCTTAATCTGTGAAATCGAGCTGGAACTCAAAGCGGGAAGCAGTCAACAGTTGATGGAATTCGGCAGAGTGTTACAAGCATGCTGTCCTTTTGAACTTATACCGGAAAACACAAGTAAAGCGATGCGGGGATTTGATTTGCTTGCAGAATGAGGAGAAAGAGGAATTGTGGAAAATTCTCGTGTAAAGGCACATTCACGCCAACGGATTTTAAAACAATTCCTCTCGCTTGATTATATTATATTGACACCCATTTATTTTATAACAGGATTCAGCTCGCCTTTTGTATATCGCACTGCCATGTCATCCAGTTTAATTGGTTTAATTTTACCGGCTTGGCCAGCGCATCCAAATGCTTCAAAGCGCGCTTTACAAATATCTTTTGCCGCCACTGTAGCTACCTGGAGAAACTTACGTGGATCAAAATTACTCTTGTCCTGCGCCATATGACGGCGAATCGCACCTGTCATAGCCAAACGGATATCGGTATCAATATTAACTTTGCGTACACCATTTTTGATACCTTCCTGAATTTCTTCAACCGGAACGCCATAAGTTTCTTTCATTTCACCGCCATATTGACGGATGATGTCCAACCATTCCTGTGGCACGGAACTGGAGCCATGCATGACCAAATGCGTATTTGGAATGCGTTGGTGAATTTCCTTGATACGATTAATTGCCAGAATATCACCCGTCGGTTTACGCGTAAATTTGTATGCGCCATGCGAAGTACCGATAGCTATCGCCAGTGCATCAACTCCTGTTTTCTTAACAAAATCAGCCGCCTCCTCTGGGTCAGTTAACAACTGATCATGCGAAAGTTTACCCTCAGCACCGTGGCCATCTTCCGCTTCACCCATGCCCGACTCAAGAGAACCCAGGCAGCCAAGCTCGCCTTCGACAGAAACACCAACAGAATGCGCAATCTTGACAACTTCAGCCGTAACTTGAACATTATATTCATATGACGCGGGTGTTTTTGCATCGGCCTCCAACGAACCATCCATCATGACACTCGAAAAACCGCTGCGAATAGCATTCACGCATACGGACGGAGAGGCGCCATGATCCTGATGCATCACGATAGGAATGTGAGGATAAGCTTCTACGGCAGCGGCAATTAAATGCCGCAAAAAAGGTTCCCCCGCATACTTTCTAGCACCCGCGGAACCCTGCATAATTACTGGACTATCGCATTCATCTGCTGCCTGCATAATGGCATGAATCTGCTCCAGATTATTTACATTAAATGCTGGCAATCCATAACCGTTTTCAGCTGCATGATCCAATAATTGTCTTAATGATACCAGTGCCATATATTTCTCCTATAAAGATTGATTTAATTTGTTTATTCTTCGAACATCAATTTATTCAATTTTCGCCGACTGAATCATCCCAGGAGTCTGCCGGACTTGAGCAATCGTAGCAAGCCATGCGGGAGAGCGAGCGCGGATTTTCTTAATTTTGAGGTGCATAGTAATATTATGTAACGAAAAATTGAGGAAATATGCACCGCTATCCCACTGACACGGTAAATTAGTCTAATGCTCGACAGACTCCTAGATATATTAATTATTTTGTACATTGCCAGAACCTTCAGCTGTTCTGCATTCTCCCACGCGAATTATTTTCATGGTGTTTGTACCTCCCGTTTTTCCAACAGGTTCTCCAATGGTCATTATCATGATATCTCCATTACGCACAATGCCCCTGCTGAGCAACTCATCTTCAGCAAGTTGAAGAATAATTTCCGGATCATTCAAATCTTTACCAAACTCGACCGGGTATACCCCCCTGAAAAGCGTCACTTTCCGTCGCGTGCTTTCATGAGGACTCAACGCAACAATCGGTACCTTTGAACTTCGGCGCGACATCAACAACGCAGTCTCACCGCTTTGTGTCAAGGCCGCAATCGCCCGGATTTTCAAGCCTGTTGCGGTAAACATTGTAGCGCGCGCGATTGCTTCCTCAATCGTAGCGGGATGATTGATCGGTTGCCGCCGGTCTACATTCACCAGATATTCTTTCTCGGCTTCAAGGCAGACTCTTGCCATTGCCGCAACCGCTTCCACCGGAAAATCTCCCGCTGCTGACTCCGCAGACAACATCACTGCGTCCGTGCCGTCAAGCACCGCGTTGGCCACATCGGATACTTCAGCGCGCGTTGGAATCGGGTTGGTAATCATGGATTCCATCATTTGTGTCGCCGTCACAACAAGTTTATTGTTCATGCGTGCGGCACGTATCATTTTCTTTTGTAATGCAGGTACTGCCGCATCACCGACTTCGATGGCGAGATCACCACGCGCCACCATGATGGCATCGGAAGCTTCAATAATGTCATCCAACGCAAGAATGGCTTCTGATCGCTCTATCTTGGCCATAATAAGACTTCTTCCGCCTGCCGCATAGAGCATTTCACGCGCCTTCCTGACATCATCACCTGACTTGACAAACGAAACAGCCAAATAGTCAGCATTCATTTCCGCCGCGACTTTAATGTCTTCTATATCTTTCCCGGTCAATGCCGGCGCACTCAATCCACCACCCTTGCGATTTATTCCTTTATTGTTGGACAACACACCGCCCTGTTCAACAATACAGAAAATCTGATTATTACTTACCGTTGAGACCTTCAACACTATACGCCCATCATCCAGCATCAGTGTTGCATCAGCTTCGACGTCATTGGGTAATTCTTTGTAATCCAGACCGACCCTTTCCTGATTGCCCAGCATACAATCGGAATCCAGTATAAATTTATCGCCAACATTCAACTTGATTCGACCCTGCTCAAATCTACCGATACGTATCTTAGGACCTTGCAAATCAGCCAATACCCCTACAGTTTGCCCCAACGATTGTGCAATTGATCGGGTCATCTCAGCATGCTGCAAGTGCTGTTCTCGGGTTCCATGCGAGAAATTGATCCGTACTACGTCCACCCCGGCGCTAATCATATTTTCCAGGATTTTAGGATTTGCACAGCTTGCCGGACCGAGTGTGGCAACAATCTTGGTTCTACGGATCATTTTTTCTATCTAGCTTGTAAGATTAGTCTGGCAACATTATTTAGCACGGGACTCCAGGATTTCCACGGCGGGAAGTTTTTTACCCTCCAGAAACTCGAGAAAAGCGCCTCCTGCTGTCGAAATATACGATACTTTATCGTATATTTCATATTTCTGAATAGCTGCAATCGTATCGCCACCACCCGCCAATGTAAATGCTTTTGTTTCAGCAATAGCGCGTGCAATTTTTTCGGTACCCGCACCGAATTGGTCAAACTCGAAAACACCGACAGGACCATTCCAGACAACCGTACCTGCTTTCATAATAATATCCGCCAACTCTTGCGCACTTTTTGGGCCGATATCGAAAATCATGTCATCATCGGCTACTTTATCAACATCCTTCAGCACTGCCGGTTCATTGGCATCAAATTTTTTGCCGACCACGACATCCACGGCAACAGGAATGGAAGCATCACGCTTAATCATTTTTTCCATCAGCGATTTTGCAGTTGGTATCAGATCATCTTCACACAGTGATTTACCGATGTTCTTTCCGGTCGCCTTGATAAAAGTATTCGCGATGCCCCCCCCCACCACAAGCTGATCGACTTTATCCGATAGTGATTCAAGCACTGTCAGTTTGGTCGAAACTTTCGAACCACCAACAATTGCAACCATAGGTCTGGCTGGACTATCCAATGCCTTAGTCAATGCATCCAGTTCCTCCGTCAGCAGAATACCGGCACACGCCACGGGCGCATATTGCGCAATGCCATAAGTTGAAGCCTGTGCACGATGCGCAGTACCAAAAGCATCCATGACAAAGATATCGCACAAAGCAGCATATTTTCTAGCGGTTTCTTCCAAATTTTTCTTTTCGCCTTTGTTGATCCGACAATTTTCCAGAACAACCAGCTCGCCTTCAGCAACATCAAAACCGCCATTTATCCAGTCTTTGATTAATCTTACAGGTTTGTTTAAACGCGCTGCGATATTATCCGCAACCGGCTTCAAAGAATTTTCTTCTGACCACTCACCTTCTTCAGGTCGACCAAGATGTGATGTCACCATCACCTTCGCGCCGGCATTCAGACAATGACTAATAGTGGCCATTGAGGCCGTAATGCGTGCGTCCGATGTTACTTTCCCGTCTTTCACAGGCACATTCAAATCGGCACGGATAAAAACACGTTTGCCCTTGAGATCAAGGTCTACAAGCTTTATAACAGACACGGTAAACTCCAGATTGTCTTAAAATGAATAAAGGATAGCATTCTGCTACCCTTTATCCTAAATTAATCAAAAGCGGATTTCAGCGAACAATCCTGCTCGCTGAGAACGCCAAAAATATTACATATCACTGCTAAAATAGACTATGTATTTATTTAAAAAACCATGACTCTAATTATTTACCAGCAATAACACGCACCATTTCCAGCAATTTGGTAGAGTAGCCCCATTCGTTATCGTACCAGGCGACTACTTTTACAAAACTGCCGTCAAGCGCCATACCTGCTTCCGCATCAAATATCGATGTACAACTCTCGCCACGAAAATCGGTGGAGACAACCTTCTGATCGGTATATCCCAGAACACCTTTCATCTCACCTTCCGATGCATCTTTCATAGCCTTGCAAATGTCATCGTATGAAACATCTTTATTCAGCTCAACAGTCAGATCAACAACAGATACATCTGATGTAGGCACTCGGAATGCCATACCGGTCAATTTTTTATTCAACTCCGGAATAACCACACCAACTGCTTTTGCCGCACCGGTTGAAGAAGGAATAATATTCTCCAGTATGCCTCGCCCACCGCGCCAATCTTTATTAGAAGGTCCATCAACTGTTTTCTGAGTTGCGGTTGCCGCATGTACAGTAGTCATCAGACCACGCTTTATACCAAATTTATCATTCAGAACTTTCGCGACCGGTGCCAGACAATTTGTCGTACAGGATGCGTTTGAAACAATAGTTTCGCCCCCATAAGTCTTATCGTTCACACCATAGACAAACATCCGTGTATCGTCTTTTGAAGGCGCCGACATAATCACTTTTTTGGCACCTGCTTTCAGGTGCTTTTCACAAGTATCCTGAGTCAGGAACAAACCAGTTGATTCCACGACGACATCTGCACCCACTTCATTCCACTTCAATTCGGCGGGATCCTTGACTGCCGTCAGACGAATTCTTTTTCCATTGACAACAAGCGTATTACCATCAATTGCAACATCCCCCTGGAATCGCCCATGCACAGAGTCATGTTTAAGCATGTAGGCAAGATAATCCGGCTCCAGCAAATCATTAATCGCAACAACTTCTATATCCGGAAAATTCTGTACCGCAGAACGAAACACCATGCGTCCAATTCGGCCAAATCCATTTATCCCTACTTTAATTGTCATACTTTAATACTCCTTGAAAAAAATTCTTTCATTAACAACCACCTTGTAAAAATTTCTAAAGCACTTGTTTAGCCGCTTTAACTACATTTGCGACCGTAAAACCGAAATGCTCGAATAAAACATTCGCAGGCGCAGATTCACCGAATGTATCGATGCCAACAACGGCGCCCTCCAAACCCACATATTTACGCCAATAATCAGTAATGCCCGCCTCAATAGCCACGCGCGGCACGCCGCGCGGCAGGACACTTTCCTGATAAGCCTTATCCTGGCGATCAAATATACTGGTACACGGCATGGACACGACTCTAGATCTTATCCCCTCTTTCGTCAGCGCCGCTTGCGCCTGCATGGCCAGACCAATCTCCGAGCCGGTCGCTATCAAAATGACTTGCGGGTCCCTGTTATCCGCTTCAGACAAAATATAACCGCCCTTATCAATAAGTTTGATTGTCGTTGCATCGCGTTTCTGGAAAGGCAGATTCTGGCGACTGAAAATCAATGTGGAAGGCCCATCTTTCCGCTCTATTGAGCGCGCCCAAGCAACTGTTGATTCAACTGTATCACATGGACGCCATACGTCCATATTGGGTATCAATCGCAAGGTTGCCGTCTGTTCAACAGGCTGATGTGTTGGTCCGTCTTCTCCCAGACCGATGGAATCGTGCGTGAATACGAATAAATTGCGTATCTTCATCAGGGCAGCCATACGCAACGCGTTACGAGCATATTCGGAGAACATCAAGAAAGTCGCACCGTAAGGAATTAGGCCACCATGCAGGGAAATACCATTCATGATTGCGCTCATGCCGAATTCCCGCACACCGTAGTAAACATAGTTACCTCCGGCTTCCCTGCTCACACCTTTTGACCCGGACCATAACGTCAGATTTGAACCTGCCAGATCAGCCGATCCGCCAATCAATTCAGGCAGCACAGGCGCCAAGCCCTCAATGGCGTTTTGTGAGGCTTTACGACTTGCAATCGTTTCTCCCTTGCCGTTGACTTCATTGATCACGGCATCTACATGACTTGACCAGTTATGAGGTAGGTCACCTGCCATGCGGCGTTTAAATTCCGCCGCCTCAGTCGGATATTTATTAGTATATTCAACAAATTTCTGATTCCATTCATCTTCAAGTTGCCGTCCTTTAGCTACGGCACTCCAAGCTTCGTAGACTTCATTCGGAATTTCAAATGGTGGATGATGCCAGCCAATGTGCGGACGTGCTGCAGCTATTTCAGCATCACCCAGCGCTGCACCATGCACTGCGTGGGTATTCGCCATATTTGGAGAACCCATACCAATAACTGTTTTACAACAAATCATGGTCGGCTTATCATAAACGCGCTTTGCGGCTTCGATAGCGCCTTCTATGGCTACCGGATCATGCCCATTTACGTTCGGCACTACATGCCATCCATAAGCCTCAAACCGTTTAGGCGTATCATCGGTGAACCAACCCTCAACATGGCCGTCTATGGAGATACCATTATCATCATAAAAACAAATCAGTTTACCTAATCCCAGCGTACCTGCAAGCGAACAAGCCTCGTGAGAAATGCCTTCCATCAAGCAACCATCTCCGAGAAAAACGTAAGTATAATGATTGACAATATCGAAACCTGGTCGATTGAATTGTGTCGCCAATACTTTCTCGGCCAGTGCCATACCTACCGCATTGGTGATACCCTGCCCCAATGGACCTGTAGTCGTTTCAACGCCAGGTGTATATCCATATTCCGGGTGTCCGGGGGTTCTCGAATGCAGTTGCCTGAACTGCTTGATGTCTTCCATTGACAAATCGTAACCAGTCAAGTGTAGCAATGCGTAAATCAGCATCGACCCATGTCCGTTTGACAAAACAAAACGATCGCGATCAAACCAATTGGGATTTTTCGGATTGTGCCGCAGATGGTGTATCCATAACACTTCGGCTATTTCCGCCATCCCCATTGGCATTCCGGGATGTCCAGAATTAGCCTTTTGCACCGCATCCATTGCCAACGCGCGCACAGCGCTGGTCAGATTCTTGAATATCGGTTCTTCAAAATCCTTAAATGTATCCATTTGTTTGCACTCCCTTATATCTATCTATTTTTTTACTAAAATTTACTTATATGTTTTTTTATATGAAGAAGAACCGCTTGCTTACTCCAGCCCTGATTAACAAATAATATCTTCCATCATTACTTGCGAGCAACAACACCGAAAAACCAAATATTGCCATTTAAATTGAAGTTGCCAACGACCTCAATAAACGCATCACTCAGTCTCAAAAAATCAAAAAGACTACAGCATCTTTATTTGATGCTGTTTTGACTTGCTCAATGTTATTGAGAATTGCGCGAAACGGTTATTTAGGTTTGCTTATGACTGGCCATCTTCTACAGCGCAATCATTTCATCATTCAACAATGCTTATATTCCCGCAGCAGTTATTGAGAGACAGGAGCCGTATCATGCACTACCTTTTTGCAGTCGAACATCGTGATGTCGTAAGGATGGCTAAAAATACACCCAGTGCAAAAAAAACCAACAGAACAACACTTAACGGTACTTCTATAAACCGGTCTTCAAAATAATACAAAGTGATATTTTCAGAATTCATTGCAGAAAAGCTTGCAAATAAGAAAAAAATGATTAAGCGCAGCGACCAGGTTATTACTTGCATGATAAATAGGCTCAAAAGATTTATAAAAAGTCCTTACCACAATTGCGTAGTCACATCACTCACCTAAAAGCACTTAAGCATCTAATATCCAGTTTTCACAATAATTCTGAATATATCAATCTTTAGCACTGGCTGATACACAATCAGATGGTATAACTTTATGCAGATAACCTTATGGCGATCTCAATCACTGCTTCACCATTATTACCTGCATAAAAATATTTTACTGTTTTTTATAATCAACACGCTCCCTCATTTCCTTGCCTGCTTTAAAATGCGGCACATATTTAGCAGGAACTTTTACTTTTTCGCCCGATTTGGGATTCCGTCCAATTCTAGGAGGCCTGTAATTAAGATCAAAACTGCCAAAACCTCGAATTTCAATTCGTTGTCCATTCGAAAGACTTTTAGCCATTGCATCAATAATCATCTTAACAGAAAGCTCTGCATCTTTTGCCACGAGCTGCGGAAAACGTGTCGCCAACCTGGAAATCAATTCTGATTTCGTCATGAATAAAATTCCTTATTGCTCTGTATTTTTACTATCCATTTTTGCTTTTAGCAGCGCACCCAGGCTGGTTGTGCCAGCATTTGCCGGCGCTTTAATTTTCTGCATTGCGGTTGTTTCGTCTGATTTATCCTTAGCTTTGATCGACAGATTGATAGCACGATTCTTCCGATCAACGTTGATAATCATCGCTTCCACCTTTTCACCCTCTTTCAGGTGCGTACGAATATCTTCAACCCGATCCCTTGATATTTCAGACGCACGCAAATATCCCTCAATATCATCCGCCAAAGCTATTACAGCGCCCTTGGCGTCAATAGACTTCACTATTCCTTCAACAATGCTATTCTTATCATGCTCAGCAACAAAGTGATTAAAAGGATCATCCTCCAGCTGTTTAATACCGAGAGAAATCCTTTCCCGCTCAACATCGATAGACAAAATAACCGCCTCTACTTCATCGCCTTTTTTATAATGACATACCGCTTCTTCACCCGCCTGATTCCATGACAAATCAGACAAATGCACCAATCCATCAATATTTCCTGGCAACCCTATAAATACCCCAAAATCAGTAATGGATTTGATCTGCCCCTTAACTTTGTCACCTTTTTCATGATTCATGGAGAATTCTTCCCAAGGATTCACTTGACATTGTTTCATACCCAACGATATGCGGCGACGCTCCTCGTCAATCTCAAGAATCATTACTTCGACCTCATCACCCAACTGAACTACTTTTGATGGATAAACATTTTTGTTCGTCCAATCCATCTCGGATACATGAACAAGTCCCTCGATTCCCTGTTCAATTTCAATGAATGCGCCGTAGTCGGTAAGATTCGTGACCTTACCGAATAAGCGAGTACGTGGAGGATAGCGACGCGACAATCCCACCCAGGGATCTTCTGTCAACTGTTTCAGGCCTAGCGAAACACGATTCTTTTCCTGATCAAACTTAAGCACCTTAGCCGTAACCTCATCTCCGATATTGACCACTTCGGAAGGATGCTTGACCCGCCGCCAAGCCAGATCGGTAATATGCAGCAAGCCGTCGATCCCGCCCAGATCAACAAATGCACCGTAATCGGTGATATTTTTAACGATGCCTTGAACCACCGCACCTTCTTCAAGACTTGCCAATAGCGACTGGCGATCTGCACCTTGCGTTTCTTCAAGAACAGCACGACGCGAAACCACAACATTATTGCGCTTACGGTCAAGCTTAATCACCTTGAATTCCATTTCCTTATTTTCATAAGGCGTGGTGTCCTTTACCGGACGGATATCAACCAGCGAACCAGGCAAGAATGCGCGAATACCATTAATCATCGCAGTAAGGCCGCCTTTAACCTTACCATTGACCATACCCGTTACAATCGCGCCACTTTCCATAGCTTCTTCAAGATCATGCCATGCTGTTAAACGCTTGGCCTTATCACGCGACAAACGCGTCTCACCATAACCGTCTTCAAGTGTCTCAATCGCCACACTAACAAAATCGCCCGGCTTTACTTCGATCTCACCTCTGTCATTCTTAAATTCTTCAACAGGAATATAGCTTTCCGACTTCAATCCTGCATTGACAACGACAATATTGTAATCAACACGGACAACCTCGGCCGTGATCACTTCACCAATGCGCATTTCCTGGCGCGCAAGACTTTCTTCGAACAGCTGGGCAAAACTTTCTGAGGACTTTGTTACAGTAGAAGCAGTAGTCATTATAAAAAATACCTGATATCTTTCCTTCTTAAAAGAAGGAAGGTTAGTTTTAAAAAATTACCTGAACAGGCTCAAACTGATGAGACTGTTTCAGATCCGTTCTTCAGTTGCATTGCAGGCTCTGTACCATTCCAGCACACGATTCTGAGCCTGCAAAATAGAAAGCGAGGTTGTATCCAGCAACCTCGCATCCAAACATTTCTGTAAAGGCGCTACCTTACGATTACTATCGCGCTCATCACGCTTGCATATCTCTTCCTGCAAGGAGTCAATGTTAGCACTTATTCCTTTCTCTATCAACTGCTTATAGCGCCTCTGCGCACGCACATCAGCACCTGCCGTTAAATAAACCTTCAGCACTGCATCAGGGAAGATTACAGAACCCATGTCACGCCCATCAGTAACCAATCCCGGTAATTGACGGAATGCGCGCTGACGCGCTATCAGAGATTCCCTAATACTTTGACAGGAGGCCAGTCTCGAAGCCAATGCACCACATTGCTCCGTACGGATAGCATCCGTTACCTGCTTACCATCCAGATAAATATCGCTATTCTCAAAAACCACATCGAGATTAGCTGCAATTTCAACCAGCGCACCCTCATCAGTAATATCAGCATCTTCCTGCAAGGATTTTAACGCCACCAATCGATACAACGCACCGCTATCCAAATAATGGAAACCAAGCTCTTTCGCCACTCGCTGCGCAACAGTACCCTTGCCGGATGCGGAAGGACCATCAATTGTTATTACCGGAATAATTTCGTCATGCGTCATCATTGTGCTTTCTCGCATTCCATTTCTCAGGAATGCATAATACGTTGGAATTGATCAAAAAAATCAGGAAAAGTCTTCGACACACAACCCGGATCATTAATACGCACAGGCGCACCAAAAGCAGCCAGAGAAAAACACATAGCCATACGATGATCATCATAAGTATCTATTGCAACATGGGTCTTCAAGCCGCGCTCCGGTGGGGTGATCTGCAAATAATCGCCGCCTTCTTCCACACATGCCCCTAATTTCCTGAGCTCGTTGGACATCGCCGCGAGACGGTCTGTTTCCTTTAGTCGCCAGCTGGCAATATTCCTAAGCGTAGTCACGCCTTCGGCAAACAACGCCACCACAGCCAAAGTCATGGCCGCATCCGGAATATGATTACAATCCAGATCAATTGCACGCAATAACCTGCTCTCTCCACACGCGCCACTCGATTCAATCCAGTCAGACCCCATCTCTATCCGGGCGCCCATTTGCGCCAAAGCATTTGCAAAATACACGTCACCCTGCGCGCTCTCGCGCCCAACCCCAAGCACACGAACCGGGCCACCGCCAATAGCGCCCGCAGCAAGAAAATACGACGCTGAAGACGCATCTCCTTCTACGACTATCTCGCCCGGACTGCGATAGCACTGATGCGCAGGCAAAGTAAACTTATGCCATGCCTCTCGCTTGACAGTCACACCGAAACGTTTCATCTGCTCTAGCGTCAGCGCCACATAAGGCTGTGAAATCAATTCACCGGAAACTTGAATCACCGATTCTTTTCCGGTAATTGGCAACGCCATCAGCAATCCAGTCAAAAATTGACTTGAAACATTTCCCTTTACAGTCAAATGAATGGATTCATGTTGAATGATCGCGGGCTTAATCTCCAACGGCGGATAACCCGGATTACCCATATAACTGATATGCGCACCTAATTCACGCAAGGCATCGACCAGATCACCGATAGGTCTCTCGTGCATTCGCGCCACACCGGACATTTGATAATGTCCCTGCATCAACGCAAGCACTGCAACCAAGGGACGAAAAGCCGTGCCGGCATTACCCAAAAACAATTCGGCATTCTTTACTTTAAACTGCCCTCCGGCGCCAGAAATCAGATAGTTGTTCACACCCGTCTGTTTAATTTCGACACCCAGAATCTCCAATGCTTTCAGCATATGCGCGGTATCATCTGAAGCAAGCAGATCACGAACATGCGTTACACCTTCCGCCAAGGCGGCGAGCAACAGAATACGGTTGGATATACTTTTAGAACCGGGAAGTTGAACAGTGCCGCACGCCGTTTTTACAACCGGCAAATCGAGCCATTTCATGCTACCTCATCTTTCCAAAAGGATGGATAATAACGCAAATGAACAACAAGCTACAAAATATTGTTGACACGAAAAATTACACACTGACAACATAAAAAAATATGGCATAAGTGCAAAAAAACTTCCTTCAGACTGACATCAGATCACTGCTTGCGGAATTATTTACTGGAAATTCGGAAAAAAGCGACCAACTTTGATTGCAAATAAGATTATCCGAATGAATAATTCATTGCACGAATCCTTCTGCTATTATAAATTTCCCTGTATTCACAGTTGTGATAATTTCGGCGCATGACGTCCGGATACCCTGAAAAAGCTATCTTGCGCATGCACGAATAACAGAAGAAAAACAATAATGCCCCAATATCATTACACTTTTAAAGAGGATTAGACATGTTTTACATGGAAGACGCAGAAATTGCCTTAATGTTTTCTCTACTGGCCATCCCCGTTGCCATCTGGCTACAACTATGGGTCAGAAACCGTCGACAAAACCGTAGAAATCAGCTTGGCGAGGAGGAATTTGAAACTACCGGACGCGCTTTCTTCTCCATCATTGTTGAAGGCACCGCCATTATCGGTGGTCTGATCATGATTATCGTGGCGTCAGGCGGCGTAATTAAATACGTCATCAATTTCTATACCTAGAAACTTTTATTTTTCATAAACAGAGGCCCGACGACCGGCTCCAAGCACATCAACCGGGCCTCTGTTTTATTATTTCTCATACGGATACATAACTCACCGCAACATCAGAATCGCTCATTCACTCACTCAGTCTTTTCTATTTTGTCACTTCTTCCGTTTTTTCCCCGGTTGATTTTGCTCTGGTCCGCCTGATCTTCGTCGCAGATCCTGCACTCACATCAGTCTCTTTTTTGGTTTTTTTCTGCTCAAACTCGAATCCAATTTTACCCTCCGCATTTCTGATCAGATAAGCTGAAAAAGGCCTGCCCTTTTTAGAAATAAACTTATTGAGCAAATCTGTTCTTCCTTTTTCAAGCAACTTTACCACCTGATCCGGTTCAATCGGGCGTTCAAGAATAATCTTACTCATCTTAAAACTACAGGTACGCGCACTTCCTATCGCCTTTTCACAGACGTAGAACATCCCATGTTCATAAACGGCATGCTGACACAGTGGACATTTTCCCAATGCGGTTTGGTCGGAGAAATCAACCGAAGACTGTTCTTCCTCATCATTGCCAAAGTCGAATTTGGTTTCAAAATCATCCGTAAGCTTGATATTCGCATTAAATAGCCGCCCCATTTTGCTGCGAAAACCTTGAAGCGGACCGACTTCACGTTGCTTGATCAATGTTTCCATTTCATCAATTTCGAATTGACGCCCAGCCAGAATTTTCCAGACGGAAAAATCGCACTGTTCGCAGCGAAATTTTTTATACGTTTCACGCACTACGCCGCCACACTTGGGACAAGGCGTTTCGAGTGTAGCAAAATCCCCCTCAATTGTTTCACCCTGATGGCTTTTTGCTTGCGCAACGATATGTCGGGTCATTTCGGCAATTTTTTCCATGAAAGCGTCGCGCTTGAGCTCACCCTTTTCGATTTGCCTAAGCTGAAATTCCCAGTTTCCTGTCAATTCGGGGGAAATCAATTCCGGAATCCGGAGACCGCGTAATAAAGTAATGAGCGAAAAAGCCTTAGCGGTTGGATGCAGCTCACGACCTATTCTCAATAAATAATTTTCTGTAACCAAGCCTTCAATAATAGCCGCACGCGTTGCCGGGGTGCCCAGTCCTTTGGCACTCATCGCTGCACGCAACTCCTCATCCTCCACGAGCTTCCCAGCACTTTCCATTGCCGAAAGCAGTGTTGCTTCATTGAATCGCGCGGGTGGACGGGTCTGATTGGATATAATTTTAACTTCGGTCGTTTCTACGGGCTTACCTGGTTGGACCGCGACTAATGACGCATCATCTTCTGCCTTACCTTGAAGTGACTTACCATAAACAGCTTGCCACCCCGGATTAATCATAACCTTACCTTCTGTTTTAAAGGGTTCATTTTCAACGCGAGTGATACGCGTCGTTATCAGAAATTCGGCTGCAGGGTAGAAGATAGCCAGAAATCGTTTAACCACAAGATCATAGAGCTTAGCCTCAGCTTCATTCAGTTTCTTTGGACTCAACATCGTAGGAATAATGGCGAAGTGATCCGAAATCTTGGCGTTATTAAAAATACGTTTATTCGGCTTCACCCAGTCTGACGCCAGGATTCTGCGCGCAAACTCCGCGTATTCAGTACCCTCAAATCCCGCCAAAGTATCTTTGACCGTTAACAGATAATCTTCCGGCAAGGCACGTGAATCCGTTCGCGGATAAGTCAGTACTTTATGTTTTTCATACAAAGCCTGCGCCAACGCAAGCGTCGTTTTGGCTGTAAATCCAAAACGGCTGTTGGCGTCACGTTGCAGGCCAGTCAAATCATAGAGTAGAGGACAAGTCTCTTTGGAAGGTTTACTATCGTCAGTGACAATACCCGGCTTACCTTTACACTGCATCCGTATTGATTCCGCCTTCTCACGATTCCAGAATCGATCGGCTTTTAATTCACTGTCGGCCTTGTCCTTCTTAAATTGTTCGTCAAACCACTTGCCGTAGTAGACGCCGCTTTCAGTAACAAACTCGCCCTCCACCTCCCAATAGTCCTTGGGTTTGAATTTTTTGATCTTTTCTTCTCTCTCGATCAGAATTGCCAGCGTCGGTGTCTGAACACGTCCTACCGTTGTTTTATGAAAACCGCCTTCCAGGGAATTAAAGGCTGTCATTGCGCGTGTACCATTAATTCCAACCAGCCAATCCGATTCGGAACGACTTACTGCAGCTTCGGCCAGTGAATGCACCTCTGAATTGTCCAGCAATTTCTCAAATCCTTCCCGGATCGCATCGGGCGTCATGGATTGCAGCCATAAGCGCTTAATGGGCTTGTTGTTGTGAACATGACGCATAATGTAATAAAAAATCAACTCGCCCTCACGTCCGGCGTCACACGCATTAATAATGACTTCAACATCCTTGCGCTTTATAAGTTTGGTTAGCAGTTTTAGTCGGGACGCTGTTTTTTCAATAGGATTCAAATCGAAATGAGGCGGAATAACCGGCAGGTTGGCAAAACTCCACTTGCCGCGTTTAACCTCGTATTCTTCCGGCACGACAAGCTCCAGAAGATGACCCACAGCAGACGAAATAATATAGTCCTCATTTTCAAAATAATCCGTATGCTTGACGAATCCGCCCAGCACGCGTGCAATGTCAGCAGCTACGGATGGCTTTTCAGCGATAACCAACGTTTTACTCATAGTCATCCTCACAAAAACGAGTCATGGTCAGTTTTTTTAGCCAACAAGGCATCTGCGCACTTTTTTGGAAAAATAAGTGCGTACATTGAAATATCAAATACATTTAATACCTGGGAAGTTGCTACTGCATTGATTGATTGGAGAAGAAATTAATGCCAGTGATGCGCATCACTGACAATCAGCAGCTTCTCCAAGACGGCATCATCCGACAACTGATTATGCATCCAAAGCTCAGTTAGAACGACAAGCTTGATTTTCTCCAGACTTGAAGAACCTTCGTCCAATCTGATTACACGGTCTATCAGCAACTCGCGTTGTAATGGATTGATAATTTTGGACTGTTCCAGGAAAATAATAAAACCTCGACCTTCTGTGTCGATTTTTTCCATTTCAATTGAACTGAAGCAGCGGATGGACCTGCTTTCAGCGAGTGAATCCGGATAGCTGTCATTATCCTGCTGCGCCAATTCCGACAACCAGTCCAATGTTTGATGGATATCTTCATCGTTAAATCCCGCCATGGCCAATTTACGAGTCAGTGTCGCAGAATCAGGATAGCTTCCCGAATCAAAATAATTCTCAAACAAGTAATAAAGTATTTCGAACATCGTCGTGTTTAATCGCTGTAATATATGCTTGTTTCGTCTTCCGAGTGAAAATTTCACATCTATCTGTAACAAATTCACCGGTATTAATCTAGAACACACATCAATATAATATTTTTTCTAATTCTTTTTTCCGATTGCTGATTATTGCATTTATCGCACATTCCTTTGATAGCAATTGCCTGGAAGACAAGAAACATAACCGTTAAGTTCAAGTGTCAATAGCATGGCGGATACCGACTCAACCGTCAAGCCACTTCGCACACACAAAGTATCGATATCAATCACATCATGCCCCAGGCATTCCAGCAACCGTTCACCTTCGTCAGGCGGAAAAACCGCAGAGCATTGCTGAATCTGGGCTTGCACTGTCTTTCCAGTAGCGTTTTCTCTCACATCGTTTTTCTTCTGGCGCCGATGACTGGCAGGGTAATTTAACTCATCGAGAATGTCCTGAATGTTCTCAACCAGTTTAGCACCTTCCTTGATTAATAAATGGCAGCCTTTTGACAACGGCGAATGAATGGAGCCAGGTATCGCCATAACTTCACGCCCTTGCTCCAGCGCTTGTTTTGCCGTTATCAATGAGCCACTACGCAAGGCGGCTTCAACCACCAGACAACCCTGACTCATGCCACTGATGATGCGGTTTCTTCTGGGAAAATTTCTGCCGATAGCAGGTGTTCCCAGTGGTAATTCAGAAATAAGCGCGCCGTTCTTTGCGAGTTTGTGCGCAAGCTGATGGTTTTTTGCAGGATAGACAATATCCAAACCGGTCCCAACTACCGCCATACTCGCAGCGGAGCCGCGCAAACCACCGGTATGAGCGGCCGCATCTATGCCAAGCGCCATGCCGCTGATGACACAAAAACCCGCATTACTCGCCGATTCAGCAAATGCTTCGGCATTGGATAATCCTTGCGGCGTGGCATTTCGACTACCGACGATCGCCAAAGCCGGCTTAGTCAGCAAATCGCGATTTCCTTTGAAATACAATAAAGGCGGCGGATCCTGAATATTCAGCAATTGCGCAGGATAATCAGGCTCTGCCAACGTAACGATGGAATTTGCCGGGTCTTTCAGCCAACTCAAAGTAGCACTGATTCGCGCGGGCTCAGCGCCACGCTTGATGTGCTTGCCTATGGACTTTCTGACAATCCGCTCAAGCGCCATCTCAGACGCCGATAAAATCGCCGCTGGACTGCCAAATGCAACCAGTAGCCGACGAATGGATTCGTCTCCAACACCTTTAATCAGACAAAGCTCCAGCCAGGATTCGATATTTGTATCATCAATCGCATGATTCATAGATCACTCTAGCTGCACTTGATCAAAAATGCCAGGATAAAAGCGGATTTTTTCAATGACTGTCTAACTACGAACACTATTGTTTTTCTGGATACGGCAAGAATAAATCAGTTGACACACATTATATTTTTTACGCCGTTGGGCATTAATATCTTATTCAGTTTTATTACAGCCTGTGTTCTTCAGTGATATTTTTCAACAGACTCTAAGGATTCTTGACTGCATCCTGAATCAGGATAGAGCCTTTGCTTTGTACTACCAGCGCATAAGATACCTTATCAAATACACGGAACACAAACACCAGTCCTGAACGTTCCTCCGGTAATACTATCATTTTCCCATCCGGCATTCGAGTCTGGCTCCTGCGGTGAATGGCAAGCACATTCCCCATTTCCAGTCCGTCCCGCGCGCCCTTGTTCAAGGTTATGATAGACCCTTTGGCAATCTCGGTTACGCCACCGTAAACAGACAGGATACGGCCGCTGATCGGTACAATCGGGGCATGCGGCGCATAATTGTTGAAGATAAAACCAGGCGCAGGAACCAGTCGATCGCCTTTCAAAATCTCCTGCGTCGAATGCGTAATCACCGCAGTACTGATTTCACCAAAAGCAGCAATACTTGCGTTACCCAGATATTCCGCTTCATAACCGATAACCTGATTATTCATATCAGGATCCTTCAATGCTTTTCCCGGCCTGAAAATCTGCCATGCCTTACCCAGTTCGTGAGGAATATTACTCACATAGACTGTGTTCCCGGTACTCATAACGACCCGGTTGTCGCTTGTCCCCAATAAGATGGGCGCTCGCAACAGTCCGTCCTTTTCAATCACCAACGGCTGGGTCAGGAACGGTTCAATGACCGAGGCCGTTATACTGGGGATGGCGGCTGAATCAACCGACTCAATTCTGACACTGGGTGACAATTTGATGGTACGTCTTTCTTCGTCGCCTTTAATCAGATGCAATCGATTACCCTTTAACGTTTTTTCCAAAACAATCACATCACCCGGGTATATCCGGTGCGGATTTTTCAGTTGATCGCGGTTAAGTCCCCAAACTTCAGACCATCGCCAAGGATCGTGTAGAAATCGGGCAGCGATCCCCCATAATGTGTCACCTTCGACAACGATATGGCGTACTGGCGCATCCGCCCTCAGCAGATTGTCGTCTACGGCGTAAACAGGCCGAATGGAAAGCAGGCTTAGACAGATGATTATCGATATAATAGGCTTACGCATGTGTAACCTCGGATACAAAAAATATTTCAGTGTGCACAGAATTGCTTGCCAATAATACGATCTATATAAAATATCCGTTTATTAAATTAAATCCTTTTTTTATGGCTATTCTTAAAATCTTACAATATCCGGACGAAAGACTGCACACCGTGGCAGCACCGGTCACTGCGGTAACTGACGGAACGCGCGCATTGGTTCAAAATATGGCGGAAACCATGTACGCCGCCCCCGGCATCGGCCTTGCTGCAACACAGGTGGATGTGCATGAACGTATTATTGTTATCGATATTTCTGAAACGCGCGATCAGCTGCATGTCTTTATCAACCCCGAGATTATCGCGCGTAACGGCGATCTTGAATACGAAGAAGGTTGCCTGTCCGTACCGGGTATCTATGGCAAAGTAAGACGCGCTGAATCGGTTACTGTCAGCGCATTGAATACCGAAGGCAGACTTTTTACGCTGGAAGCATCAGGACTGATGGCCATATGCATCCAGCATGAAATGGATCATCTCGAAGGCAAGGTTTTTGTCGAATACTGGTCAGCCTTCAAGCAATCGCGTGTTTTGTCAAAATTAAAAAAGAAACAGCGCAGCACAATGTAGATCATCCTATCAAAAGAATCGCCGCTGATACGGTATAACGCGTACCGCCTCACCCGCAGCGCTATCGAACAAGAAACAAACAGCTTAATGAAAATAATATTCGCAGGAACGCCTGTTTTTGCAGCAACAGCATTGGATGCATTAATCCAGCAACGCCATGATATCGTTCTAGTGCTTACCCAGCCTGATCGTCCGGCAGGCAGAGGAATGAAAGTAACAGCCAGTGCGGTCAAACTCTCAGCCCAGACGCATGGCCTGAAACTGCAACAGCCGCAGTCGCTGAAAGATAACGTGATACACGAGCAGCTGCGTGAAACGAATGCCGATTTAATGATTGTCGCCGCCTATGGCCTGATTCTGCCTGAAAGCATCTTAACACTGCCGCGGTTGGGTTGCCTGAACATACACGCCTCATTATTGCCGCGCTGGCGCGGCGCGGCGCCGATTCAACGAGCCATTCTGGCCGGTGATCGCGAAACCGGCATCACCATCATGCAGATGGATGCCGGGCTCGATACGGGGCCCATGCTACTAAAAGAATCAATCGCCATTGCACACAACGATACTGCACAGACGCTGCATGACAAACTCTGTCAGCTGGGCGCACACACCATAATCAAAGCGATGACACTGATGCAACAGAACCGGTTGACACCCACTGTCCAGGACGAAACATTGGCCTGCTATGCCGGCAAAATCAGCAAAAATGAAGCGCTGATTGACTGGAACCAAACCGCCGCACAAATTGACCGGGCAATTCGTGCTTATAACCCGGCGCCAGGCGCCTACACAACTTTTCGAGGACATGCCATCAAAATCTGGCAGGCCAGCGTCATAGCGCAAGATGCAGACCGTCCGGGAGAAATCATGGCCATTGAGCGCGAAGGCATCATCGTCGCCTGCGGCACAAAATCGATACGGCTTGAAATAATACAAAAATCCGGCGGCAAGCGATTATCCGCAGCAGAATTCCTGGCAGGATTCAAATTGCATGCGGGAGACTTTTTTGACACGAACGGTGCTGCTGTTAACAACCATGATTAAAACTCAACTCATCGCCGCCGGTATCGTCAGCGATGTACTGCGTGGCGCTAATCTGACCCGTTTGTTGCAGGAATGCTGGCAGAAGCATCCGGCGCTGTCGCAACAGCAAAAAGGCGCCATTCAGGATTTCAGTTACGGTGTATTACGCTATTATGGCCAGCTCGCTGAAATCCTGACCCATCTGCTTGAAAAAAAACCATCCGAAAACAGCATCTATTATCTGTTACTGATCGGGGTATACCAGTTACTCTACAGTAAAACACCGGCTTACACGGTGACCAACCAGATTGTCACTGCATCGCGCACACTGGGCAGCAACAAAAAAATTCAGGGTTTTGTCAATGCCGTTTTACGCAGCTTTATCCGCCGTAAGGAATCATTGATCGCCAAAGCAAACGAAAAGCAGGTCGGCTTTTATTCTCACCCGCAATGGTGGATCAATAAATTGCGCACCCAGTATCCGGAAAATTTTGAGGCAATTCTGGCAGCGGACAACAAACATCCGCCAATGACATTACGCGTCAATCAGCGCAAAACCGGCGTGGCGGCGTATCAGCAACTGCTTGCCGCACATGGTATGGAAGCGCAACTGACCTGGCCCGAAGCATTACTGTTAAAGAATCCTGTCGGCATCGACAAATTACCCGGTTTTCATGACGGTCTGGTTTCCGTACAGGATGCAGGCGCTCAGCGGGCGGCCGAACTGCTTGATGTACATTCCGGCATGCATGTGCTTGACGCCTGCGCAGCACCTGGCGGCAAAAGCACCCATTTGCTGGAACTGGCAGATGTATCACTGACCATCCTCGATAATGACGAAGACCGCCTTACGCAGGTCAGACAGAATCTTTCTCGTCTGCAATTACAGGCGGCGCAAATTATCTGCGGCGATGCCGCAACACCGGATACATGGTGGAATGGCAAGTCATTTGACCGCATCCTTGCCGACGTCCCTTGCTCAGCTTCAGGCGTGGTTGCTCGGCACCCTGATATCAAGTGGTTGCGACGCGAAAGTGATTTGAAAAAATTTGCTGCGCACCAACGCGCAATCCTGAACGCGTTGTGGCAAATTTTGGTCAGAAATGGTAAGTTGCTGTATGTCACCTGCTCAATTTTTCATGAAGAAAACAAATTGCAAATTGCACAATTTATGCAGCAACATCCGGATGCGCGCCAGTTAACACTCGCTGACCCTATGCTGCCGGATGGACAGCTATTGCCGGACATGTATCATGATGGTTTTTTTTACGCCTTACTGCAGAAGTGTTAGATTCTTCATGAAGCAAAATCGTTTGATACAGCTTTTACTTATCTACACGATTGTATCACTTGGCTTTTCTGCCGCAGGCGCATCGGCAAATGGCGGCATTCAGATTCACACATTCAAACTGGAAGTCATTGATAATGATTACTTTGTAAGTGTTGATTCCGAAATCGAACTGAATCCGACATTGGAACAAGCCTTAAAAAAGGGTGTTGTGCTCTATTTTGTCACTAAATTCACGCTGGTTGAACCACGCTGGTATTGGCTGGACAATGAAGTCGCCCGCCTAAAAACGCGTATTGGCCTTCGCTATTCCGCACTCACCCGGCAATACCAACTCAGCGACCCCACCTTCACCAAATATTTCTTTACGCTGAAAGAAGCGCTGCAAATGCTGCAACGACTGCACAAGCAGCAGGTGACCGTTTTATCCGATCTCTCGGAAGCCAACGATTACCATGCCACATTACGATTATGGCTTGATTTAACGCGCATGCCCAAGCCGTTTCAGGTCGAGGCGCTTGGCTCGAGCGCATGGAATTTAAGTTCCGAGCGTGTGCAGTGGCGCATGAAATTACCTTCCCCGGGCCACTCCTTCCAGTTTTCGTATCAACCATGAAATATGTACTGATCATCTGTACAGGATTGGGCGCAATCATGCTGTTCCTGCTGGCTACGGCGGGCGCCAACACGGATTTTTTCGAACACCGCTACAAAATTCTGCTTTTCATCAACATTGTTTTTGTGCTTTTGTTCATGGCCGTAGTCGGTTTTCTGCTCTGGCGCTTCAGACGCCGGCTCAAGTCTGGCGTGTTCGGATCAAGACTGGCGCTGCGGTTGCTGTTGATTTTCTCACTCATGGCCATTCTGCCCGGCGCGCTGATTTATACCGTATCCGTGCAGTTTCTTGGCAAAAGCATCGAATCCTGGTTCGATGTTAAAGTCGACCGGGCGCTGGAAGGCGGCATCAATCTCGGACAAACCATGCTGAAAAATTTACTGGATGATCTGCAAAAAAAAGCGCAGGCAACAGCCTTAAATCTCTCAGATCCATCGGCTTCACCTGTCGCCGTACTCAACGAGTTATTACTGCAATCACAAATTGACGAAGCCACGCTCTTCAATCAGGATGGCAAGGTTATCGTCTTTTCCAGCGAAACCAGTCTGACGGTTTTTCCGGCCGCACCGAGCACTTCTGTCATGCGGCGCATCAGGGCGCAAAAACCGTTTAGCACCATTGAATCGCTCGAAGGCAAGGGATTATATCTGCGCGTATTAACACCGGTTAACGTACTGAGCCTAAATGATGACATTCGCATTTTGCAATTACTGCAAGCCGTACCGGAACAACTCGCCAAAGATGCCAAAAGAGTTGAAGAAGGTTTTCAGGATTATCAGGAACTTTTACTGTCACGTCATGGATTGACGCGACTCTACAGCACAACGCTGACGCTGGCATTATTTCTGTCGCTTTTCTCCGCCCTGGCAACTGCTTCATATCTCAGCGAAAACTTAAGCGCCCCGCTGGGCATGCTGGCGGAAGGCACTCGAGCCGTCGCACAAGGTGATTATAGTCGCCGTCATTCCGTTCAAAGTCGGGATGAACTGGGTATTCTGACAGAATCCTTCAATCTGATGACGCAGCAACTCGAAGAAGCTCGAGCGGCTGCACAACATAATCAACAGGAAGTCGAAAGCGCGCGCGCGCATCTGGAAAGCATACTGGCCAATCTTTCATCCGGCGTACTGGTCTTTGATGAACAGTTGAATTTGATCAAAGCCAATCAAAGCGCGGAGAAAATTCTGCAGGCGCCGCTTATCAGCCTGGATGGTTCAGTGATTGACGGCTGTATTGAAAATGAACCACAGATCGAAGCACTAATGACCGAGGCCCGCAACGGCTTTAACTCAGGGGAGACCGGCATGTGGCAACGGCAGATAACGCGTTCCAATGACGGTGACAATCAGGTTCTACTGCTGCGCGGAACACGCCTGCCGGAAATATCCGGCGGCGGCGGCGTTGTAGTATTTGATGATATCACCAATCTTCTGCAAGTCCAGCGCGCCGTTGCATGGAGCGAGATAGCACGGCGTTTGGCGCACGAGATCAAAAATCCGCTGACGCCGATTCAACTTTCCGCCGAACGCATGGAACATAAACTGGCAAGTAAGCTGAATGAACAGGATGCCGCCATTCTGCGTCGCTCCACGGAAACTATAGTCAATCAGGTCGAAGCATTAAAACGCATGGTTAACGAATTCAGCCAATATGCACGCGCCCCCGCGCTCGAGAAGCGCACATTGAATATGAACGATCTGGTACAGGAAATTCTGACGCTTTATGAAACCACAAGCACCACTAATCCGATACATCCTGTCCATATCAAGCGAATACTGGAAAACAACCTGCCCGCGATACATGGCGACTCAGCACAATTGCGTCAGGTATTGCATAATCTATTGCTCAACGCACAGGATGCTTTGGCAGAAATTGACGAACCGATGATCGAAATTCAAACAGAAACAGTGCAAGATGGCATAAAGTTAACGATCAAGGACAATGGATGCGGATTTCCGGATGAAGTCCGTTCGCGCGTATTCGAACCTTATGTGACAACCAAAGCTAAGGGTACCGGACTGGGGTTACCGATCGTTAAAAAAATTGTAGAAGAGCACGAAGGAACGATAACCATTCAGAATTTGAAACCTCGGGGCGCTCAGATCACGATCACCCTGCCATCAATCGAGAAAATCAGAGCCGCTTAGCTGAAAAACCAAGGATAGAACAAAATGACGACAAATAACACGATATTGGTAGTTGACGACGAAATCGGCATACGTGAATTATTGTTTGAAATTTTGCACGATGAAGGCTATCGTGTTGCGCTGGCCGAGAATGCCGAGCAGGCGCGCGTATGGCGCAGTCAAACCCGGCCTGATCTGGTTTTACTGGATATCTGGATGCCGGATACGGACGGCATTACCTTGCTCAAGGACTGGGCCAGCAGCGGTATGCTGACCATGCCGGTCATCATGATGTCAGGACACGGTACCATCGACACAGCAGTTGAAGCAACGCGTATAGGCGCGTTTGGTTACCTGGAAAAACCTATTCCGCTGCAAAAACTGCTGACCACGGTCGGCAAGGCCTTGCGCGGCGGCCAAAACAAGCAGCAAGCAACATTGTCACTCTCCAGTTTAGGCAAAGGCGCACTGATTGTAGAGCTCAAGAAAAAACTCGAAAAGGTCGTCAATTTGAAAGCGCCTTTGCTGCTCATGGGTGAACCCGGCGTTGGGATGGATATTTGTGCACGCTTTCTGCATCGCCCGAATACACCCTGGGTAGAACCGGAAACGCTGACTATACTGGCTGAAAGACCGCTGGATTTACTGGAAAAGGCGCGCGATGGCTTATTGTTCCTGAGCGATATCGGTGAAATCAACAAACTGGCGCAGAAAGGATTATTACTTTTACTGAGCAAACTAGAGAAATACAATGTGCGGCTGGTTTGCGCAACCACGCAGCCTTTGGCTGAACTTGCCGCGAATGGCAATTATATTACCAAACTATACGATGTACTCAGCGGCCTCTGCATTGGTGTACCCGCCTTGCGTGCGCACCGCGAAGATATTCCGGAGTTGGCCAGTCAGATTCTGACAAGCTTCGCTGAAGCCGGGGAAGTCTCCCCTGTATTGAAATTCAGTACAGCCGCACTGAATTATCTGCGCAACTACGATTGGCCTGGCAATCTGACACAACTCACCGGGGTAGTGCAGTCTCTGGCGTTGACTTGCACCGGTGATGAAATTACCGCTGACATGGTGCAACAGGCCATGGTTTTTCCGGAGTCCGCCGCAAAATCAACAGCGCCTGATATTCCTTTTGATCTCTCGTTGCGGGAAGCACGCGATTTGTTCGAGAAAACATATTTTGAGCGCCTGATTGAAGAAGAGAACGGCAACATGACACGCGTTGCCGAACGCGCGGGACTGGAGCGGACGCATCTTTACCGTAAAATCAAGCTGCTTGGCATCAAATTGCGCGGCAATTGACACCCCACTACTTTCGGGGGAATTACTTACCAGCTGTTTCTATTTGAGTGACACCCATAAAAAAAGCACACCGTATCGGTGTGCTTTTTTCTTCTAAATCAGCGTACTGTTACAGCAACGGAATAATCATCAGCGCCACAATATTGATGATCTTGATCAGCGGATTAATTGCCGGACCTGCAGTATCCTTGTAAGGATCGCCAACAGTATCACCGGTAACGGAAGCCTTATGCGCTTCACTGTTTTTACCACCGAAATGACCATCTTCAATATGCTTTTTGGCGTTATCCCAAGCACCGCCACCCGCCGTCATGGAAATCGCCACAAACAGACCGGTTACGATGGAACCCATCAAGACACCGCCCAGTGCTTGCGGGCCAAGCAGCACACCGACCAGCAACGGCACCAGCACCGGCAAAAGTGATGGAATCATCATTTCTTTAATCGCGGCCTTGGTCAACATATCCACTGCACGTGAATAATCCGGCTTGGACGAACCATCCATAATACCGGGAATCTCCTTGAACTGGCGACGCACTTCGACCACCACGGAGCTCGCCGCACGACCGACAGCTTCCATCGACATTGCGCCAAACAGATATGGAATCATGCCACCGATGAACAAACCGATGATCACCATGTGATTGGATAAATCAAATGTCAACGAATGGCCGGCAGCTTCCAGCCCGTGCGTATAATCCGCAAACAGCACCAGCGCAGCGAGACCGGCGGAGCCAATCGCATAACCTTTGGTTACCGCTTTAGTCGTGTTGCCTACGGCGTCCAGCGGATCGGTGACCGCGCGGACAGATTCAGGTAATTCAGCCATTTCCGCAATACCACCCGCATTATCGGTAATTGGGCCATATGCATCCAGCGCCACAATAATACCGGTCATCGACAGCATCGCGGTAGCTGCAATTGCAATGCCATACAGGCCAGCTAGCGCATACGCCATCAGAATACTTAAGCAAACAGCCAGAACCGGCGCTGCCGTAGCACGCATGGAAACACCCAGACCGGCAATGATATTTGTTGCATGACCGGTAGTGGAAGCTTCCGCAATATTTTGCACGGGCGGATAATCGGTTGATGTGTAGTATTCGGTTATCACCACCATGGCACCCGTCAACAGCAAACCGATTGCGCCCGCCAGGAATACGCGCAGCACCAGCGCACCGCCGGCCACCTCAACCCCTGATACTTCGAGCGACATATCCGCCATGAACCATACAGTCACTGGCAGATACGCAACCAGCGCAATACCACCGGCAACAATCAATCCGCGGTAAAGTGCTTTCATGATCGTACCGCCTTCCTGCATTTTGACGTAATAACAACCAATGATTGATGCAACGATAGAAACCGCACCCAGCATTAACGGGAACACCACCGCACTCATTCCATGATCCGCGAACAGCAGCGCACCCAGCAGCATGGTCGCGATGATCGTCACCGCATAGGTTTCAAAGAGATCAGCCGCCATACCTGCGCAGTCGCCCACGTTATCGCCCACGTTATCGGCAATGACCGCCGGATTGCGTGGATCGTCCTCGGGAATACCCGCCTCGACTTTACCGACCAGATCCGCACCAACGTCAGCACCTTTGGTAAAAATACCCCCGCCTAAACGGGCAAAAATTGAAATGAGCGACCCGCCAAAAGCAAAACCAATCAGCGGTTTAATCACATCGCTGACGGCTGCATCCGTTTCCGCGCCATTGAATAACCATGCGCTGTAACCCGCAACACCCAGCAGCCCCAGACCAACGACCAGCATGCCGGTCACCGCGCCCCCGCGAAATGCAATAGCCAATGCTTCATTCAAGCCGTTGCGCGCCGCTTCCGCGGTACGCACATTGGAATGAACCGACACGGTCATCCCCAGATAACCAGCCGCACCGGATAGAATGGCACCCAGCGCAAAACCGACTGCGGTATCCCAGCTCAGTGCCAGCCAAATCGCCAGAAACAGTACCGCACCGACAATACCGATGGTCGTATACTGCCGATTAAGATACGCCGATGCGCCTTCCTGTACAGCAGAAGCGATTTCCTGCATGCGAGAATTACCGGTAGGCTGGGCAAAAATACCCTTGATCCAGATGCCACTGTAAACCAGGGCAAGAATCGCACTACCAATTGCGAGAATCAAACCGTTAGACATAAAAAACTCCAGTTAAAGTCAGACCAAATAAAATCAAATGTAGAATACCGGCCCAATAATTCCACATAATTAAACACTTGTCCAAAATCATGAAACAAAAGGCGAATATTTTATATGCACTTGTTGTGAAAATACATCAAAAATTTTGCTGTATTTCAGATTTCGAATGCGCCCAGTTTCTTCGGTACTGCTGCATTTTTCAGACGCACATAATCAGGCAAACCGTTTTTATACGGTGGATAGTCTTCACCTTCGATCAGCGGCAGCAGATATTCACGACAAGCCTCACTGATACCGAAACCATCTTCACTGATATAATCAGCCGGCATCATTTTCTCCACGTTGGCCACATTTGATAACTGCGCCATACCGACCTGCCAGCGGTAAGGTGAGCTGGACAGCCGCTCGATGGTCGGCATCACCGAATTATGTCCGGCTATGGCGTATTCGACAGCCGCCTTGCCCATTGCGTAAGCCTGCTCGACATCGGTTTTGGAAGCCACATGGCGCGCCGCGCGTTGCAGATAATCCGCCACACCCCAGTGGTATTTCAAGCCCAGACCATCCTTGATGATATTGGCCACAACAGGCGCAACACCACCCAGCTGCGCGTGACCAAACGCATCACGCAAACCCTGATCGGACAGAAAGTTGCCGTCCTCGCCTTTGACACCTTCCGACACGACAACCGAACAATAGCCATATTGCTTGACATAACTGTCGACTTTTGCGAGGAATTTTGCTTTATCGAAAGTGATTTCCGGAAACAGAATGACAATCGGGATTTCACAGTCCTTGCTTGATGCCAGACCGCCCGCGGCGGCTATCCAGCCCGCATGACGACCCATAACTTCCAGCACAAAGACCTTGGTTGACGTTTTCGCCATACTGGCCACATCAAAACTCGCTTCGCGCGTTGACACCGCAATGTATTTCGCGACTGAACCAAAACCAGGACAACAGTCGGTAATCGGCAAGTCGTTATCGACCGTCTTGGGCACATGAATCGCCTGGATCGGGAAACCCAGCGTATCGGAAATCTGGGATACCTTCAAACAGGTGTCGGCGGAATCGCCACCACCGTTATAAAAGAAATAGCCGATATTGTGCGCCTTGAAGACTTCAATCAATCGCTCATATTCCCGGCGGTTTTGTTCTATGCTTTTCAACTTGTAGCGGCATGAACCAAAACCACCCGATGGCGTGTGGCGCAGCGCAGCAATGGCCTGCGCGGAATCCGCGCCGGTGTCAATCAAATCTTCAGTCAGTGCACCGATAATGCCATTGCGCCCGGCGTAAACATTGCCGATTTTGTCCGGATGCTGACGCGCGGTTTCAATAACACCTGCGGCGGATGCATTAATAACCGCCGTAACACCACCCGATTGGGCGTAAAATGCATTTTTTATGGACATACTCTATCTCTCCTGATTGATCAAAACATGACAAAAGTTATAGCGCCCAAGCTACAACTCATTAAATTTTTAAGATACAAATCCCGGACAACAAAAACAAAAATTCAGAGCAGCAGATGCATACCGGCTGTTCTGAATTTTTGTCATCGATACCTGAAAGCCGATAGCTGAAGGCGCAACATTCCGGCAAGGAAAAGCGTTTATTTTTGTCACCTATTTAGCCTGCAATGCTTCGATTCACGCTTTTCGCTGGCCAATCAATTTGGCGCGGCGATGGCCGAAAGTATCTGCTCCCGAATGGCTTCAACAGTACCAACACCATTGATTTTAATATAACGCGGCGCGCTACCCGCATGACCTGAAACGCACCTGGAATAATAATCGATCAAGGGTTCAGTCTGTTCATGATAGACGGCCAGTCTCTTTTTGACTGTTTCAACTTTATCGTCATCGCGCTGCATGAGTGGTTCACCGGTAACATCATCAATGCCTTCCACCTTGGGCGGATTAAAATCGACATGATAGGTCCGTCCAGAAGCAGGATGGATTCTTCGCCCCGACATGCGCTGAATGATGACATCATCATCGACGTCAATTTCTACGACATAATCGATTTGCACGCCAGCCGCCTTCATCGCATCAGCCTGCGGGATTGTTCGCGGAAAGCCATCAAATAAAAAACCGCGCGCGCAATCGGGCTCGGCAATGCGCTCCTTGACCAGATTGATAATAATGTCATCCGAAACAAGCCCGCCGGAATCCATGATTTCCTTGGCCATCTTACCCAATTCAGTGCCAGCCTTAACGGCATTACGGAGCATATCGCCCGTTGAAATTTGCGGAATACCAAAATGTTCCTTGATATAATTGGCCTGCGTGCCTTTTCCAGCACCAGGGCCGCCTAGTAATATAACGCGGATCGTTTCTTTCACTTTTTATTTGACGGAATTAAATATAACCACCTGATTGCTGATGAAAAATTTCAGAAAGTTCAATCATTGAAATCCATACTGAAATTATTAAAAAACTTCACAGCCGTACTTCATCATCATGATGACAAAGCTGCGATTATATCGCAGGCTGACAAGATACTCGAGTATTGTTTTTTTATTTCTACTGATTTTTTTACACACGCAAAATGCATTTTCCAAGCAGCTCGTCTTACAGACACATGTGTGCATGTGCGATAATTTACTGACACTTAACAGGAAAAACCATGGACGAAAACAGAAGCAAAGCACTTGCCAACGCACTGGCTCAAATTGAAAAGCAGTTCGGCAAGGGATCCATCATGCGTCTGGGCGCTAACGATGTCGCCAATGATATTCAAGTCGTCTCCACCGGTTCGCTCAGTCTCGATATTGCGCTAGGCGTCGGCGGGCTGCCGCGCGGGCGTGTCATTGAAATCTACGGCCCGGAATCCTCCGGCAAAACGACGCTCACCTTGCAGGTTATCGCCGAAATGCAGAAACTCGGCGGCACCGCGGCCTTTATTGACGCTGAGCACGCGCTCGATCCCCAGTATGCCCAGAAGATCGGCGTCAACGTGCAGGAGCTTTTAATTTCACAGCCGGACAATGGCGAACAGGCGCTGGAAATCGCTGACATGCTGGTGCGTTCCGGTTCAATCGATATCGTAGTCATCGACTCCGTCGCCGCATTGACGCCACGCGCCGAAATCGAAGGCGAAATGGGCGATCCGCAAATGGGGTTGCAGGCCCGCCTCATGTCCCAGGCGCTGCGCAAACTGACCGCCAATATCAAACGCAGCAACACCATGGTGATCTTCATCAACCAGATCCGTATGAAAATCGGCGTCATTTTCGGCAATCCGGAAACCACAACCGGCGGCAACGCACTCAAATTCTACGCATCCGTCCGCCTCGATATTCGACGCACCGGCGCCATCAAAAAAGGTGACGAAACCATCGGCAGCGAAACCCGCGTCAAGGTGGTAAAAAACAAAGTAGCGCCCCCCTTCAAACAGGCTGACTTTGATATTCTTTACGGTGAAGGCATTTCCCGCGAAAGCGAAATTATTGAACTCGGCGTTCAGCATAAACTGATCGACAAGGCAGGCGCCTGGTACGCCTACAATGGCGAAAAAATCGGCCAGGGCAAGGATAACGTCCGCGACTATCTGAAAGAGCACCCGAACATGGCGCAGGAAATTGAAAAGAAAATCCGCGCAGCGGTTGGTCTGGCGGATGCGGGTAAGAAAAGCAAAAATCCTGAAAGCAATGCCGGCAAAAACGATACCGGCAATCCGGATAGCAAATAATAATCGAGTCACGCAATGACGACCGGCGGCAAAACATCACTGCAAATCCGCGCGTTGCAGTATCTGGCAAAGCGCGAATATTCGCGCTATGAGCTGGAACAAAAGCTGTCAGTCCATGAGCATTCACGGCAGCAGGTATCTGACTTGCTGGATCAGCTGGAACGGGACGGCTATTTATCCACCGAACGCTTTGCCGAACAGACGGCGCGGATACGCCGCAGCCGCCTCGGCAGCCAGCGCATCGTTCGCGAACTCAAAGCAAAAGGCGTTGATGAACATATTATTGCCGACATCCTGCCTGTCCTTAAAGATAACGATCTCGAAACGGCATGGCGCATCTGGCAAAAAAAATTCGGCGCGCCGCCCGTCGACCTGAAGGCGCGCGGCAAACAAATCCGCTTCATGATGAGCAGAGGCTTTTCATCGGATACCATCAACACCATACTGTCGCAAGCTGACAGGGAAGAAACATGAAAAACATACGAACACTGATTATCGGTCTGCTGATGTTCTTTGCATTCACGCACGGCGGCTGCGCCGCAGGCGGCAACATCATCACACCGATTCATGAAATCAATGTCGCAGCCGCCGCGTTTGACGGCAGGGAAGTCAATCTCAGAGGCATCACCAAAGAACCCACACGCATCCCGCTGATCGATTTAAAAGCCTATTCGCTCGAAGACGAAAGCGGCAAAATTACCATTCTGACAGGCGCCGAATTACCGCGCATGGGCATCGAAATCACCGTGCGGGTGCGCATTGAAAATCTGGCGATCATTCAGGGCGAGGCTGTCGGTACCACCGTTATTGAATTACAACGATACGAATAAACCATTACGAACATGAAAAGCAGCGAAATCAGACAAAAGTTTCTCGAATTTTTTGAATCCCACGGCCACACCCGCGTTCCATCCAGCTCACTGGTGCCGGGAAACGATCCAACGCTGTTGTTTACCAACGCGGGGATGGTGCAGTTCAAGGATGTTTTTCTCGGCCAGGATCAGCGCAGCTATGTACGCGCAGCCAGTTCGCAGCGCTGCGTGCGCGCCGGCGGCAAGCACAATGACCTGGAAAATGTCGGCTACACGGCGCGGCATCACACGTTTTTTGAAATGCTCGGCAATTTCAGTTTCGGCGATTATTTCAAGCGCAACGCCATCCAATTTGCCTGGGAGTTTCTAACGGTCACGCTCGGCATTCCTCAGGACAGATTATGGGTCACCGTCTACGCAGAGGACGACGAAGCCGCCGACATCTGGCTCAATGAAGTCGGCGTGAATCCGGCGCGCTTTGTCCGCATCGGCACGACGGACAATTTCTGGCAGATGGGCGATACCGGTCCATGCGGCCCGTGTTCCGAAATTTTTTACGATCATGGCCCCGATGTCGCGGGCGGACCACCCGGCTCCGCCGATGCGGATGGCGACCGCTACATCGAAATCTGGAACCTGGTGTTCATGCAATATAACCGTGACGGCAGCGGCGAGCTGCATCCGCTGCCCAGGCCCTCGGTCGACACCGGCATGGGACTGGAGCGGATTTCCGCCGTTATGCAGCAGGTGCACAGCAATTACGACATCGACCTGTTTCAGGATCTCATCAAAGCCGCCGCCCGCGAAACCGGCGCGCAGCATCTGGCGGACAACTCACTCAAAGTCATCGCCGACCACATTCGCGCGTGCGCGTTTCTGATCACCGACGGCGTTATTCCGAGCAGCGAAGGCCGCGGTTATGTCTTGCGGCGCATTATCCGCCGCGCCATCCGCCACGGCTACCGCCTGGGACAGAAGGAACCGTTCTTCTACCGGCTGGTAGCCGACCTAAGCCAGGTCATGGGCGCGGCCTACCCCGAACTGCCCGCGGCCCAAGATCGCGTTGCCAGCGTACTGCGGCAGGAAGAAGAACGCTTTGCCGAGACGCTGGAGCACGGCATGCAGGTGCTGGAAGGCGCGCTCGACAGAAACGTCAAAGCCCTTGACGGCGAAACCGCGTTTCGCCTGTACGACACCTTCGGCTTCCCGCTCGACCTGACCGCCGACATCGCCCGCGAACGCGGCATTAGCGTCGACAACGACGGCTTTGAAAAAGCCATGGCCAGACAACGCGAACAGGCGCGCGCAGCCAACAAATTCACTATGACCGAAGGACTGGCCTACCACGGCGACCACACGGTTTTTCATGGTTATGACGCATTGCAACATGAGGGCAGAATCCTGGCGATCTACAAGGCAGGCACGCCCGTCGATTTCATCGAAGCCGGCGACGAAGCCGTCATCGTCCTCGATCACACGTCGTTCTACGCGGAATCCGGCGGCCAGGTCGGCGACAGCGGTGAGCTCATGGCCGCCAACGGCACGTTCGCCGTCACCGACACGCAGAAAATCCAGGCCGATGTGTTCGGCCACAAAGGCCTGTTGCGCAGCGGCCGCATAGTCGTCAAGGATCATGTGCAGGCACGGGTCAACCCGGCCGCGCGCGCCAGCATCGCCAACAATCATTCCGCCACACACCTGCTGCACGCCGCATTGCGCAACGTACTCGGCACGCATGTCGCGCAGAAAGGCTCGCTGGTCGACGCCAACCGCCTGCGCTTCGACTTTTCGCACAATGCGCCGCTGACCACCGACGAAATCCGCGAAACCGAACGGCTGGTCAACGAACAAATCCGCAATAACTGGCCGGTCAGCGCCAGTCACATGAAATACGACGAAGCCGTCAAACAGGGCGCGATGGCGTTATTCGGCGAGAAATACGCCGATGTCGTCCGCGTCATCGGCATGGGCGATTTTTCCACCGAACTGTGCGGCGGCACGCATGTCGCGCAAATCGGCCAGATCGGTTTTTTCAAAATCACCGGCGAAACCGGCATTGCCGCCGGCATCCGCCGCGTTGAAGCGGTCACCGGCAAAGCCGCTGTCGATTACGTGCAGCAACGCGAAGCGCAGCTGCAAACCATCGCGCAAACCCTCAAAACCAGTCCACAGGAAATTCATCAGAAAATCGCGCAGATCATCGACACGGTCAAACAGACCGAAAAAGAACTGGAACAACTCAAAGCCAAACTGGCCGGTTACCAAAACGCGGGACTGGCTGATCAAGCCCTCGATATCAAAGGCGTCAAACTGCTCACCGCCCGCCTGGAAGGTGCTAATGCCAAATCGCTGCGCGAAACGCTCGATCAGTTGAAAGACAAACTCAACACCTGCGTGATCGTGCTGGCCACCGCGGAAGCGTCTGACAAAGCCACGCTGATCGCCGGCGTCAGCGCCGACCTCACCAGCAGAATCAAAGCCGGTGAGCTCGTCAATTTCGTCGCCCAGCAGGTCGGCGGCAAAGGCGGCGGCAGGCCGGACATGGCGCAGGCAGGCGGCACGCAACCGGATCGCCTGCCCGCGGCGCTGGACGGCGTAGCGGGTTGGGTGGAAGGAAAGCTATAAATCGGAAATCAGGAGATGAGTATGAAACCAATCACAGCAGCCGATATCGCTGAAATGCCGTTAGAACAGCGCATTCAACTGGTTGAAGCTATTTGGGATTCAATCGCGGA